>NZ_VDEK01000036.1:0-34295 GCF_007668225.1 Cereibacter sediminicola | reverse complement strand
GATCCGGGACGACCGGAAATGGGCCGAAATCAACCCTTGATCAAAACGGATACTATTGATGCTGACGCTCGACCTGACCAACGCCCCGCGCTGGCATGACCTCACCCCCGGCGTGCGGGTGCAACTCCGCCCATTGACCACCGCGCTGATGGTCGCGACACGCAGCGATCCCGCTGTCGAGGGGGTGCCCGAGGACGCCTCCGACGAGGAGCGCGCCGTCGCTTTTGCAAAAGCACTGGCGCGTCGCGCGGTGCTCGCCTGGGACGGTATCGGCGATGCGGACGGCAAGCCCATCGATCCGAGCCCCGAGGCCATCGACGCGCTGCTCGATGTCTGGCCGATCTTCGAGGCGTTCCAGCTGACCTACGTCTCGAAGGGCCTGCTGCTGGAACAGGAAAAAAACGCCTCTGCGCCCTCGCTGAATGGTCCTTCGGCGGGGGCGAGCGCTACTGCGAAGCCTGCGCACCCTACGAGGGCCGCGAGCAAGCCTGCCCGGACTGCCCGGCGCGGCTGAACCGTCCGGCAACGCCGGAGGGTTGGCAGGTCTGGGACCTTGTCGGCCGACTCGGCGGCCAGCTGCGTGTCCTGCCCGGCGCGGTGACCGGCTGGGACATGTCGGCGGCGCTCGCGCTCGGTGACGCACTCGGCGTGCCGCCGCTCGCCATGGCCGAACTGCTGCCTGTCATCGAAGCGGTGATGGTCGCCAAGCTCAACGAGCAGATGGAGCACTCCCATGGCTGAGAAGAGGGTCAGCGTCCGCCTCGCGGCCGTGGGCGGACGGCAGGTGCGCGCCGAGCTGGAAGGCGTGGGCGAGGCCGGGTCGCGCGGCTTCGGACGGCTGAGCCGGGAGATGGAGGCCGCGAACGCGAGGCTAGCGGCATTTTCCCGTCGCGTTGCCGTAGCCGCTGCCGCCGCAGTTGCAGCTGCCGCCGCGGCGGGCGTGGCGATGATCCGCTCCGGTCTGCAGACGGTCGATGCGCAGGCCAAGCTCGCCCAGTCCCTCGGCACCACCGTCGCCTCGATCCAGACGCTGGAGCGCGCGGGCGAGCTGGCTGGTGTGTCCATGTCCGGCATCGAGCAGGCGACGAAGGACCTGACGCGGCGACTCAGCCAGGCGGCCGCCGGGACCGGTCCCGCCGCCGACGCGCTCGACCGGCTGGGGCTGTCGGCCACCGACCTGATTGCGCTGCCGCTGGACCAGCGGGTCGGCGCGATCAACGCGGCCATCGAGAGCTTCGTGCCTGCCGCCGAGCGCGCGGCCGTGGCAGGTCAGCTTTTCGGCGAGGAAGGCTCCATCGCCATGTCGCGGATCGACACCGCGACGCTGCGCCAGGCGACGGAGGACGTGCTCGCCTTCGGCGTCGTCGTCTCGGAGCAGGATGCCGATCAGATCGAGCGGACGAACGACGCAATCTCGCGCCTCGGGCTGATCTGGCGCGGGCTCTCGAACCAGCTGGCCGTCGCCGCAGCCCCGGCGCTCGAGGCTGTCGCCAACGCCATGGCCGCCATTGCCAGCCGCACCGGGCCGCTCGGCATCGCCATTCGCGGTCTCTTCGACAATATCGGCCGCCTGACCACCTATGCCGCCACCTTCGCGGCCTTCCTCGCTGGCCGCTGGGTCGCTGGCATGGCCGCTGCGGCGCTCTCCGTGCGCGGCCTCGCCACGGCGCTGGTCGTCCTGCGCGGCGCGCTGATCCGCACCGGCATCGGCGCGCTCATCGTCGGCGCGGGAGAACTCGTCTACCAGTTCGCCCGGCTTGTCTCCGGCGCGGGCGGCTTCGGCGAGGCGATGTCGCTCCTGAAGGACCTCGCCGTCGAGGTCTGGGAGCGGATCCGCATGGGTGCGGCCGCGGCGGGCGCGGCCGCCACGGCGATGTTCTTCGACCTGAAGGCCGATGCCGCCTCGGGCATGAAGAGCGCCATCGAGAGCGTCGTGGCTTTCGGCAACACCGCCGCGAACACGTTCGAGGGCGCCTACGAGGCGATCAAGGCGATCTGGGGTCTGCTGCCCGCCGCCATCGGCGATCTCGCGTTCCAGGCAGCGAACAGCCTCGTCGACGGTGTCGAGGCGATGCTGAACGGCGTGGTCTCGCGCATCAACGGCTTCATCGGCGGCATCAACGCCGGTCTCGAAGCGCTCGGGTCCGAGCGCCGCATCTCGCTGGTGCGCGACCTCGATCTCGGCGAGATCGAGAACCGTTTCGAGGGCGCGGCCAGTGCTGCCACGACGGCGGCGCAGGCGGCGTTCGACCGGGCCTTCGAGGAGAACCCGCTGACCGCACCCGACCTCGGTCTGACCGAGGCAGCAAACCGGGCGCTCGAGTCCGCCAACCTCTATAGGGGCGCCGCGCGCGATCTGGCGGAAGGGGCCCGCGCGCCCCTCGAAAGCTGGCAGGCCCTGCGGGATGCCGTCCGCGCAACCGACGAGGACGGGGCCGATGCGCTGGCCGAGGCGACGACCGCGGCGGAGCGGTTCGAGACCGCGCTCGACGGCGCGGGACAAGCTGCGACCGACGCCGGAACCGCCGCGGGTGCTGCGGCTGCCGCGGCCGAGCCGAATGTGGAGACGGCCGTCACCGGCTGGCAGGCGGTCACGGCGGCGCTGTCGGACTACGCCAGCAAGGCGCGCGAGATCGGTGGCGACATCGGCCAGAGCCTCGTCGGCGCCTTCCAGTCCGCCGAGACCGCGGTCGGCGAGTTCGTGAAGACCGGCAAGCTGAATTTTCGCGATCTGATCACCTCGCTGCTGGCCGATCTCGCCCAGCTGGCGGCGCGGCGCTTCATCCTCGGACCGATCGCAAACGCGCTCTCCGGCGTGTTCTCCGGGGCGGGCGTTCGCGGGGCTTACGCGGCCCCACTGGGGCCACGGTCCCCGCTCACCTACGCCAACGTCCTGCATGCGGGCGGGATGGTCGGATCGGCTGGGCCCACGAGGATGGTCCCGGCGATGGTCTTCGCCGCCGCGCCGCGGATGCATTCCGGCGGGATGGCGGGGCTTCGGCATGATGAGGTGCCCGCTATCCTCCAGCGGGGCGAGCGGGTGCTCTCGAGGCGCGAGGCGCAGAGCTACGGCGCGGGCGGCGGCGTCAACGTCACCATCATGGCACGTGACGCCGAGAGCTTCCGGCAGTCGCGGACGCAGGTTGCGGCAGACATCGCCCGTGCGGTCTCGCTCGGGCGGAGGGGCATGTGATGGCGTTTCACGAGGTCCGGTTCCCCGACAACATCAGTCGCGGCGCGCGCGGCGGGCCCGAGCGGCGGACGCAGATCGTCGAGCTCGCCTCGGGCGACGAGGAGCGCAATGCGAGCTGGGCCAACTCGCGCCGCCGCTACGATGTCGCCTACGGCATCCGCCGCGCCGATGATCTCGCCGCCGTCGTCGCCTTCTTCGAGGCACGGAATGGGCGGCTGCATGGCTTTCGGTTCAAGGACTGGGGCGATCACAAGTCCTGCCTGCCGTCCCAGACGCCAGCGCCGACCGATCAGGCGATCGGCACCGGCGACGGCACGACGAGCGCCTTCCAGCTGGTGAAGCGCTACGCCTCCGGCGCGCAAACTTGGACACGCGCCATAGCCAAACCGGTGACCGGAACCGTGCGCATCGCGGTGGCGGGCGTCGAGCAGCTCTCCGGCTGGTCGGTCGACGCCACGACCGGCGTCGTCACCTTCGGCGTCGCGCCGGGCGCTGGCGTCGCCGTCACAGCGGGCTTCACCTTCGACGTGCCAGTCCGTTTCGACACCGACGCGCTCGACGTGACGCTCGACCTCGAGCGGCTCGGCTCGATCACCTCCATTCCGCTGCTGGAGATCCGGCGATGAACGACACCGGCAGCTTCGTCGCAGCCGTCCTACGCGAGCTCGCGGCCTCGACCGCCGTGATCCTCGCCGCCTGGGGCGCGCTCGGCGGCGCCACGAACGCACTGACCACGAAGATGCGGCTGCGCGATGCGCTGCGGCACATCCTGCTCGGCGGGCTGATCGCCGCCGGGATGGGCAGCCTCTCCATGGCCGTGATCACCGCCTGGCTCAGTCTGCCGCCCGAGGCGATCCCCGCAGGCGGAGCGGCGGGTTCGGCGGCCTATCTCGTCGGGGTCTTCGGACCGGCCTTCATCGAGATGCTGCTCGCCCGCCTCCGCCGCGCCAACGAAGGCCGCGGCGATGAATGAGCTCATTCGCCTCGCGCGCTCCCTCCGCTGCGAGCCTTCCGCTCCACGGCAGGCTTTCGCCCATCGCCTGCGCATTGGCCTTGCCGTCGCGGCACTGATCCTGATCCTCTCGCTTCTCCGGTAATCTCATGCACATGACCGACCGGGGCCTGCTGGCCCTCGTCCGGCACGAAGGACTCGTGCCCGGACCCTATCTTGATGTGAAAAAGGTCTGGACCTTCGGCATCGGCCACACGGCTGCCGCCGGGGAGCCCGATCCGTCCACGATGCCGCGCGGCATGCCCGCCGATCTCGACGCCGGGATCCGCGAGGCGTTCCGGGTCTTCCATGCCGACCTCGCCCGCTACGAGGCCGCTGTCCTGCGCGCCGTGAAGGTTCCGCTGGCGCCGCACGAGTTCGATGCGCTGGTCAGCTTTCACTACAACACCGGCGGCATCGCGAAGGCCGCGCTCACCCGGCACCTCAACGCCGGCAATCGCGTTGCAGCCGCCGACGCGTTTCTGAACTGGCGGCGACCGGCCTCCATCATCCCGCGCCGCGAAGCCGAGCGCGACCTGTTCCGCCACGGCCAATATCCCGGCGGCACGATCCCGGTCTGGTCCGTGGACCGCGCGGGCCGCGTGGACTTCTCCAGGCCGATCCGCCGCCTGACGGAAGACGAGGCTCTGGCCCTGCTGCGGCCGTCGCCGCTGCCGAGACCGCCGGTCTTCGATCTTGCTCCCGACGCGCCGACCGGCTGGCTCGCCCGCCTGGCCGCCTTCTTCTCCATCCTGATCCGGAGGGCCTGACCCATGCGCTACATTCGTCCGACCTCGCTCACCTGGTGGGCGGGACTGCTCGCCATGCTCACCGGCATTGCCTCTCTCGCGTTGCCCGCGACCGGGCCGCTCGGGGAAGTGTCCCGCCTCGTCGCACTGCTCGCCGGCTCGGGGGACGCTTCGCCCGCGGGGCTCATGTTCCTCGGTCTGGGCCTGATCGGTCTGCGGGACCGGATCGAGCGCGGGTTCCGCGGCGATGCTTGAGTTCTTCGCAGGTGTCGTCGTGGGCGGCTGCCTCGGCGTATTCGTCGTCGCCCTCTGCATGGCCGCCGCACGCGGGGAGCGGGACGATGGCTGAACTCCTCATCTGGCTGGTCGCGGCTCTCGGCGCGGTCGGGGGCGTCGTCCTCGGCCGGGTCTGGGGCCGAGTGGAAGGGGAACGTGCAGGCAAACGGGAGGCGGAACGCGATGCGATCAAAGACAAGAACAACCGTGTCGAGCGCGGGCGGGATGCGGTTCGTGATGGCCGCGGCGCTGGCGATCCCGCTGACCGGCTGCGCCGCAACGATGGGCGGTGGTGACGCCGGCTGCGCCTCCTACGCCGAGGCGCGGCTCGCCCGGCCGCCCGCCGAGACTGTCGCAGCCGTGCCGCCGGACTGGGCGAGCTGGATCGCCGATCTCGACGACCGAATGACGGGAACCTGCCGATGAAATCCCTCTCGCCCGAGCTTCAGGCGCATCTCGACGAGGGCACGACGACGCTCGCCTGGTGCTGGCGCATCACCCGTGCCGACGGCGTCACCTTCGGCTTCACCGATCACGACCGGACGCTGAGCTTCGACGAGACCGACTTCGAGCCCGAGAGCGGGTTGACCGCCTCCGAGGTCCGCTCGGGCTCGGACTTGTCGGTGGATGCGCAGGACGCGGAAGGCGTGCTGACCTCGGACCAGATCACCGAGACCGACATTCTTGACTGCCGATGGGACAACGCCGAGGTCGAGGTCTGGCGGGTGAACTGGGCCGACACTGGCCAGCGCGTGCTGATGCGGCGCGGTGCCATCGGCCAGATCCGGCGCGGGCGGCTCGCCTTCGTCGCCGAGGTGCGCTCGCTCGCCCATGTGCTGGGCCAGACGGTGGGACGGACCTTCCAGGCGACCTGCGACGCGGCGCTCGGCGATGCGCGCTGCGGAGTGGACATCGAAAATCCCGCCTTCAGCGGCACCGGCGCCGTCATCGATCTCCTGCGCGACAGGGCCTTCACCGCCTCTGGCCTCGGCGGCTTCGCCTCCGGCTGGTTCACCTTCGGCACGCTGAACTGGACGAGCGGCGCAAATGCGGGGCGGCGCACCGAGGTGCTGGGCCATGACGTCACGGATGGCATTGCCGTGCTGACGCTCCTCGAGGCGCCGGTGCGCGCGATCGCCGAGGGCGACGGTTTCACCATCCGCGCGGGCTGCGACAAGCGCATGGAGACCTGTGGCGCGAAGTTCGCGAACACCGCCAACTTCCGGGGTTTCCCGCACATCCCCGGCCAGGACGCCGTGCTGCGCTACGCCACGAAGGACGGCGGCCACGAGGGAGGGGTGCTGTGACGCAACCCCTCGCATCGGCCGACCCGACGCGCGTCATCTCCGTCGCAGGCTCCTGGCTCGGCACACCGTACCACGACCAGGCCAGCCTGCGCGGTGTCGGCTGCGATTGCCTCGGGCTGGCCCGGGGCGTCTGGCGCGAGGTCGTCGGCCCCGAGCCGTTCCCGATCCCGCCCTACAGCCGCGACTGGGGCGAGACCGGGCCGCGCGAGGTTCTTGCCGAGGGCGCGGGGCGCATGATGATCGAAGTGGAACCGGCGGCGGCCGGTCCCGGCGCGCTGGTGCTCTTCCGCATGAAGCCCCGCGCCATCGCCAAGCATGTCGGGATCCTCACCGGCCCCGATACCTTCCTCCACGCCTATGAGCGGCTCGGCGTGATCGAGGAACCGCTCACCCCATCCTGGCGGCGGCGCATCGCCTTCGCCTTCCTGTTTCCGCAACGCTGAGGCCCGACCATGGCAACGCTTGTTCTCGGCGCGGCCGGTGCCGCCATTGGCAGCAGCATCGGCGGCGCGATCCTCGGCGTGAGTGCCGCCACCATCGGCGGCTTCATCGGCTCCAGCATCGGCTCGGTGGTCGACAGCTGGATCATCTCGTCGCTGGCGCCCACACAGCGCATCGAGGGCGCGCGGCTCGACACGCTCCGCATCACCTCGGCCACCGAGGGCGCGGTCATCCCGCGGCTCTATGGCCGGATGCGCATGGGCGGCAACATCATCTGGGCGACCGATTTCCGCGAGGAGACGAAGACCACCACGCAGGGCGGCGGCAAGGGCGGCGGAGGCGGCAAAGTCAAGACGACCGAGTATCTCTACTTTGCCAGTTTCGCCGTAGCGCTCTGCGAGGGCCCGATCACCGGGATCGGCCGCATCTGGGCCGACGGCAAGCCGATGGACCTCTCCGGCGTCACCTGGCGCTGGTATCCGGGCGACGAGGCGCAGACGGCGGACCCGTTCATTGCGGCGAAGATGGGCGCGGCCAACACGCCCGCCTATCGCGGCACCGCCTATGTGGTCTTCGAGGAACTGGCGCTCTCGACCTACGGCAACCGCCTGCCGCAGCTCTCCTTCGAGGTGTTCCGGCCGCTGGCCGATCCCGACACCGCCGAGGCGCTGACCCGCGCGGTCACCATGATCCCGGCCTCGGGCGAGTTCACCTATGCCACGCAGGCGATCCGGAAGACCGATGGCGGCGCAACGGTACCCGAGAACCTGAACGCGCTGGCCGACTCCACCGACATGGTGGAGGCGCTCGACCGGCTGCAGGCGATGGCGCCTGCGGTCGAGAGCGTCAGCCTCGTCGTGGCGTGGTTCGGCGACGATCTGCGCGCGGGATCCTGCAGGGTGCGGCCGGGCGTCGAGGTGTCCGCAAAGTCGACCACGCCCGCCAGCTGGTCGGTGAATGGCGTGAGCCGCGCCGGTGCCTTCCTCGTCAGCCGCGACGATCAGGATCGCCCGGTCTATGGCGGCACGCCGTCCGACTTCGCCGTGGTGCAGGCGATCCAGGAGATGAAGGCCCGCGGGCTGCGCGTGACATTCTATCCCTTCATCCTGATGGACGTGCCGCCCGGCAACAGTCTGCCGAACCCCTATTCGGACAACGCCGCCGAGACCGGCCAGCCCGCGTTTCCCTGGCGGGGGCGGATCACCTGTTCGCCTGCAGCGGGCTTCGCCGGGACCGTGGACAAGACCGGCACGGCCGCCGCGCAGGTCGCGAGCTTCTTCGGAGCCGCGACGCCCGCGAGCTTTAGTGTCTCGGGCCAGTCGGTTTCGTGGACCGGCCCGTCCGGCGACTGGGGCCTGCGGCGCATGGTGCTGCACTACGCCCATCTCTGCGCGGCGGCGGGCGGTGTCGACGCCTTCCTGATCGGCACCGAGATGCCGGGGCTGACGACGATCCGCTCGGGGGCCAGCACCTATCCCGCCGTGCAGGCCTATCGGGATCTGCTCGCCGATGTGCGCTCGATCCTCGGGTCCGGCACCAAGATCGGCTACGCCGCCGACTGGTCGGAATACTTCGGGCACCAGCCGGGCGACGGCAGCGGCGACGTGTTCTTCCACCTCGACCCGCTCTGGTCGGATGCCAACATCGATTTCATCGCGATCGACAATTACATGCCGCTCTCCGACTGGCGGGACGGGTTCGAGCATGCCGACGCGGCCGAGGGCTGGCCTGCGATCTATGACCGGACCTATCTGCAGAGGAACATCGCGGGCGGCGAAGGCTTCGACTGGTTCTATGCCTCTGCCGCCGACAGATCCGCGCAGGTCCGCACCCCGATCACCGATGGCGCGGCGGCCAAGCCGTGGGTGTTCCGCTACAAGGACCTGCGCGCCTGGTGGTCGAACCCGCACTACAATCGCCCGGGTGGGGTGGAGAGCGGCACACCGACGGCGTGGGTGCCGGAGTCGAAGCCGATCTGGTTCACCGAGCTCGGCTGTCCGGCCATCGACCGGGGCACCAACCAGCCCAACGTGTTCTTCGACCCGAAGTCGTCGGAGAGCTTCACGCCGCATTTCTCGCGAGGCTGGCGCGACGACGCGATCCAACGCGCCTACCTCGAGGCCAGCTACCTCTGGTGGGGTCAGGGCGCGAACAACCCGACGTCATCCGTCTACGGCGGCCGGATGGTCCATGTCCCCGAATGCGCCGCCTGGACCTGGGACGCGCGGCCCTATCCGTTCTTTCCGGAGCTGACCGGCACCTGGACAGACGGCCCGAACTGGCGGCTCGGTCACTGGCTGACCGGACGGCTCGGCGCGGTGTCGCTGCCGGCCCTCGTGCGCCATCTCTGCCTGCGCGCTGGGCTGGCGGAAAGCCTGATCGACGTCTCGGGCCTCTGGGGCGCGGTCGAGGGCTATGTGATCGGGGCACTCGAAAGCCCCCGCGCCTCGATTTCCACCTTGGCCCGCCACTTCGGGTTCGATGCCATCGAAACGGAGGGCGTGATCCGCTTCGTCATGCGCGGCCGCGCCTCGGTTGCGACGCTCACCATCGACGATCTCGTCGCAAGCCGCGAGGGCGAGGCCTTCGAGCTGACCCGCGGCCAGGAGACCGAACTGCCCCAGGCGCTGAAATGGCAGGTCGCCCGCGCGGACGAGGATTATGACGCAGCGCTTGTCGAGGCCCGCCGTATCACGGTCGACACCACGCGCATTGCCTCGGAAAGTTTCCCGATGGCGATCCCGCCCGAAGAGGCCGAACGCCGCTGCCGCCGCGCGCTGATGGAAGCCTGGATCGGCCGGGAGAGCGCCACCTTCCGCCTGCCGCCCTCGCGGCTAGCCCTCGATCCCGCCGACGTCATCCGGCTGGCGCATGATGGCCGTGAGGTCGAGTTCCGCCTCGTCTCCGTCGCCGATGCCGAGGCGCGCGGGATCGAGGCTGTCCGCCAGGACCGCGCCGCCTACGATCTGCCACCCGGCGATCCGCGCCCGGCCTCGCTTGCCAGCCCCGTCGTCTTTGGCACGCCGGAAGTGGTTATGCTGGACCTGCCGCAGATCAGCGAGGACCAGCCTGCCCATCGCCCCCTGATCGCCGCCCATGCCAGCCCCTGGCCGGGCGAGATCGCGGTGTTCCGCAGCGCCTCGACGGACGGGTTCGCGTTGCTGACGACCTTCGGCAGTCGGGCGCGGATCGGGACGCTGGCCTTCGACCTCTTTCCCGGCCCCACTTCACGCTTCGATCTGGGCAATGCGCTGGTCGTCGATCTTCTGTCGGGGACGCTCGAGAGTGTGACGGACCTCGCCTTGTTCGGCGGGGCGAATGCACTGGCCGTGGAGACGGCGGCCGGGGCCTGGGAGATCGTCCAGGCTGCCCAAGCCGAACTCATCGCCCCAGGCCGATATCGGCTGACCCGTCTCCTGCGTGGCCAGCGCGGAACGGAGCATGCCATCGGCAACCCGGCTCCCGCCGGGGCGCGGGTCGTGGTGCTGGACGCGACTTTGGCCTCAATCCCCATTGCTGAGGCAGACCTTGGCTTGCCATGGAACTGGCGCGTGGGCCCGGCTGCGCGGGCGGTCAGCGATGCAGGCTATGCCGCGCTGGGCTTCACGCCGACCGGCCGGGGTCTCGTGCCCTTCGCGCCGGTCCATGTCGAACAGCCGTGGCGAACGGCCCGCAGCCCGGGCGATCTGACCATCCGCTGGACGCGCCGGTCCCGCGCGCTGGTGGCCGATGCCTGGGAACAGGTCGAGGTGCCGCTGGCCGAGGACCTGGAATCCTACGACGTCCAGATTCTTGACGGGACCGTCGTCAAGCGCACGCTGACCAGCACCACGACCTCCGTTATCTACGCCGCCGCCCAGCAGACCGCCGATTGGGGCGCGCCGCTCGGGCCCGGCCAGACGCTGGCCATCCGGATCTTCCAGCTTTCGAACCGCCTCGGCCGCGGCACGCCCGCCGCGGTCACGCTGCAATTCTGATCCCAACCTGCGGGAAGCTCCATGTCCGACACCACGACCCATCTGGGCCTGCCCTACCTTCTGGCCGCCCAGGCGCAGAAGCATGTCACCCACAACGAGGCGCTGCGGCTGCTTGATGCGATGGTGCAGCTCTCGGTCCTCGATCGCACGCGCACCGCGCCCCCAGCCAGCCCGGCGGACGGCAACCGCCATCTGGTGGCCTCTGGCGCGACCGGACTTTGGGCGGGGTGGGACCTGAACATCGCCTTCTGGGTCGACGGCGCATGGATCCGGCTCGTCCCGCGTACCGGCTGGCTTGTGTGGGTCGCTGCAGAGGGGCTGTTCCTCGTCTGGACCGGCAGCGCCTGGGAGGTGGTGGGCGAGCCGCGCGCTGTGTCGGACGCGGTCTTCAGCCTGGTGAACGACGCCGACCCTACAAAAAAGGCAACCTTCTCGCTGGCGGGGATCAGCGCGGGCACCACGCGCAGCTTCACCCTGCCGAATACCTCGTCGGAACTGGCGATCCTTGCAGGCACCCAGACCTTCACGGGCAACAAGACGTTTTCGGGGACTCTGACCGCCTCGGGCACGGTCACCGTCTCGGCAGCGTCCGCCAGCATCGGCACGGCCACGACGACCGCGACCTACGGAATGGGCACCGGGGCGACGACCACCGGCGTCACCAAGACCGTGAACCTCGGCACCGGCGGCGCCTCCGGATCGACCACGGTCGTGAACATCGGCTCTGCGACGGCTGGCGCAGGCGGCACGACGGTGGTGAACACGCCCACGGTCACCTTCGCCAATGCGGTCACGCAGGTCGGCATGCCGCAGGCGAACCTGACTGCTCAGCTTCTCGGCCTCGGCGGGGCCACGGCGGACAGTTACAACCGGGTTTCGGTCAACACTCCGGCACTGCTGTTCAACAACGCAGGCGCAGGCATCGAGGCCACCGTCAACAAGGCGGCCGCCGGAAACGATGCAGCTTTCGCCTTCAAGACCGGGTTTTCGGCGCGGGCGCTGATTGGCTTGCTCGGCAACGACGATTTCAGCTTCAAGGTCAGCCCTGACGGATCCACGTTCTTCGACGCGATCCGGATCGACCGCACCAGCGGCCAAGTGGAACTGCCGCAGCCGACGGTATTGCCGGGACTGGCGGCCGCGCCAACCCCGCCGCCCGCAGGCAAGGCATCGGTCTATGCCCGCAACCGCGCCGGAGCGCCGTGGATCGACGTCATGCGTCCCTCGGGACGGGATTTCCCCTTGCAGCCGCACTTCGGGGTGAACCGGATCGCAAACTGGTCGCCCTCGGTCAGCACCACGATCACGACCGAAGGCCTGCCGATCACCTCGGTCGGCACCGTCTCGCACCCGACCCTCGCCGCGACGAACCTCGCCGCCTCGATGCGGCGCTGGCGTCTGACCTCGGCGGCCGTCGTGGACTCGGTCGCCGACCAGCGCTCCGCAGGCTGGGCCTGCTGGCGCGGCAACGCGGCGGGCTTGGGCGGCTGGACCTTCGTCACCAGGATTTCGCTCACGACACTGCAGGCGACGGGCATGGGCTTCTTCGGCCTCTATGGTTCAACGGCAGCCCTTGCCACCACCCTGACACTGGCCGCAGCCATCAACTGCATTGGCATCGGCTTCCAGCGCGGGACGCACACCCGTTGGCAGCTGGTCGCGAATGACGGCACCGGGGCGCCGACGCTGACCGACTTGGGCGCGAGTTTCGGTATCGCCACAGGCGGAGTGCTGACGCTGTTCATCGCCGCGCCTCCGAACGGAAGCTCTGTCTGGGTGCGGGTGGTCGACGAGGTCTCAGGCGCGGTGTTCGAGCAGGAGATCACCGCCGACCTGCCAGCCACGACGCAATTCCTATCCCCACGGCTGTTCATGAACACCGGCGCGACAGCCGCCGCCGTCGCCTACGACTGCGCCGGGGTCTACGTCGAGACGGACTTCTGATCCGGCTTGGTGGAGAACCAGCTCGTGTGAAGCCCGGGCCAGGCGACATCAGAACGGGAAGCGCCGAACGCCTCGACCGCGGCGCATCGCCCGGCCCGGATCACGGGTTCACGGTTTCAAAAAGCGGCAGGGATTCGCTGCGCCGGAATGGTTGCACAGCTAAGCGGCATCTGTCCCCTGCGGCGATGGGCACAAATCTGCACCTTGGATCAGGCCGAAATCTGAACCACGCTTTCCCCGAAGTCTCTGTTCTGGCAATGTTCCATCCTGTCTTTATGATTCCCGGACCTTCGCATGTGTAATTTGTATTCCCAGACCAAGAGCCAGGACGCCATGCGCCATGTCTTTGACGACATGCGCGGGGATGACGAGGACTTGGTCGATCTGACCGGCAACCTGCCACCCATGACCGGAATCTTCCCCGACTATCCCGCGCCGATCATCCGGCACGGGACACAGGGTGGCTGGCAATTGACCATGGCGCGCTGGGGTATGCCGACACCGCAGGTGTTTCTGGCAGGCAAGCGCACCGATCCGGGCGTCACCAATATTCGCAATGTCGCTTCGGCCCATTGGAGACGCTGGCTCGGGGTGGAGCATCGCTGCCTCGTCCCCTTCACCAGCTTTTCCGAGATCGACAGCCGCCCGGGCGCACCCCGCAACCATCCGGTTTGGTTCGCGCTTGGCCAGTATCGCCCCCTGGCCTTCTTCGCGGGCATCCGCACCGAATGGACCTCGGTGCGCAAGCTGAAGGAGGGCGAGGTAACGGCAGAGCTGTTCGGCTTTCTGACCTGCCCACCCAATGCCGAGGTCGCGAAGATCCATCCCAAGGCGATGCCGGTGATCCTGACCAGGCCCGAGGAGTGGCGGCGCTGGCTGACTGCACCGGTGGCCGAGGCCCTGCCGCTGCAACGCCCCCTGCCCGACGGTACGCTGCAGATCGTGGCGGAGGGAGTGCGGGAAGATGCGGCCTGAGACCTTGCGCCCTGAACTGGCCCACGCCGACGAATTCGACCTTTGTGGGCGACGTGTGCATGAAGCCGAAGGCCGCGGTCGCCGAACCTTTGCGCTGTTTCAGGCGGTGCGGCATCCCGGCCCGCTGGTCTGGATCCTGCCCGCCCATGTGCCGGAACTGCCGATGCTGCGCGGGTTGCCGAAAGGTGTCGGCGAACGGCTGCACCTGTTCCGCGCCGAGGGCGAGACCGATCTGCTGTGGTGCATCGAGGAGGCACTGCGCTCGGCTCCCGTCGGCCTTGTCATCGCCGAACCGGAAAAGCCCCTGTCGCTGACCGCCGGGCGTCGCCTGCAACTGGCGGCCGAGGCCGGGCGGACCACCGGCCTGATGCTGATCCGCGAAGGCGCGGGCAGCAATGCCACCGAAACGCGCTGGGCCTGTGCCCCCGTAGCAAGCCCGGCGGCGGACTCGACTCTGCATTGCTGGACCCTTAATAAGAACAAAAAGGGAACTTGCGGAAGTTGGATTGTGAACTGGAATGGCGCGACGGCTGCTGTCCATCTGGTTTCCGAGGCTGGGCAGCGACATCAGCCTGCGGAACCGCCCGGTTGAAGGGCCCCTTGCCCTGAGCCTGCGCTCGGGCAATGCCGATCATCTGCATTGCCTGAACCCCGCCGCCACGGCCCGCGGCCTGCATCGCGGCATGGCACTGGCCGATGCCCGCGCGATCTGTCCCGATCTTGCCATCCGCCCCGCTGATCTGGCGCGTGAGGCGGCGGCGCTGGTGTCCTTGCGCCGCTGGGCCAGCCGCTATGCCCCCATGATTGCCACGGATGGCGCGGACGGTCTTTTGGCCGATATCTCGGGCGTGCCGCATCTGTTTGGCGGCGAAGCCGATTTGCGCGAGGACTTGCACGCGCGACTGACGCGGGCGGGCCTGCATCCGGAAAGCGCCATAGCAGGAACCCGAGGCGCAGCCCATGCGCTGGCTCGTAACGGCGGCGGCATCGTGCCTGACGGGCGACTGATCGAGGGAATCGGTCGCTTGCCGGTGACAGCCCTCAGAGCGAATCCTGAAACGGCCGAGGCGCTGGCGCGGGTGGGTCTGGCACGTATTGCCGATTTGGCACATTTGCCGCGCGCGCCTCTGGCCCGCCGCTTCGGGCAAGGGCTGGTTCTGCGGCTGGATCAGGCGCTCGGGCAGCGGGACGAGCCCGTTGCAGCGGAACCGGACGCCCCGCATTTTGGGGTGCGGATGACGCTCCCCGAACCGATCGGGCTGCAATCCGATGTCATGGCGGGGCTGGAGCGCCTGCTGGACCGGCTCTGCGCCAAACTCGCCCAGCATCGGATGGGCGCACGCCGGGTCCGGTTGGAGCTGCGCCGAGTTGATCGCCAATCTTCACAGGTCGAGATCGGTCTCGCCCGCCCGATGCGCGACGCGGCCCGCATCGTTGCGCTGTTTGCCAAGGGCGTGGACGAGGTGGATGCCGGTTTCGGCATTGATGCCCTTCGCCTGACTGCCCCGGTGACAGAGGCCCTTGCGCCGGAACAGATTGGTGGCGGCCAGGCGATCCGGCACGACGATGCGTTGGCTGATCTTCTGTCCTCTGTCGGCAACCGCATCGGCTTTGACCGGGTGCTGCGGCTGTTGCCTGCAACCAGCCTGATCCCTGAGCGCAGTTTCCTCTTGGCCCCGGCTGCTTATTCCGCATCCGAACCGATCCCGCATCGCGGGGGGGCGGCGCGGCCGATCTCCCTGTTTCCGCCCGAGCCGGTGACCGCCGCCTCGGGCAACCCGCCCGCGAGTTTCCGTTGGCGGCGCATGCGCTTCACCACGCTGCGCGCGCTGGGCCCAGAACGCATCACGCCGGAATGGTGGTTCGACGATCCCGTCTGGCGGTCGGGCCTGCGCGATTACTGGCGGATCGAAACCCGGGAAGGGCCGCGGCTCTGGCTGTTTCACACCCCGCAAACCCCGGACTGGCCCGCGCCCGGAGGGGCGCAGAACTGGCACGTACAGGGGGAGTTCGCATGATTCCCTACGCCGAACTTTGCGTCACATCGAACTTCACCTTCCTGACCGGCGCCTCGCATCCAGAGGAACTGGTATCGCGGGCGGCAGAACTGGGGCTGAGTGCCATCGCCATCACCGATCGCAATTCGGTGGCAGGCGTGGTGCGGGCCTTCTCCGCGCTGAAGGAACTGGCGCGTCTGCGCGACGAGGCGCGGACCGCGGCGGCAGAGGCGGGCCCAATCATCCGCTCGCAGCGCGTGACGGACCATTCCAGCCGCCAGACCGTGCCGCATTTCACCGGACAGACTGATGCCCCCGCCATGTCGGACGCGCCGCTGCCGAAACTGATCGCCGGGGCGCGTCTGGTGCTGACTGACTCCGCCGTGGAATGGCTGGCCCTGCCCACCGATCTTGCCGCCTGGTCGCGCCTGACCCGGCTTCTGTCGATTGGCAAGCGGCGCACGGCCAAGGGCGAATGTCACCTGCAACGCGCCGATCTGGTCGAATGGGGCAAGGGCATGGTGCTGATCGCCCTTTCGCCCGACCCGCTGGACGATCCCGGCCCGAAAAGCACCCGCGGCGATCTTCGCGCCATCGGTCGCGCCTTCCCCGGTCAGTGCTTCCTGGGGGCCGCCCCGCGCTATGACGGCCGGGATCAGATCCGTTTCGACCGGATCGGCATTCTGGCGCAGGAGGTGAGCCAGCCGATGGTCGCTGTGGGCGATGTGCTGATGCACCGTTCCGCCCGTCGCCCCCTGGCCGATGTGCTGACCTGCATGCGCCTTGGCTGCACCATCGACGCTATCGGCGAACACCGGCTGGTAAATGGCGAGCGCCGTCTGAAATCCGGCGCCGAGATGGCGAAGATGTTTCACCGCCACCCCGCCGCGCTGCGCCGCACGCTGGAGATTGCCGACCGTTGCGCCTTTCGCCTCAGCGACCTGCGTTATCAATATCCCGATGAATCGGAGAACGAGCCAGCGCAGGACCGGCTGGAACGGCTGGCGCGCGAAGGTCTTCACTGGCGCTACCCTTCTGGTGCGCCGCCAAAGATCGTGCATCGCGTGGAAAAGGAACTGACCCTGATCCGCGAGGTGTACTACGCCCCCTATTTCCTGACCGTCCACGACATCGTGCAGTTCGCCAGATCGAAGGGCATCCTCTGTCAGGGGCGCGGCTCCGCCGCCAATTCGGTGGTCTGCTATCTTCTGGGCATTACCGAGGTGCCGCCCGAGTCGATCACCCTGATCTTCGAGCGTTTCATCTCCAAGGAGCGGGGCGAACCGCCGGATATCGACGTGGATTTCGAACACGAACGCCGCGAGGAGGTGATCCAGTGGATCTATGCCCGCTATGGCCGCGAGCGTGCCGGCCTGACCGCAACGGTGATCCATTTCCGCAGCCGCGCCGCCATCCGCGAGGTTGGCAAGGTCATGGGATTGTCGCAGGACGTGATCGCGCGGCTTTCCGGGCAAATCTGGGGCTGGTCCTCGCCCCCCCCCGGCGAGGACCGGCTGCGCGATGCGGGCCTATCGCTTGCCGACCGCCGCGTGCAACTGGCCGTGCGACTGATCGGCGAGATCATCGGCTTTCCTCGCCATCTTTCGCAACACGTAGGCGGCTTTGTTATCACCAAAGGCCGTCTGGACGAACTTTGCCCAATTGAAAATGCGGCGATGGACGACCGCACCATCATCGAATGGGACAAGGACGACATCGACGCGCTTGGCCTTCTGAAGGTCGATATTCTGGCGCTTGGCATGCTGACCTGCATTCACAAGGCGTTTGCGCTTCTGGATGAGCATCGCGGGCAGCAGCTGACGCTGGCCAATGTGCCGCCCGAGGATCCGTCGATCTACGATATGCTCTGCCGCGCCGATGCGATCGGGGTCTTTCAGGTCGAAAGCCGGGCGCAATTGAACTTCCTGCCCCGGATGCGGCCGCGCAAATTCTATGACCTGGTCTGCGAGGTCGCCATCGTCCGCCCCGGCCCGATTCAGGGCGGCATGGTGCATCCCTTCATCAACCGCCGCATGGGGCGCGAAAAGGTCGAAGATCTCGGTCCCGCGATGATGGAGGTTCTGGGCCGCACCTATGGTGTGCCGCTGTTTCAGGAACAGGCGATGCAAATCGCCGTTGTCGCGGCAGGCTTCACCCCGTCCGAGGCTGACCGCCTGCGTCGGTCGCTTGCCACCTTCAAACGCATGGGCACCATCGGTTCGTTCCGCGACCGCTTTGTCAGCGGAATGCTCGCGCGGGGTTATGACGCCGATTTTGCGGCGCGCTGCTTTGCCCAGATCGAGGGGTTCGGCAGCTATGGTTTTCCCGAGAGCCACGCCGCCAGCTTTGCGCGGCTGGTCTATATTTCCGCCTGGCTGAAATGCCACCATCAGGCGGTCTTCACCTGCGCGCTTCTGAATTCGCAGCCGATGGGCTTCTATGCACCTGCACAGCTGGTCCGCGACGCCCGCGATCATGGAGTGGAGGTGCGGCCCATTTCGGTCAACCACTCGTTCTGGGACTGCACGTTGGAACCGCGCCCCGATGGGGCGCTGGCCCTGCGGCTCGGCTTCCGGCAGATCAAGGGGATGAGGGAAGAGGACGCCATCTGGATCGCAGCCGCGCGCGGTAACGGCTATCCCGATGTCGAAAGCCTGTGGCGCCGGGCGGGCGTGCACGCCGATGCGCTGGAACGGCTCGCCGAGGCTGATGCTTTTGCCGCCATCGGTCTCAATCGCCGAGACTCTCTGTGGGCAGCCAAGGCGCTGAAAGCCCCTGCGCCGCTGCCCCTCTTTGGCTCCGACGGCGAGGGAGCTGCCGAACCCGACGTCAAGCTGCCCCAGATGACCCTGGGTCAGGAGGTGATCGAGGATTACCTGTCGCTGCGGCTCAGTCTTCGCGCCCATCCGATGGAGCTGTTGCGACCGCGCCTGGCCGAAAGCCTGGCCCATGATCGCCTGCCACAGGCCAGTGGCCGCATCACAGTCACCGGCCTTGTCATCACCCGGCAGCGCCCCGGCACGGCGTCGGGCGTCATTTTCCTCACTCTGGAGGACGAGACCGGCACAGCCAATGTCGTGGTCTGGAAGAAGGTCTACGAGACCTTTCGCAAGGCGGTGATCGCCGGGCGGCTCGTGAGCGTGACCGGCCGGATCGAGCGCGATGGCCCGGTCACCCATCTGATCGCCGAGAGGGTCGAGGATGTTTCCCCTCTGCTGGCCACTCTGGGCCGCCCCGTCCTGATCCCGCCCAACGACGGTCGCGCCGATGAAACCAGGCGCCCGACTGGCGGCAGCAGGAGACCAACAGCGCGCCATCCCCGCGAACAGGCACGGAAGCTGTTTCCGAGTCGGGATTTCCATTGATCGGGAAAATGGAAGCACTCGCCCATCCGCAGGGCCTTCGATGGGGGCCTCTGCAAATGTTGACCAGGTGTTGACAAGAATTTCAAAAGCAAAAACCCGACGGTTTAAGTCGGGCTCCAACATTTTGATATCGTTGATTTGTTTGGTTGCGGGGGCGCGCTACCTACGAGACCGACACTCGATCCAAGCGGCCATCTGACCGACCGTATATAGCCGCCTGAAAGCACCTGAGGCGTCCGATCAATCGTGTTGAAATCTCCGCACGAAACGCGGAAATCCCAACATGACTTATACAGGATCGCAGTTGGCAAGCTGACTTAGATAGTGGTCTAGATGGGACGCCAGCCGAATACCCCATCTGAACAACCAGGCAGCATTGCGTTCATCAGGGCGGTTTGCAGCATCTGTCGCTGATCCGCCTCGGGGATAGCCAGCAAATCCGCAGGCCCGAAAATCGCACGATGGGTCACGAAACCGCTGAGAAGGCTAAGCGCGAAATGCGCCCGTCCCGGATCCGCATGGCCAAACGCCCTGCTTAGAGGCAGGGCTAGTGACGTGCCAAAGAATTGCGCAATGATCGCCCGCGCCTCGCTGCAGAGGCTGGACTGTGTCAGTAAATGAAGCGGCCTGACATCTTCTACCTTGCGCGGATCACGCAGGAAGGCCAGATCGCAGATCCGGTTGATCATGGTCGCGCCATCGGGGTCCCCTGCGGCGATGTCATCGAGGGGCGCAAGCGCCAGCAAGGCCTGACGGAATATCTCGGCCTTCGACCCGAAGGCGCGATGGACATAGGCCACATCGACCCCAGCCGCGGCGGCGATGTCGCGCAGGCTGGTGTCGGAATAGGGCATCCGCGCGAAAAGCAGCATCGCCGATGCAAGAATGCGTTCTTTCCCGGTTGCCTGCCCCGGCATGCGGTCGGTCGAGTTGGCTGAGTTGAGCGTCCTTGGCATGGGTGGCTTGTGTTCGTCCGGTGGCTTCGACGCGAAGAAACTGAAACCCACATTCCCCAAGTAAATCGCTGATTTTGCTGTCAGGATCTCAATATTTCCGATATAAATCATGGTGTTGATGGCCGTGAGGGGCGCGTTTGATGGATCACCCAGAGGGTGCGGGTTCGAAGCGGGCAGATCGGGTCGAGTTCGACCGCCGGGTGCATGTGGAGTTCCGAGGTGCGCAGCTCAGTTCCGACGGCGGCCTGCTGGTGATGCGCGAGCTGGATGACGCGCTCGGGCTGTCCGATCTGGCGGCAAAAGCATTGCGCGACACCCGGCGCGGCAAGAACACGGTCCACCGGCTTGACGGGTTGTTCCGGCAATCGGTGTTCGGGCGACTGGCCGGATACGAGGATGTGAACGACGCCGACCGCCTGGCCCTCGATCCGGTGATGCGCCAGGTCGTGGGTGGAAGGGCTGTCGATGCGCAAGCGGCCTCGGCCTCGCAGATGGGACGGTTCGAGACCGAGACACTGGCACAGCCCGAGAACCGTGCCGCGCTGGCCGACCTGAATGGCCAATGGATCGACCGGTTCCATGACCGTAACGGGCTGAAGTACATCGTTCTGGACATGGACAGTTCGGTCAGCCCCACCCATGGCGATCAGGAGGGCGCGGCCTGGAACGGGCATTTCGACTGAAAATGCTGCCCCGGAGCAGAGGTGCGGCAAAATGCTGCCCCGGAGCAGAGGTGCGGCAAGGTGCAGCCCACACCGGGTCGTGTTGTTTAGCTGGTTTTTCAACAGCAAACAACCAGCAGCCGCTTTTGCGCGACAATACAGGTTTTCACCCTGTCATCGAGCGTTGACAACAGGGGAGCGTAGGGCGAAAACCGCATCGGGACATGCGCGAAGCATCCATCAGCACAGCAATCAGAGGCAGATCATGGCAAAGCCCGGCAGAAACACCATTATTCTGGGCGGCCTGGCCGTTGTCGCCGTGCTTGGCTGGCTGGCCTGGGACCGGCTGCAACCCGCCGGTCTGCCGGCGGGTTTTGCCAGCGCCAATGGCCGGATCGAGGCGACCGAGGTGGATATCGCGGCGCTCACCGGCGGCCGAATCGCCGAAATCACCGCTGCCGAAGGTGACATGGTCAGCGCAGGCGATGTGCTGGTGCAGATGGACGTGGTGCAGCTGAACGCACAAAAACGTCAGGCCGAAGCGCAGCTTGCCCGCGCCGAAATCGGCGTCGAGACAGCAAGGGCGCTGGTCGCTCAGGCCGAGGCACAAGAGCGCGCGGCCCGGGCCGCGGTTGATCAGGCAGGCTCGGTTGCCGATGCCGCGTCGCGCAGGCTTGAACGCTCTGAGCAGCTTGCAAAGACCAGTGCGATCTCGCAGCAGGTGCTGGATGATGACCGCGCCCGGGACGCCCAGGCCCGCGCCGGTGTGGCCTCGGCCGAAGCCAGCCATGCGGCAGCGCTGGCGGGGGTCAGCAGCGCGCAGGCGCAGGTGGTCGATGCAAGTGCGGCCGTCGAGGCGGCAAAGGCGTCGATTGATGCGATCCAGGCCTCTCTGGACGACGCCACGCTGAAAGCGCCGCGCACGGGCCGGATCCAGTATCGCATCGCACAAGAGGGCGAGATTGTCGGCTCTGGCGGGCGGATCCTCAGCCTTGTCGATCTGGGCGATGTCTATATGACGGTTTTTCTGCCGACATCGCAGGTCGGCCGGGTGCAGGTCGGATCAGAGGTGCGCCTTGTCATGGATGCGGCGCGGGAATTCGTGATCCCGGCCACGGTTTCCTATGTTGCCGATGTGGCGCAGTTCACGCCAAAGACGGTCGAGACCGCCGATGAGCGCAAAAAGCTGATGTTCCGCGTCCGTGCCCGCATCGACCCCGAGCTGCTGTCGCGGCATATCGAATATGTCAAAACCGGCCTGCCGGGCATGGCCTATCTGCGGCTTGATCCGGATGCCGCCTGGCCTGACTTTCTTTCCAATGTCGTGAAATGACCGGCTCAGTTGCCGGGGTCTCCGGCCTGACGCTGCGCTATGGCAAGGTCACGGCGCTTGACAATGTGACGCTGGAGATCCCTGAGGGGCGCATGGTCGGGCTGATCGGGCCAGACGGGGTCGGAAAGTCCAGCCTTCTGTCGCTGCTGGCCGGGGCACGTGTGATCCAGCAGGGCAAGGTCGAGGTTCTGGGCGGCGATATGCGCGATGCGGCGCATCGCAACCGCGTCTGCCCCCGCACCGCCTATATGCCGCAGGGTCTGGGCAAGAACCTCTACCCGACGCTTTCGGTCGAAGAGAACCTTGATTTCTTCGGCTCGCTTTTCGGTCATGACAAGGCCGAACGCGAGCGGCGGATCACCGATCTGCTGGCTGCGACCGGCATGACGCCGTTCCGGTCGCGCCCGGCGTCAAAGCTGTCGGGCGGCATGAAGCAAAAGCTGGGTCTGTGCTGCGCGCTGATCCATGATCCCGATTTCCTGATTCTTGACGAGCCGACCACCGGCGTCGATCCGCTGTCGCGCCGCCAGTTCTGGGATCTGATCGACCGAATCCGCGCGACACGGCCGGGGATGAGCGTGATCACCGCCACCGCCTATATGGAAGAGGCCGCGCGCTTCGACTGGCTGGTTGCGATGAATGCGGGCCGGGTGCTGGCCACCGGCACCACCAACGATCTGCTGTCGCGGACCGGGGCCGACACGCTTGATGCAGCCTTCATCGCGCTTTTGCCCGAAGAAGACCGGGGCGAAGACAGTGCCGTGGTGATCCCGCCGCGGACCACCGATGACAGCGATATCGCCATCGAGGCCGAGGGGCTGACGCAGCGCTTTGGCGATTTCGTGGCGGTCGACAATGTTTCCTTCCGCATCCCCAGGGGTGAGATTTTCGGCTTTCTGGGTTCGAACGGCTGCGGCAAGACGACGACGATGAAGATGCTCACCGGGCTTCTGGAGCCGAGTGAGGGCCGGGTAAAGCTTTTCGGCCATGAGGTCGATGCAAGCGATCTGTCGGTGCGCCGCCGGGTCGGGTTCATGTCGCAGGCCTTCTCGCTCTATTCCGAGCTGACGGTGCGTCAGAACCTTGATCTGCACGCGCGGCTTTTCGATATGGCGGCCGAGAAGATCCCCGCCAGGGTTGACGAGATGATCGCCCGGTTCGATCTGGGCGACGTGACCGACAGCCTGCCTGAGGCGTTGCCGCTGGGTATCCGCCAGCGGCTTTCGCTGGCGGTGGCGATGATCCATGCGCCCGAGATCCTGATCCTTGACGAGCCGACCTCGGGGGTGGACCCGGTGGCGCGCAACGGCTTCTGGCGCATTCTGGCGGAACTTTCGCGCAAGGATGGCGTGACGATCTTTGTCTCGACCCATTTCATGAACGAGGCGGAATGGTGCGACCGCATCAGCCTGATGCATGCGGGCAAGGTGCTGGTCTCGGACACCGCCGAGGGGATCACGAAAGCCAAAGGTTGCGCCACGCTGGAAGACGCGTTCATCGCCTATCTTGAAGAGGCGATTGGCGAGACGGCACCCGCCCCCGCCGCTGCGCCCGAGGCCGCGCCCGAGGCCCCCGCAGCCGGGGTGACCCATCACGCGCAGCAATCCGGCTTCAGCCTGCGGCGACTGCTTAGCTATTCGCAGCTGGAAAGCCTGCAATTGCAGCGCGATCCGATCCGGCTGACCATGGCGTTGGTCGGCAGCCTTCTTCTGATGATCGTGGTGGGGCTGGGCATCAACATGGATGTCGAGGATCTGACCTTCGCCGCCCTTGACCGCGACCAGACCACCACCAGCCGCAATTATATCGCCGATATTGCGGGATCGCGCTATTTCATCGAACAGCCGGCCCTGACAAGTTACGACGAGATCGACGCAAGAATGCGCTCGGGCGAGCTGGCGCTGGCGATCGAGATCCCGCCCGGCTTTGCCGCCGATATCGCGGCAGGCAGGGATGTGCAGGTCGGGGCCTGGTTCGACGGCGCCAACCCCAGCCGCGCCAATACGGTGCAGGGCTATGTGCAGGGCATGCATGCCGACTGGATCACACGTCAGGCGCGTCAGCTTTACGGTGACAAGGCGAGCGGCGGCAGTTTCGAACTGGTGACCCGATACCGCTACAACCCCGACGTGCGCAGCCTGAATGCGATGGTCCCGGCGATCATCCCGCTGCTTTTGCTGATGATCCCGGCGATCCTGACCACGCTTTCGGTCGCGCGTGAACGCGAACTGGGCTCGATCATCAATTTCTACGTCACGCCGGTGACGCGGCTGGAATTTCTGCTTGGCAAACAGCTGCCCTATATCGCGCTGGCCATGCTGAATTTCTTCCTGATGATGGCCATGGCGGTCACATTCTTCGCAGTGCCCTTCAACGGCAGTTTTCTGGGCTTTACCCTTTCGGCGCTGATCTATGTCACCGCGACCACGGCGCTTGGTTTTCTGGTGTCGGTCTTCATCGCAAGTCAGGTCGCGGCGCTGTTCGCGACCGCCATGCTGACGATGATCCCGGCGGTCAGCTATTCGGGTTTGATCTACCCGGTCTCTTCGCTGTCGGGTTTTGGCCGGGTTCTGGGCGAGATCTACCCCTCGACCTGGTTTATCACCGCCGCGCGGGGGGCTTTCTCCAAGGCCTTCGGAATGGCGGAACTGGCCGGGCCGATGCTGGCCATGGGCATCGCCATTCCGGTGATTATCGGGCTGGCGGCGGCCTTCCTGGAAAAACAGGCGAAGTGAGGGGCGGATGAACCTGCGCAACACCTTCAATCTGGGCGTCAAGGAATTGCGCGGGCTCTGGCGCGATCCGGTGATGCTGGTGCTGATCGTCTATTCCTTTTCGCTCTCGATCTGGACCTCTGCGAACGTCTCGCCCGAGGCGCTGACGAATGCCGCGATCTCGATCGTGGATGAGGATCAGTCGCATCTCTCCGCCCGCATCACCTCGGCCTTTTATCCGCCCTATTTTGTCGAGCCGCAGATGACCACGACGGCCGAGATGGATCGGCGGATGGATCAGGGGCTGGATACTTTTGCGCTGAACATCCCACCGGATTTCGCGCGCGATGTGCTGGCCGGAAAAAACCCGGCGATCCAGCTGAATATCGACGCGACAAGGATGAGCCAGGCCTTCACCGGCGGCGGCTATATCCAGCAGATCGTGTCCTCCGAGGTTTCGGAATATGTGGCGGGCTACCGGGCCGAGACCGCGCTGCCGGTCGATCTGGCGCTCCGCGCGCGGTATAATCCCTCGCTGGATCCGAAGTGGTTCGGCGCGATTTCCGCCGTGATCCGGTCGATCACCATGCTGTCGCTGGTGCTGACCGGCGCGGCGCTGATCCGCGAAAAGGAACATGGCACGGTCGAGCACCTGCTGGTCATGCCCGTCACCACGACCGAGATCATGTTTTCCAAGATCTGGTCGATGGGGCTGGTGGTGCTGCTGGGGTCGATCTTTTCGCTAAGTGTTGTGGTGCAGGCGCTGATGGCGGTTCCGGTGCAGGGCTCGGTCGTGCTGTTTCTTGCGGGCGCGGTGCTGATGGTTTTCGCCATGACGGGGCTTGGAATTTTCCTTGCCACCATCGCCGGGTCGATGCCGCAATTCGCGCTTTTGCTGATGATGGCGCTTTTGCCGCTGCAGGTGCTGTCAGGCGCGATGACGCCGCGGGAATCCATGCCAGAGATCATCCAGACCATCATGCTTGCAGCCCCCAACACGCATTTCATCATCCTCTCGCAGGGCATCTTGTTCCGAGGTGCGGGGCTTGACGTGGTCTGGCCCCAGTTCGCGGCGCTGGCGGCGATCGGGGTGGCGCTGTTCTGGCTGGCACTGATACGATTCAAGAAATTCCTGCGGTAAGGCATATGTTGGGCCGCCTGCTTCTGATCCTGACGCTTGCGCTTGCAGGCTGCGCTGCGCGTCCGGGGCCGGAAGTTCTGGCCCCCGATGCCGGTGCCCTGCCCGAGGGCGCCCGCCTTGTCCGGGTGCTGACCATGACCACCCGCGCGCCCGAGGCAAATCTGCCGGGGGCCTTTGGCGACTCTCGCTCCATCCGGCCAAGCTGGCTGGAATACGAGGTCTCGGTGCCGCCTGGCCATCGGCCGGGAAAGATTGAATGGCCGGATCGCAATGGCAGCAGCGCCGACCGGAATTTCGTGATGCGCAGCCGGCAGACGCTTAGCCGTGACGCCTTTGCAAAGCGTCTCTCGCGCGAGGGGGTCGGGCTTTATGTCCACGGCTTCAACACCCGCTTTCATGAGGCCTTGTTCCGTACCGCGCAGCTTTCGGTCGATGCGCATATCGAGGAAAAGCCCGTCCTTTTTACATGGCCCTCGGCAGGCTATCCGGGCGCCTATCTGGCTGATCGTGACGCGTCTGACTTTTCCCGCGCGGCGCTTGCCGATCTGCTGCGGCTTTTGACAAAGGGTCGGTCCGCTTCCGACGCGGTGCCGGTGCTGGCTCACAGCATGGGCGCGCGGCTGACGATGGAGACGCTGGTGCAACTGCGTCTTGCCGGGCGGGACGATGTGCTGGACCGGATCGAGGTCATCCTTGCCGCCCCGGATATTGATATCGATCTTTTCCGCGCCCAGATGGTCAGCCTTGGGCCGATGAAGCATCCCATCACGGTGCTCGTCTCCTCGGACGATCTGGCGCTGAAACTGTCGTCGCGGCTTTCGGCACGTCGGATACGGCTTGGGCTTGTCGATGTGCGTGATCCGGCGGTCCAGCGCCTGGCGGTCGCGACCGGAATACGGATCGTGGATATTACCGATATTCCGACCGATGATCCCGCCCACAGCCGCTATGTCGGCCTGCTTTCCGGCGAGGCCGGGGCTGTGGTTGAAAACACCCTTTTCGATGAGGTACGCTTGGCGGGGGCCTTTGTCTTCAATCAGGTCGGTGGTGTCTTCACTGGCATCGGTGATGTGCTGGCGGATTGAGGCCGCGGCCTTGGCCCGGCGTTGGTGCCAGCGGCATTGGCCGGGTCATGGCCTCGACGTCGCGCCGTTTTGCCGGTAATCGTCCATGATGATCAGGGCAGGGACAGGGGATTCCGTGTCCGCCGCCGGACGCCGATGCTTTGCCTGTTCAGTCCGGGGGCGGCTGTTTCGGCGGTTTGACGGCGCTTTACGACATGTCGTCGGCATCGGGCCTTGGGCGCAATGCCTATGTTCAAGAAAAATCTTGAACTCTTTGAATTCGATCAACACTCGTTGATAGTTCTGTGCTAACTTCCGCCGGTAAATTGGAGACGCGACATGGCCCTTACTCCCAAATCAGATGGCTCGGGTGCAACCGGCGATGAAAGCCTTGGCATCGAGGCTTTTCAGGCCGTTGACCGCATACGAGAGGCGCTCTCGGGACAGCTCAGCGGCGGGGTCTCGCCCGGCTCGCTGATGATGGCCTATGTCGACTGGGCCTTTCATCTGGCGCAGGCACCGGGCAAGCAGATGGAACTGGGCGTCAAGGCGGGCCGCAAATGGCAGCGTCTCATGGCGCATCTGATGGCCTCGGCGATGGATCCGCAGGCCGCGCCGGTCATCACGCCCTTGCCGGGCGACCGCCGTTTCGCCGGTGAAGCCTGGGCGAAACCGCCCTTCAGCTGGATGTCGCAGGCTTTCCTGCTGCAGCAGCAATGGCTGCATAACGTCACCCATGAGGTTCCGGGCGTGACGAAGCACCACGAGGATGTGGTGTCTTTTGCCGCGAAACAGATCCTTGATGTCTGTGCGCCTTCGAACAACCCTTTTACCAATCCCGAGGTTGTGGCACGGACCTGGGCTACCGGAGGCATGAACCTTGTGAAGGGCTGGCAGAACTGGCTGCAGGACGTCGTCCGCCAGATCCGGCAGGAGCCGCCAGAGGGTGTCGAGGCCTTTACACCGGGTCGCGATGTGGCGGTGACGCCGGGCAAGGTAATCTTCCGCAACCACCTGATCGAACTGATCCAGTATACGCCCACGACAGAAACCGTGCACCCCGAGCCGGTGCTGATCGTTCCGGCCTGGATCATGAAATACTATATCCTCGACCTCAGCCCGGAGAATTCACTGATCCGCTGGCTGGTGGCGCAGGGCCACACGGTTTTCGCCATTTCCTGGCGCAATCCGGGTGCAGAGGATCGTGATCTGACGCTGGAGGATTATCGCCGGCTGGGCGTGATGGCCGCGTTGGATGAGATCACCCGTCTAATGCCCGATCAGAAAATCCACGCCACCGGCTATTGTCTGGGTGGCACTTTGCTGTCGATCGCGGCGGCTGCCATGGCGGGGAAGGGGGACGCGCGTCTCGCCTCGCTGACGCTGCTTGCCGCGCAGGTCGATTTCGCCGAACCGGGCGAGCTTGCGTTGTTCATCGACCCAAGCCAGCTGCATCTTCTTGAAAGCATGATGTGGAACCGCGGCTATCTCTCTGCCGATCAGATGGCGGGGGCGTTTCAGCTTTTGCGCTCGAATGACCTCATCTGGTCCCGGATGGTGCGCGATTACATGATGGGCGAGCGGACGGCGATGAATGATCTCATGGCCTGGAATGCCGACAGCACCCGGATGCCCTATCGGATGCATGCCGAATATCTGCGCAGGCTTTATCTGAATAATGAGCTTTCTTCGGGACGCTTCACCGCCGGGGGCAAGACAGTTCTGTTGCAGAACATCCGGGTGCCGATCTTTGCCGTCGGGACCGAGCGCGATCATGTCGCACCCTGGAAGTCGGTCTACAAAATCCACCAGTTCACCGATTGCGAGGTGACTTTCGCGCTGACGTCGGGCGGGCATAATGCGGGGATCGTCTCTCCTCCCGGTCACCCGCGCCGCCGCTACCGGCTGGCGACCCGCGCCCATGACGACGCGCTTTTGCCGCCCGAGACCTGGGTCGAGGCCAATCCTGCAACCGAGGGTTCGTGGTGGACGCCCTGGCAGGCCTGGCTTGCCGCGCGTTCGGGTGCCCCCGCCGCGCCGCCCGCAATGGGCAACGCGCTGGCAGATGCGCCCGGCACATATGTTTTCCAGAGGTGACAAGATGACCGGCACTCTGACCAACTATCTGTTTCACCAGATGAAAATCGGCGACCGCGCCAGTCTTGTCCGCCACGTCGGTCCCAAGGATATTGAATTGTTCGCCGCTGTTTCCGGCGACGCCAACCCCGCGCATCTGGATGCCGGTTTCGCCGCCCATGGGCCGTTTGGCCATGTCGTGGTGCACGGCATGTGGACTGCGGCGCTGATTTCGGCGGTGCTGGGCACCCGCCTGCCGGGGCCGGGGACGATCTATCTCGACCAGCAGATCCGCTTTAACAAGCCGGTTTCGCCAGGCGATACCATCACCGCCGAAGTTGAAGTGGCCGAGCTGATCGAGGGCAAGAACCGTGTCCGCCTGACGACCACCGCCCGCAATCAGCGGGGCGAGGTGGTGCTTTCGGGCGAGGCGCTGGTGCTGGCCCCGGTCGAGCAGGTGACCTGGGTGCCGGGTGACCTTCCCGAGGCGGTGGTCTTGCCGAAGGGGCGCTGGCAGGGCTTTGTCGAAGAGGCCCGCGCATTGCCCCCGGTGCGGGCGGCGGTGGTGCATCCCTGTTCGAAATCCGCGATCCTTGGCGCGATCGAGGTGCGCGACGAAGGCCTGCTTGACCCGATCCTGATCGGTCCCGGCGCAAAGATTCGCGCGGCGGCCGCCGAGGCCGGGGTCTCGCTTGACGGCTTCCGGATCGAGGAGACAGAGCACAGCCATGCAGCGGCGGCGCGGGCGGTGGAACTGGCGGCCTGTGGCAACGTCCAGGTGCTGGTCAAGGGCAGCCTGCATTCCGATGAACTGCTTGCGGCGGTGGTTTCGAAAAGCGGCGGCCTGCGCACCGAACGCCGGATCAGCCATGTCTATGCGATGGATGTGCCCGCCTATCGCAAGCCGGTGATCGTCACCGATGCCGCGATCAATATCGCACCGACATTAGAGCATAAGCGCGACATCTGCCAGAATGCCGTCGATCTGATGCGGCTTCTGGGGCGCGATCAGCCGAAGGTCGCGGTGCTGGCGGCGGTCGAGACGGTGAACGCGACGATGCCCGCCACGCTGGATGCCGCCGCGCTGACGGTGATGGCGGCTCGAGGGCAGATCACGGGCGCGCTGGTTGACGGGCCGCTGGCCTTCGACAATGCGATCAGCCCCGAGGCGGTGGCGACGAAGGGCATCGTCTCGCAGGTGGCGGGCGAGGCCGATATTCTTGTGGTGCCGGATCTCGAGGCCGGGAACATGCTTGCCAAACAGCTGATCTATTTCGCGGGCGCCACGGCCGCGGGGCTGGTTCTGGGCGCACGGGTGCCAATCGTTCTGACAAGCCGGGCGGATCCTTTATCGGCCCGCATCGCCTCGGCTGCGCTGGCCAAGCTGGTCGCGGTCCGCAAAGCGGAGGGGAAGGCGTGACCCGCGATCTGATCCTGACATTCAACACCGGATCCTCGACTATCAAGCTGGGGTTTTACGCACTGGAGGCCGCCGCGCCGCGCCCGCTGGCGTCGGGCGTGATCGATTTCCGCGATGAGCCTTTCGAAGTGCGCCTGACGCGCGAGGGCAAGACCTTTTCAGGCCCGATCACAGCGGATCCCGGCGATCTGACAGCCGTGCTGAACCAGGCTTTTGCCTGGCTGGCCGGGCATTTCAATCTTTCGCGCCTTGCGGTGATCGGCCATCGGGTTGTGCATGGCGGCGATGTCTTCACAGGACCAGCCCGGATCACCGATCAGGTGATCGCGCAGATCGACGCGCTGGCGCGGCTTGCGCCGCTGCATCAGCCGCAAAGCCTTGCGCTGATCCGGGCGATGCGGGGGCTTTACCCCGATGTGCCACAGACAGCCTCTTTCGACACGGCGTTTCATGCCACCAACCCGCCCCTGATCCGCCGCTTTGCCCTGCCGCGCGCGCTTTATGATCAGGGGATCAAGCGCTATGGCTTTCATGGTCTCTCCTACCGCTATATCGCCGGGCAACTGGGCGATCTGGCCACCGATGCAAAGGTGGTCGCCGCACATCTGGGCAGCGGCGCAAGCCTTTGTGCGATCCGGGGCGGCAAGAGCATCGACAGCTCGATGGGGTTTTCGACGCTGGACGGCATCCCGATGGCGACGCGTTCGGGTGCGCTGGACCCCGGCGTGATCCTGCATCTGATGGGCGAAATGGGGCAAAGCCTGAAACAGGTCGAGACCATGCTCTATCGTGAAAGCGGCCTTCTGGGCGTGTCGGGTTTCGAGGCTGACAGCCGCGAGCTGATGGCCAGCACGCGCCCAGAGGCTGCCGAGGCGATCGACCTCTTTTGCCTGCGCATCGCGGGCGAGGTGGCACGGTTGGCGACCAGCATGGGCGGGATCGATGCGCTGGTCTTCACGGCAGGAATCGGCGAGCATCAGCCCGGTATCCGCGCCCGTGTCGCCGCGCGGCTGGCCTGGCTTGGGGCAGAGCTTGACCCCGATGCCAATGAAGCAGGGTCGCGCAGGATCAGCACCGCCGCCAGCCGGGTGCAGCTTCTTGTCATTCCGACCGATGAGGAAAGCATCATCGCCCAGGAGGCCGTCAGCGAAGAGGCAGCGACATGATTGATCTGAAAGGCAAACGCGGCCTCGTGGTTGGCGTGGCGAATGAGGCCAGCATCGCCGCCGGTTGCGCCAGGGCCTTTCGCGCGGCGGGGGCAGAGCTGGCGCTGACCTTTCTTAATGAAAAGGCCCGGCCATGGGTCGAACCCGTGGCGCAGGAAGTGGGTGCGCCGCTGTTCCTTCCTTGCGATGTGCGTGAACCCGGCCAGTTGGAAGCCGTGTTTGACCGAATTACCGCTGAATGGGGGCGGCTTGATTTTCTGCTTCATGCCATCGCCTTCGCCCCGCGCGAGGATCTGCACACCAGCGTTGTCAACGCTTCGGCCGAAGGTTTTGCGACGGCGATGGATATCTCTTGCCACTCCTTCCTGCGCATGGCGCGGCTGGCGCGGCCTTTGATGCAGGCGGGTGGTTCGCTGATCACGGTCAGCTTTTACGGCGCGGATCGGGTGGTCGAGAATTACAACCTCATGGGTCCGGTAAAGGCCGCGCTGGAGGCTTCGGTCCGCTATGCGGCGGCCGATCTGGCGGGCGAAGGGATTCGTGCCTTTTCGCTTTCAACCGGTCCGGTCAAGACCCGCGCCGCCTCGGGGATCGACCGGTTCGATGCGCTGATGGATAAGATTCGCGCCCGTACGCCTGCGGGAAAACTGGTAAGCATCGAAGAGATCGGTACACTGGCGGCCTTTCTGGCAACCGAGGCCGCAAGTCCCATGAGCGGATCGGTGGTCTATGCCGATAACGGATTTCACACCACCGCCTGAGGCAGGCGCGGGGCCCCGCCCTTGACCGGAAGGCGGATCCGGGGCAAAGCGGAATCAACATCAGTTGACAGCATTCTGACAGGCGCCGCCGCGTGACCTTCTTTACGGTTCATCCCTTCCATTCCTTCAATCTTGCCGTGGTCTTGCTGATCGCGGGCAAGATCCTGACCCTGAACATTGATCTTCTGCGCCGCTATTCGATCCCCGAGCCGGTGGCGGGCGGCTTTCTCTGTATCGCGGTAACGGGGCTCCTCTGGGCGCTGTTCGATCTGAAGGTCTCATTCGAGGTGGGGATCCGTGATTTCCTGCTGCTGGTGTTCTTTGCCGGTATCGGGCTGAAATCCGATATCCGCACGCTGCTTGCGGGGGGCAGGCCGTTGGTGATCCTGTTGATCCTTGCGACCAGCTTCATCCTTTTGCAGAACTTCGCGGGGATGGGGCTGGCGAGGCTCTTTGGAATGGAGCCGAAGGCCGGGCTGATGGTCGGCTCGGTTTCGCTGACCGGCGGCGTTGGCACCACGCTGGCCTGGGCACCGATATTCGCCGAAAAGCTGGGGATCACGAATGCGCTGGAACTGGGGGTCGCGGCCAATACTGTCGGGCTAATCGCGGCCTGTGTGATCGGCGGGCCGATTGCGGCGCTCCTGATCCGGCGGGGCGGGCTGAAGGCGGAAAACAAGCGCGATCTGGACATCGGCGTTCCGAATGAGGGGCGCGCGGTCCGGATGGATTACTTCTGCATCCTCTGGTCGATCCTGGCGCTGAATGTCACCGTGCTGATCGGGCTGGCGCTGCATGAGGCGATCACGGCGGCCGGCGTCACGCTTCCAGCCTTTGTCAGCTGCCTTGTCGCGGGGATCGTGCTGCGCAACCTTTTGCCGCTGGCCCCGAGGCGGTTAGTGCGGCGGATCTGGCCTGGGGTCGATGATGCGCTGGCGCTGATCTCGGATCTGTCACTCGGGCTTTTCCTGATCATGGCGCTGATGGGCCTGCAGGTCTGGGAGCTGAACGGCGTCCTTCTGTTCATTACCGCCGCCCTTGTGATGCAGATCCTGCTGACGGTCGGATTCACGATTTGGGTCGTGTTCCCCGCGATGGGGCGCGATTATGAGGCGGCGGTGATCTCGGCCGGGTTTGGCGGTATCACGCTCGGCTCAACCGCCACCGCCATCGCCAATATGACCGCCGTGGCGCAGCAACATGGCGCGGCGCACCGGGCCTTTGTGATCGTGCCGCTGGTCTCCGGCTTTTTCATCGATATCGTCAACGCGCTGATCATCTCGGCGCTGGTCGGCTAGGGTGTGTTGACGTTCACCGGAGTCGGATGACGGTTGCGGCGAGAGCAATGAAGGCGCTGAAACTTTCATCAGTCTTGCAGCAGCGCATGGCGATGCCTCTGTATTCCTTGAGCCTGCCGAAGAGGTTCTCGATCAGGTGCCGCCACTTGCAGGTTTCGCGGTCGAATTCGGCGGGGAAGCGGCGGTTGGACTTTGGCGGAATGACCGGCTCGATCCCTGCACCGGTTAGCGCCTCGCGCAGCCAATCGGCATCGAACGCCCGGTCGGCAAGAAGTTGGCCACACGTCAGGCCATCGATCAGCGCCCCTGTGCCGCGCAGATCATGGGCCTGTCCCGGCAGCAGCCGAAAGTCGGTCAGGTTGCCGACCGCATCGGCCAAAGCCATGATCTTGGTTGTTATCCCTCCGCGAGAGCGCCCGATGGCCTGGCTTTGCGTCCCCCTTTTGCGCCCTGTCCGTGGCGGTGAACCTTGACGATGCTGCCGTCGAT
>NZ_VDEK01000035.1:0-35759 GCF_007668225.1 Cereibacter sediminicola | reverse complement strand
AAATTGGACGCCGATCACCCCGCCTGGGGGGTCAAAATTGCACGCCGAAACACAGTTCAGCTCTACCGGGACTACCTTGTGAACTTTACAATCAATACGCGGGCGGAAGATGCCGCTGCTGGCATCGGGGGCGTCGCATGAAGATTGAACTGTTCGATTTCCAGAAGGATGCCCTGCACAACCTTCGAAAGCGGCTGATGCTGGCCCGTCCCGCGGCGTCGCCTGAAGCCCCGCAGGCAATCACACTGTCCGCGCCCACAGGAAGCGGCAAGACGATCATCATGACGGCCTTGTTCGAGGCGATCCTCGACCAGCCCGACGAACAGCTGGACTGGCCGCTGGATTGGGTACCCCAGCCGGATGCGGTCATCCTCTGGGTGTCGGACATGCCCGAGCTGAATGAGCAGACGAAGCTCAAGATCGAACGTCAGTCCGACAAGGTCTACCGGGTCGGTCAGCTGGAGGTGATCACAGCCAGCTTCGACGAAGAGCGCCTGGCCGGTGGCAAGATCTATTTCATCAACACCCAAAAGCTGGCCAGCGACCGGCTGCTCACGACCGTCGGCGATGGGCGCAGCTATTCTATCTGGACAACGCTGACGAACACCGCGCGCGCGATCCCGGACAGGTTCTATGTGGTGATCGATGAAGCCCATCGTGGGATGACCACTGGCAAGGGCAGCGCAACGGCACAAACGATCATTCAGCAGTTCATCAAAGGCAACAAGGAAACCGGCCTGGTGAAGATGCCGCTGATCATTGGCGTCTCTGCAACCCCCAAGCGTTTCAACGAGCTGCTGGCTGACACCGACCACACCCAGCACAAGGTACCAGTGCCAGTCGAGGATGTGAAAAAGTCCGGACTGATCAAGGAGCGTGTCCTAATCCACCACCCCGCCAACCCGACGAATGCCGAAATGGGCATCCTTGAAGAGGCGGCACGGCGATGGCAGGTCATGACCGACCAATGGGCATCCTACTGCAAGGACGAGGGCGAAAGGCCTGTGCGACCCATTCTCGTCATCCAGATTGAAGATGGCGCACCCACCCGAACCAACCTGGCGGACGCGATCAAGGCGGTTGAAGATGGCATTGGCCGTCCCCTTCGGGATTCCGAGCTCGCGCATGCATTGATGGATAAAGGGGGCCTGAAGGTCGGCGACCGCGCAATCCGCTACATCGATCCTTCTCGCATCGACGACGACGCAGACGTCTCGGTGGTATTCTTCAAGATGGCGCTTTCTACCGGATGGGATTGCCCACGGGCAGAAGTCATGATGTCTTTCCGTAGCGCGCAGGACCACACCTACATCGCACAGCTTCTCGGGCGCATGGTTCGGACGCCTTTGGCGCGCAGGATCGAAAGCACGGCCGAGCTGAACGACGTCCACCTTTATCTGCCTCATTTCAATGCAGCGGCGGTCGAGCAGGTCATCACAGCACTACAAACCAGCGACGATATCGTTCCTGCCGAGACAGGAGAGGGGACGAAGCTTGTCACCCTGCACCGTCGACCCGGCACCGAGAGTATTTTCGAGGCTATCGAGGCAGTCGAGCTCGTCACCTATCGCGTGAACGCGGTTCGGGCTCAGAGCGACATCCGTCGTTACCAGGCGATAGCAAGCCGACTAACGATGGATGGGATCGACCCGAACGCCTGGGATGATGCCAAAGCTGACGCCGTGTCATGGATCGGCGAGCAGGTTGCCGTGTTGAAAGCATCTGGCGACTTCGAGAAGGCGCGCAAGTCCTTCACAAAGGTTGGCTTGCGCACAGTCATGGTCACGGGCGTGACCGGAATGGCGGAAGGCCAAGAGGACTACACCGTTGACGTGTCAGATCTCGATGTCGACCGGCAGTTTGAAGACGCAGGTCGCACCTTAGGACAAGGGTATGGCCTTCACCAGCTTTACCGAAAGGCAAACGCGGAACGTGACGGTCAGGAGGTGAAACTGGAAGCAATCATCGTGGCTGCATCTGCGGCAGCGCGCTCTGCGTTGGAGAACAAGTCGAAGGCTAAGTTTGAAGCGCTCTATGACGCACACCGACATGCGATTTCCAAACTTACCGAACAGGTGCGCGCCGGGTACGACAAGCTGAAATCAGCGTCTTCCACCCCCTCAAGCACACCTTGGCGGCTGCAGGACACCATTGATTTTCGCCGCGACACCACGGAACCCACCTGGAGCCATCACCTCTATGTCGAAGATGATGGATCGTTCCGCACAACCCTGAACCCTTGGGAAGCTGATGTCCTGAAGCTTGAAATGGGCCGAGATGACTTCGTTGGATGGCTGCGAAATCTCGACAGGAAACCCTGGTCTCTTGAGATCCCCTACCAAGTGAGCGGAACTTGGAAACCGATGTTCCCCGATATGCTGATCGTGAGGAGCAAGGGCGCGGATTTCGTTTTCGACATTCTGGAGCCGCATGACGACAGTCGCGCTGATAACCTGTACAAAGCGCAGGGACTTGCCGAGTTTGCCGAAAAGCATGGCGACCGCTTTACTCGAATTCAGCTTATCCGAAAGAAAGGCGATGGCTTCGTTAGGTTGGAGCTGAATAGAACTGCCGTAAGGTCCCGCGTCCGACAGGCAGCGTCCAACCCTGCAATTGACGCAATCTTTGATGAGTTGGGGATGGTCTAGACGCGCTGTCGGAGCGGCTTGTTTCTGGTACGTCAAACTGATCGAGCTGCACTCTCAAAGTCGAAGCGCACGTAAAGACGAAGGATTCGCCCCCCTCCTCTGGTTCCTCCCCGGCCCTGAACGTATGCGGGGGGGCGCAGCGCGGCGGTTCGCTAGCGTGAGGGAGTTTCACCGGGGAAGCCAGGCGGAAGCCACCTTGCGCTGATGCCGGAATTCTTGAGTCAGATCAGCGGCTTGCGGAATCACTATCTGGGGGGGGTGGATTCCCGGCGGGAAGCCAGGGAAGCCACCTCCGGGGAAGCCAGGTGGCCGGAAACCGCCCCGGAAAGCCAATTCGTCAGAAGCTGTTGAATCCGCTTCACTTTTCGGGTTGACAGACCTGCCCCCATTGACCTACCCCTTGATCATCGAAGAATTGCGCCCGGAGGAACCCCCTCGCGGGCGCTTTTCATTTTCCGTCCCCCTCATCCCGAGCCCCATCCCATGGACCTCGTCTTCGCGCCGAGCCAGATCGAAACCTGGCCGCTTGCCCGACTTCGCCCTTATGCCCGCAATGCCAAGATGCACGGCGACGATCAGGTGGCGAAGATCGCCGCCAGCATGGCCAAGTTCGGCTGGACCGTCCCCTGCATGGTTGCCGACGACGGCGAACTGATCGCGGGACATGGCCGGGTCATGGCCGCGACCATGCTCGGTCTGACCGAGGTGCCGGTGATCCGGCTCAGCCACCTCGACGAGGCCGAGCGCCGCGCCTACCGGATCGCCGACAACAAGCTGACGGAACTGGGCGAATGGGACGAGGCGCTGCTCCGCGACGAGATCGCGGGGCTTTTGGCCGAGGATTTCGACCTGAGCCTGCTCGGCATCAGCGACGACGATCTCGACGCGCTTTTGCGGGATCCGGAGGCGCTGGGCGGCGATGGTCCGGTCGAGGGCGAGGACGATGTTCCGGAGCTGCCTGTCACGCCAGTTTCGGTGCCGGGCGATCTCTGGCATCTGGGCGCGCATCGGCTGATCTGCGGCGACAGCACAGCGTCCGATGTCGTGGGGCGGCTGCTCGCTGATGTGCGCCCCCAGCTGATGGTGACCGATCCGCCCTACGGCGTCGAATACGATCCCTCCTGGCGCAATGCCGCGGGGGCCGCGAAGACAAAACGCACCGGCAAGGTGCTAAACGACGACCGCGCCGACTGGCGCGAGGCATGGGCACTGTTCCCCGGTGATGTCGCCTATGTCTGGCACGGGGCGCTGCACGCGGCGACCGTCGCCGACAGCCTCGTGGCGGCGGGCTTCGCCATCCGGTCGCAGATCATCTGGGCGAAGGACCGGCTGGTCCTCAGCCGCGGCGATTATCACTGGCAGCATGAACCCTGCTGGTATGCCGTGCGGGCCAAGGGCAAGGGTCACTGGGCGGGGGACCGCAAGCAGACGACGCTGTGGCAGATCGCCAACCGGGATCAGGATGCGGACACCGTGCATGGCACGCAGAAGCCGGTGGAATGCATACGGCGGCCGATCCTGAACAACTCGAGCCCCGGCCAGGCGGTCTATGAGCCGTTCATGGGATCAGGCACCACTCTGATCGCGGCCGAGACGACGGGGCGGGTCAGCTTCGGGGTCGAACTGAACCCCGCCTATGTCGATGTGGCCGTCGCGCGTTGGCAGGCTTTCACCGGCCAGGAGGCCGTTCTGGCGGAAACCGGCGAGACCTTCGCCGCCCTCAAGACCAAGCGGCTCGCCGCATGAACGCGCCCCTCCTGCCCGGCCGGACCGAGTATTGGCCTCTGGCCCGTCTCCGGCCATATGCCCGCAACGCCAAGACACATGACGCCGACCAGGTGGCGAAGATCGCCGCCAGCATGGCCGAGTTCGGCTGGACCGTGCCGGTGCTGGTGGCGGCCGATGGCGAGTTGATCGCGGGCCACGGCCGCATCCTGGCCGCCGCGCAGCTCGGGCTGGTAGAGGCACCGGTCATCGTGCTGGGCCATCTGACCGAGGCACAGCGACGCGCCTATCGGATTGCCGACAATAAGCTGACCGAACTGGGCGGATGGGACGAGGCGCTACTGCTCGAGGAACTGCGCGGGCTGATGGCCGAGGATTTCGACCTTGGGCTTATCGGCATCCCTGACGATGAACTGGACGGCCTGCTGCACAATGCCGACGACCGCGCGCCCATCGACGACGACACCGCCGACAGCATTCCGGGGTCTCCGGCCGACCCGATCACGCAGCCAGGTGACATCTGGGCGCTGGGCGATCACCGGCTGATCTGCGGCGATGCCACTGACCCGGGTGTGGTGGCGCGGCTGATGGACGGGGCGCAGGTCTCGCTGATGTTCACCTCGCCGCCCTATGCCCAGCAGCGCGACTACGGCGCAGCGAAAGAGAAGGTCGGTGATTGGGATGCGCTGATGCAGGACGTCTTTGCCGCAGCGCCCGTCACCGCCGATGCCCAGCTGCTGGTGAACCTCGGCCTCGTCCATCGCGATGGCGAGTGGATCCCGTATTGGGAGGGCTGGGTCGACTGGATGCGCACGCAGGGCTGGCGACGGTTCGGCTGGTATGTCTGGGACCAGGGGCCAGGCCTACCCGGCGACTGGAACGGGCGGCTGGCGCCGTCGCACGAGTTCATCTTCCACTTCAACCGCCAGCCGCGGAAGCCGAACAAGACGGTCGAGAGCAAGCACGCGGGCGAAACCCTCGGCGGCGGCGGCCTGCGCGGCGCGGACGGCACGGTCCATCGCAAGACCGGCTACGGAAACGCGATCCAGAGCCACCGCATCCCGGACAGCGTGTTCCGCATCATGCGCCACAAGGGCGGGCTGGGTGCTGCCGGGTCGCACCCGGCCGTCTTCCCCGTGGCGCTGGTCGAGGCCGTGCTGGAGGCTTTCACCGACACCGGCGACCTCGTGTTCGAACCCTTCTGCGGTTCTGGGACACAGTTGATCGCGGCAGAACGCACCGGGCGGCTGTGCTGCGCGGTGGAACTGGACCCGGTCTATTGCGACGTGGCCGTGCGGAGGTGGGAGATGGCGACGGGGCGGAAGGCGAAGGCTGTCCACCGCCCTTGAAATAGCTAGACCATCCTCAATGCCTCAGGTGGTTTTTGCGACTTTCTGGCGTTTTGGCTTCGGGGGAATAGCGCTCTTGATGCTCAGTGCCTTTTTCCCGACGATGAACGCGCGTTGCAGGAACACTTCCATGGCATAAAGGAGCTGATCAACGTCTTTAGAGTCAGGCGACCAGCCGCGATGAGCTGCAGCGTTACCAGCATCGGTTATCACCTCTAGAATGTCGTGCTCTGTCGCCCCAATCCATCCGCCGTTCTGTAGGTCGGAAAGCTTTTCTGCAAAAGTTTTGGCCGGATCGATTCCAAGCACTTCGGTGCCACGGTCAAGCGCGGTGCGAAGTCCGACGGCAGTCAGAATGTACGCTTCGTTGTCTCGGGCGACATACATTTCATTCAGAATTGCCTGAAGCTGGCTATCGATCTTCCCAATGGCATCCAGCCAAAGTGGCTTGGTGGCGCTTTCCGGTTTTGGGTATGTGATCTTGGTTCGCACCGCTTCAGTCTGCGTTTCGCCATTGTGATCGTACCAGTGGTCAAGGTCTTCATCGTTCCAACTGTCATGAAGGTAGAAGACTGTTTCACACCCGCGGCACTGGAGAAGGGAATGATCGACGCCACCACCCATCGAATAGCCGTTGTATTTGTCGTCCCAATGCCATGGCACGTAGATATGACCGTGAACTTCGCAAACACGTTCGGCGTTGCACTCTGGGCAGTGCTCTCGGACCGCTTTGGGTTTTTCTGTCGCGGCAGCGTCATCAGTCATCGATTCACCGAAAGTAAATATCGGACTGGACGGTACAGGACAGAAAAAGACGTGTCACTGTCGTTCAAAGGTTCGGGATCAGAGGAGATATCCGATACACCGTCCCCCTGCCCTCGACCTTCTCGGCTTTGATCGGCAGGCCCAGCTTCTTCTTGAGCGCCCCGGAAATGGCTCCCCTCGCGGTGTGAGCTTGCCAAGACGTCGCCGCCACAATTTCGGCGATGGACGCCCCCTCGGGGCGCTGAAGCATGGCGATGATCTGGGCCTGCTTGGTGCCAGCGCGGATGGCGACAGGTTTCGCGGTGTCGGTGTCGTCGGGCGCGGGTTCCGCCTTTGCCTTCGCCTTCCGCGCGATGGCAACGGCGCTGGCCGCCAACGGCTCGATCCCGATGACCTCCAGCCCGGCCGCGGTCGCGATCAGCGTGGTGCCGTGGCCGTCGCCGGTCTCGCGCCACATCGGCTCGCCTCGACGCAGGTTGGCCTCGACCTCCTCGAGCCAGCCGCGGGCGATCATCTTGCCGACGACCATCTTGGCAGCGGCGCCGACCAGCCCCTCGGGCAGCGGCTGGGCGAGGTTCCCCGGCCGGGTCGCGGCGCGGGAGAGGATCAGGGACTGGGTGTCGGACGGGGTAGTCATCGGGGGCCTCCGGGCGCTGTGGCGCGCGATTTGCGCGCCTTCTACGGAGGCAAGCCCCGTCGTCGGACGGGGCGGCCATCGCGCCGTTTCGGCGCGTCAGGCGGCGTGTTCACCCTCGCCAAAGAGGAAGTCGGTGATCTTGCGCAGATCGGCGGCAACGCTGTTGAGCGATCCGACGGCACCCCAGTTGATGGCGTCCGGATCGAATTCGAAATGGTCGTCGCTCAGGGCCTTCAGGCGCTCCAGCATCACGTCGATCTCTGCCTTGGCGGCGATGAAGGCGTCGAGGGCCTTGGAGTTGTCGGCAACGCGGCGGGTGGTCATGGCGGGGTTCCTCAAGTGAGTTGCATCGTTTCCTTGCGATCAGATTCGCTCTGTCGCGCCCGCCAATCAACTGAATACCAAGCGATATCATTGGGTTGATCGGACTATCCGCGCCATGAAAGGCATGAGCGAACGCGAGTATGCGGCCCATTCCGGCCTGTCGCGCGGGGGGGTGCAGAAGGCGCGCAAGAACGGACGACTGGTGGTCCATGACGACGGGTCGATCAATGCCGCGGCCTCGGATGTGCGGCGGGCGGAGATGACGGACCCCGACCAGCAGCGCCGGTCCTTGGGTAGCGAAACCCTCGCCAGCGGTGCGGGCGAGACCTCGTCCTACATCAAGGCTCGCACGCTGCTGACGGTCTATGCCGCGCAGGACAAACAGATCGCGGTCCAGAAGAAGAAGGGCACGCTTGTCGACCGTGCGCGGGCAGAGACCCTCGTCTTCCGTCTGGCGCGGCAGGAACGGGATGTCTGGGTGACCTGGCCCGGACGGGTGGCCGCGCTGATGGCGGCGCAGATCATGGCGGAGGTGGAACGACAATCCGGGGCATCGGTGACGATCGAGACCGCGATCATGCAGAGGGTGCTGGAAGCCCATGTCCGCGAACAGCTCGACGCCCTCGCCGACCTCCGGGTCTCGCTTGCATGATGAGGACGATGACAACGACCTGACGGCCGACCTCGACCTCGGCTTCGACGGCGCCGAGGATCTGCTCCGGGTCTGGCGGCAGGGGCTGCGCCCCGATCCGAACCTGACGGTGTCGGAATGGGCGGATCAGCATCGCTGGCTGTCGTCGCGGGGCGCTGCCGAACCGGGCCGCTATCGCACCGCCCGCGCGCCCTACCTGCGCGAGATCATGGATGCGCTGTCGCCCGGCCACCCGGCGCAGCGCATCACCTTCATGAAGGCCGCACAGGTCGGGGCGACCGAGGCGGGCAACAACTGGATCGGCTTCGTGATCCACCACGCTCCGGGCCCGATGCTGGCGGTGCTGCCGAGTCTGGAACTGGCGAAGCGGACGTCTCGCGGTCGTCTTGACCCCTTGATCGCGGACAGCCCGGCGCTCCGCGAGCGGGTGAACCCGGCCCGGTCGCGCGACGCCGGGAACTCGATGCTGTCGAAGGAATTCCCGGGCGGCATCCTGGTGCTGACCGGCGCCAATTCGGCGACCGGCCTGCGGTCGATGCCCGCGCGCTATGTGTTTCTGGACGAGGTCGACGCCTATCCCGCCTCGGCCGACGAAGAGGGCGATCCCGTTACGCTGGCGGAAGCCCGGACCACCACCTTCTCGCACCGGCGCAAGGTGTTCATGGTCTCGACGCCCACGATCCGGGGCCTGAGCCGGATCGAGCGGGAATTCGAAGCCAGCGACCAGAGGCGCTACTTCGTGCCCTGCCCGCATTGCGGGGCGATGCAGTGGCTGCAGTTCGACCGGCTGCGCTGGGCGAAGGGGAAGCCGGAAACCGCGGCCTATCACTGCGAAAGATGTGAACGGGCCATCGCGGAGCATCACAAGACGGAGATGCTGGCCAAGGGGGAATGGCGGGCAACAGCAGTTTCCAAGGATCCGAAGGCCATCGGCTTCCACCTCTCGGCGCTCTATTCACCCTTGGGCTGGAAAAGCTGGTCCGACGTCGCGCGGGAATGGCTGGCGGCCCAAGGGTCGGACGAGACGCTGCGCGCCGCGCGCAACACGCTCTTGGGCGAGACATGGGTCGAGTCGGGCGACGCGCCGGAATGGCAGCGGTTGGCGGATCGGCGCGAGGTGTGGAAACCCGGCACGGTGCCCATGGCCGGGCTGTTCCTGACGGCCGGGGCCGACGTCCAGAGGGACCGCATTGAGGTCGACATCTGGGCCTGGGGCCGGGGCATGGAAAGCTGGCTCGTCGATCACATCGTCATCCCGGGCGGCCCTGACGATCCGGCCGCCTGGGACAAGCTGACGGAGCTGCTCGGCCGGTCGTGGCAGCATGACAACGGCGCATTCATGACCGTGGCGCGGCTTGGCATCGACACCGGCTATGAGGCCGCGGCGGTCTATGCCTGGTCACGCAAGGTTGGGTTCGAGCAAGTGGCACCCCTGAAGGGCCTAGAGGGCTTCAACCGGGCCGCGCCGGTCTCTGGCCCGACCTATGTCGACGCCACCATCGGTGGCAAACGCCTGCGCCGGGGCGCGCGGCTCTGGTCGGTGGCCACGGCGACGTTCAAGGCGGAAACCTACCGCTTTCTGCGGATCGAACGGCCGTCCGACGAGGACCGGGCTGTGGGCATGCTTGACGCCTCCGGCACGATCCACCTTCCCGACTGGGCCGACACCGAATGGCTGAAGCAGCTGGTGGCGGAGCAGCTGGTCACCATCCGCAACAAGCGCGGCTATGCCCATCAGGAATGGCAGAAGATGCGCGAGCGGAACGAGGCGCTGGACTGCCGGGTCTACGCCCGTGCCGCGGCATGGATCCTCGGCGCCGACCGTTGGGATGAAGCCACCTGGCGGCGGCTGGAAGCGCAGGCAGGCGTGGAAACGCGCATGCCCACGGCCACCGCAACCGATATCGCCACACACGACACGGCCCAACCAAAGGCCGGAACACTGACCACGCCACGCCGGAAGCGGCGGGCCTACACCCCGAACTTCATGAGGGACTGATGGACCTGGAACGCATGCAGGCCCTGCTGACCGCGCTGCAAGAGGCCCGCTTCGCCGGGCTGCGCAGCGTCAGCTACGACGGCAAGACCGTGAGCTATGGCTCGGACGCGGAACTTGCCGCAGCCATTCGGGATCTGGAGGCGCGCATCGCCACCGCCTCGGCCACCCCGCGTCGTCGGCGCTGGGGCACCGTTGCAACCAAGGGTCTGTGACCATGGTTCTCGACGCCTTCCGCGCGCGCCTTGGCTCGATCATCGGCGGGTTCGACGCCGCTCAGTCCCATCGGCGCATGCGCGGATTTCGCGCCACCCGCGCCCATGTAAACACGCTGATCGCAGCTTCCGGCGAGACGATCACCGCCCGCGCACGCTGGCTGGTCAGGAACAATGGCTACGCCGCCAACGCAGTCGACGCCTTCGCGAACCATGTCGTCGGCGACGGGATCAAGCCCTCATCGAAGATCGCGGACGCGGCAAAAAAGGAGGAGCTGCAGAAGCTCTGGCTCGCCTGGACCGACGAGGCCGATGCCGAGGGTCTGACCGATTTCTTCGGCCTGCAGCGGCGGGCCGCGCGCGAGGTGTTCCTGGCGGGCGAGGTCTTCCTGCGCATCCGCACGCGGCGTCAGGAAGATGGGCTGACCGTGCCGATGCAGCTGCAGATGCTGGCCTCGGAGATGCTGCCCCAAGACATGACCCGCGTGCTGCCCGGCGCGGGTTCGATCCGGCAGGGCATCGAGTTCGACGGGATCGGGCGGCGAGTGGCATATCACTTCCTCCGCCGCCATCCGGGCGACATGACCGATCCGGGGCTGGCCGGGGAAACCGTCCGGGTTCCGGCCTCGGAGGTGATCCAGATCCTCGACCCGGTGGAGGCAGGTCAGCTGCGCGGCGTGTCTCGCTTTGCCGCGGCCGTAGTGAAGCTCTTCACGTTGGACCTCTATGACGACGCCGAACTCGAGCGGAAGAAAACAGCGGCGATGTTCGCGATGTTCATCACCTCGCCCGCCCCGGAAACCGCCCTCGATCCCGCCGAGGACGATCTGGAAGTGGAACCGGGTCAGGTGGTGCGGCTCGATCCCGGTGAGGACGTCACCACCCCATCCACCCCCGACTCTGGCAGCACCTATGAGCCGTTCCAGTACCGCACACTGCTGCAGATCGGGGCCGCGCTGGGCGTGCCCTATGGCTATCTGACCGGTGACACGGCGAGGGGAAACTTCTCGAACACCCGCATTGCGCTGGTCGACTTCCGCCGCCGCATCTCGGCCTTCCAGCATTCGGTGATGGTCTATCAGCTCTGCCGCGCGGTCTGGACGCGCTGGATGGACATGGCCGTTCTGGCGGGCGCAATCGACCTGCCTGGCTATGCGACCGACCGGCGCGCATACCTTGCCTGCGACTGGCTCCCCACGAAATGGGACTGGATCGACCCCGCCAAGGATGCCGCGGCCGAGATCCTGCAGATCGAGGCGGGCCTGAAATCCCGAACGCAAGCTATCGCAGAGCGCGGCTACGATGCGGAGCAAGTCGACCGGGAAATCGCCGCAGAACGCAAGCGCGAGGCGGAACTCGGCCTCGACTTCCGGCGGCCGGGTTCGCCCGCGCAGGCAGCAGGCGGCGGCATCGAGGATCAGGGCGGCCAAACGGACCCTGACAAAGAGGAGCAGCGCGAGAACGACGACGGCGAGGAGCGGGAACCCCAGCCCGCGGAGGACGCATGATGCATCACACCCAGATCGCCCAGCGCGTCTTCAACACGCCCCTGATGGTCGATCCCGCCAAGGCGCTGGCCTTCCTGACCGGGCTCGGCCCGCGGATCACCGGCAGGGAAATCACGGTCGAGGGAATGCTCGTGAATCCCGCAGATCAGGCCACCGCCGCACTCCCTGCCCGCGCCTCTCTCTTCAGCGACGACCTGACCAGCCGCCAGGCGCGCAACGGCGGCCAGCCCTTCGCGGTCGTCGACGGGATCGCGGTGATCGAGATCGCTGGCACGCTGGTGCATCGCGGGGCCTGGATCGGGCAATCCTCCGGTCTGACCTCCTACGAGGGGATTGCGGCCCAGCTGCAGGCGGCCGTCGCCGACCCCACCATTCGTGGCATCGCCCTCGACATTGACAGTTTCGGCGGGGAGGTCGCGGGGGCCTTCGATCTGGCGGATCGCATCCGGGCCGTGCGTCAGGTGAAACCCATCCATGCCTTCGTCGCGGATCACGCCCTCTCGGCCGCCTACGCCCTCGCCTCCCAGGCCGACCGGATTGTCCTGCCCCGCACCGGCGCTGTCGGCAGCATCGGTGTCGTTGCGATGCACAGCGACATGAGCGGGGCGCTCGACCAGAAGGGCATCGCCGTGACCCTGATCCACGCTGGCGCGCGCAAGGTCGATGCGAACCCTTACCAGCCCCTGCCCGAGACCGTCCGCGCACGGATCGCGAGCGAGTTGGAGGACCTGCGCCAGCTCTTCGCCGAAACTGTCGCCGAAGGGCGCGGCCGACGCCTCGACACCCTCCGGGCGCTGGGCACCGAGGCCGCCGTCTTCCGCGGCGAGGCGGCCGTCTTCGCCGGTCTTGCCGACGAGGTGGCCGATCCGGTCACCGCCTTCCGCGCTTTCGCCGCCTCACCCCGCGGCACAACCACCCTCACATCCAACCCCAAGGGAAAGGGCCCGATGATGACCACCGCCCCAGAAGACCATGCGCAGCCCCCGGCCGCGCCTGCCATCAGTCCTGCGCCGGAACCGGGCGCGCCCACGGCAATCGCACCGCCGCAAACCGCGGCGGCCGCCATGTCGCCCGAAGCGATCCGCGCGGAGGCGGCAGAGGTCGCTCAGGTCTGCGCGCAGGCGGCTCGCCTTGGCATCCAGATCGATGCCGCAGACGCAGTCACCAAGGGTGTGAAACCCGAAGCGCTGCGCGCGAAGGTGCTGGCCGATCTTGCCGCGCGCAGTGATGCCGCGGGCATCATCGCCACGGCCCCGGCGGCTGGCACCAAGGAAAGCCCCATCGTCGCAGCCGCGAAAAAGTCGGCCGCCGCCTCGCGCTAACGCGCATTGCCCAGGTCGGGCGCCCCCACACCCACCATCCTGGAGACTGAACCATGCCCGTCCTGACGGAACCGCCCAGCATGGGCGATGTCCTCAAATACGAGGTCAACCCGAACTACACCCGCGAAGTGGTGACGCTCCTCGCGGGCATGCCCTATCCCGTGGGCGCCGTCCTCGGCCGCATCACCGCCAGCGGCAAATACAAGCTCGCGACCAGCGGCGGCACGGATGGCGCACAGACCGCCTCGGCTGTCCTGCTCTATGCCGTCGATGCCACGCTGGCGGACGCCACCGGCATCGTCGTTGCCCGCGGTCCGGCCATCGTCTCGCGCGCGGGCCTCGCCTACGACGCCACCGTCGATGACGCGGCCAAGATCACCACCAAGATCGGCCAGCTGGCCGCCGCAGGCATCATCGCCCGCGACGGCGTCTGACGCTGCCCTCCCGGCCGCGCCCATCCCTTCATCCCCCGGAGCCCCACCATGACCCTCGTCCGCAATCCCTTCGACGCTGGCGGCTATTCGCTGGCCGAGATGACGCAGGCCATCAACATCCTGCCCAACCTCTACACCCGCCTCGCCCAGATCGGCCTTTTCCGCTTCGAAGGCGTCAGCCAGCGGTCCGTCATCATCGAGCAGTACGAGGGCGTCCTGAGCCTGCTGCCCTCGGTCCCGCTCGGCGGCCCGGCCACAGTCGGCACCCGCGAAGGCCGGTCCATGCGGTCCTTCGCCCTGCCGTGGATCCCGCATGACGACGTGGTCTTGCCTGCCGACATCCAGGGACAACCCGGCCTCGGCGCCTTCGACGCGGCAGATCCCCTCGTCGAGGTGATGAACCGCAAACTGCTGCTCATGCGCCGCAAGCATGCCCAGACCCGCGAATACATGGAGATGAACGCGCTGCGCGGCATCGTGAAGGACGGGGCCGGGACCACCCTCTACAACTACTTCACGGAATTCGGCCTGGCGCAGATCTCGGTGGACTTCGTCCTCGGCACCGCAGGCACCAACGTGCAGGGCAAGGTCCGCGAGGTGCTGCGCGCCATCGAGGACAACCTCCTCGGGGAGGCGATGACCAGCGTCCATGCCCTCGTCAGCCGCGAGTTCTTCGACAAGCTGATCGCGCATCCCAAGACCGAGGAGGCCTACAAGTTCTACGCCTCGACCGGCGCCCAGCCCCTGCGCGAGGACGTGCGGCGCAACTTCCCTTTCGCCGGGATCCTGTTCGAGGAATACTCGGGCACCGTCACCCTCTCGACCAAGGCGACCGAACGGCTGGTCCCCGCGAACGAAGGGATCGCCTTCCCCTTGGGCACGATGGACACCTTTACCACCTATGGCGGCCCCGCGAACCTGCTGGAAACCGCCAACACCATCGGCCTGCCCCTCTACGCCCGCCAGCATCTCGACGAGAAGGGCCGCTGGATCGACGTCATGACCGAGGCTTCGATCTTGCCGGTGAACAAGCGGCCGCGGCTGGCGATCCGCCTCCACACGTCGAACTGACGGACCGACTGATGTCCGTCTTCGCCGCCGCCATGGACCGCATCTTCACCCATGCCTCCATGGCGGCCCCGGCCCTCTGGATCTCGGCCACGACGTCCGCGGAACGACCGATCCGCATCATCCGCCGCGCCCCCGACCGCGTCACCGACTTCGGCGCGGGCCGGTTCGTCAGCGACACGACGGTGGTGGACGTGCGCGTGGCGGACCTCCCCGCCCCGCGCCCAGGTGACGTGATCGTCATCGGTGCCGACAGCCATGTGATCCAGGGAGAACCCCTGCGCGACGGCGAGCGACTGATCTGGACGCTGGACCTGAGGCCAGCATGAAGCTGGAGATCAGCCCCGACCTCGCGGCCCTGATGCAGGCGGAAATCCGCGCGGGCGAGAAGGCCGTCACCACCGCCATGCGCGAGGCAGGCGCGGGCCTCAAATCCGCCTGGCGCGGCCAGATCACGGGCACCGGGCTGGGCACCCGGCTCGGCAACTCGATACGGCTGGCCACCTATCCCAAGGGCAGCGAGAGCCTGAACGCCGCGGCGCTGGTCTGGTCGAACGCCCCGGTGATCGTCGGCGCGCATGACACCGGGCCGCTGATCCGGTCGCGCGATGGGTTCTGGCTGGCCATCCCCACCCCGGCCGCAGGCAAATCCACTCGGGGAGGCCGCATCACCCCCGGCGAATGGGAACGCCGCACCGGGCTGCGATTGCGGTTCATCTATCGCCGCCGGGGCCCGAGCCTGCTGGTGGCCGAGGGGCGGCTGAATTCGAAAGGCCGGGCCGTGGCGTCCCGCGCGAAGTCAGGCCGCGGGCTGACCACCGTGCCGATCTTCCTGCTGGTGCCGCAGGTCAAGCTGCGCAAGCGGCTGGACTTAGCGCGTGATGCCGAGCGGGCTATCGACGGCGTGCCGGGGCGGATCGTGGTGGGGTGGAGCCGCAACGAGTAACCACACAACCTACGCCCACACCGGTTACCAATCGTTCGCCAAGTCGATCTTTGCCTTGACCATATCTTTGAGCTCGGCCACGCCATCAACAACTATCCCGGCAGCTCCAAGGGCAGACTTGATTGAGCCAAGGACCGCATTCACCATGTCGAGGATATATTTCAGCGCCTTGCGAATTCCCTTCCTGATCTGGTCACTGAGTGCCTCGAGAAACCGGAACTTGGCCCATAGGCTTCTTCCCTCCAGACCGGCGTCCCCCAGGCGAGCACGGGCTCCGGGAAGAGCTTCCGCCGAACGCGGAAAGAAGCCTCGATCATCGGCGTCAGCAAGAGCCACAACCATCAGTTCGCGCTCTTCTCCCAGGTCCTCCTTGAAATCAATACCTTCAACGGTTTCGTGGATGATGTTTCCAAGTAGGGATCGCAGTTGGCGCAGAAAATCCGCGATCAGGGAAACCGGATCTTCGACTGCGCGTCGATCGAGTTCTGCAAATGCAAAAGGCATCATTCCCTCCTATTCCCGCAAATGGCTATGAGAAGCATGCTACCACATTGGCGTCCAAGCCAGCTCGGAAGTTTCTGTCACCCTGTTGATTGTAACAGTTCACCATGACCACCCGCGAATCCGTCCTCGCCGCGCTGCACGCGCGGCTGCAGCCGCTTGCCGCCCTCACCCTGCGTGACGAGGTGCTGCCCGAGCGGATCCCGGCGGCAGGGCTGATCATCCTGCGCGATGGTCAGCCGGGCGAGCCAGAGGTGACGCTGTCTCCCCTTCGCTATCACTACCAGCACCGCGCCGAGCTGGAGGTCGTCGTGCAGGCGGGCACCGGTCGGGCCAGCGCTTTCGATGACCTGATCTCCGCCATCGGCACGGTGCTGGAGGCCGACCGGACGCTGGGCGGCCTCTGCGACTGGGTTGAACCGGAAGCCCCGGCCTCAGTCGATCTGCCCGTCGAGGGCGCCGCGGCCTTGAAGGCGGCGGTGATCACCGTCGTCCTTCACTACACCACAACCGGCCCTCTGGCCTGAATTTCCCCACATCCACAGGAGACCTCCATGGCACGCGCACACGGCGCGCGGGCGCAGATGGCGCTTGCGTTCGAAACCGTTTACGGCACCCCGCCCGTCAGCGGCTATCGGCTGATGCCTTTCGCCCGCACCACGCTGGGCGCGGAACAGCCCCTGCTGAACTCCGAACTGCTGGGCTATGGCCGCGATCCCCTGGCCCCCATCAAGGACGCGGTCACCGCCGATGGCGAGGTGCTGGTGCCGATCGATGTGGAGGCCTTCGGCTTCTGGCTGAAGGCCGCCTTCGGCGCGCCGACCACGACAGGGACCACGCCCAAAACCCACGCCTTCCAGTCGGGCAACTGGACCCTGCCCTCCATGGCCATCGAAGTGGCCATGCCCGAGGTGCCGCGGTTCGCGATGTATGCCGGCTGCGTGATGGACCAGTTGTCCTGGCAGATGAACCGCTCGGGCCTGCTGACAGCCACCGCCCGCCTGATTGCCCAAGGCGAGGCCATCGCTGCCGCCACCGCGGCGGGCACCCCGACCTCGCTCGGCCTTCAGCGCTTTGGCCATTTCAACGGGGTGGTGAAGCGCAACGGCACGGCGCTGGGCAATGTCGTCTCGGCCGAGATCACCTATGCCAACGGTCTCGACCGGATCGAGACCATCCGCAACGACGGCAAGATCGAAGGCGCCGATCCCGGCATGGCCGCGCTGACCGGCCGGATCGAGGTGCGCTTCGCCGATAGCGCCCTCGTCACCCAGGCCATCGACGGCACGCCCTGCGAGCTCGAGTTTGCCTACAGCCTCGGCGCGAACGCCAGCTTCACCTTCACCGCCCATGCCGTCTACCTGCCGGTCCCGCGGATCGAGATCCCGGGGCCCCAGGGCATCCATGCCACCTTCGACTGGCAGGCGGCCCGCGCCACCAGCCCCACCCGCATGTGCACTGCCGTCCTCGTCAACACCGTCACGGGATACTGATCATGATCCGACTGAACCTGTCGAACCGCCCCGAATGGCTGAACCTGCTGCCCGGCCTGCGCGTCCTGGTGGCCCCTCTGACCACCGCGCTGATGGTCTCTGCCCGCGCCGATCCGGCCATCGAGGGCCTGTCGGAAACCTCCAGTCAGGAAGACATGGCGCTGGCCATGGCCAAGGCCGTCGCCCGCCGGGCGGTGCTGGAATGGGAAGGCGTCGGCGACGAGGCGGGCAACCTCGTGCCGGTCAGCCCGGCCGGGATCGATGCCCTACTGGAAATCTGGCCCGTGTTCGAAGCCTTCCAGGCTCAATACGTCGCCCGCGGCCTGATGCTGGACGCGGAAAAAAACGCCTCCGCGCCCTCGCCGACTGGTCCTTCGGCGGGGGTGACGGCTACTGCGCGGCCTGCACAGGACCCTGCCCGGACTGCCCCGCAAGACTGAACCGGCCGCAGACGGTCGAGGGCTGGCAGGTCTGGGACCTGACCCAGCGCCTCGGCGGCCAGCTGCGCATCGCGCCGGGGGCCGTCATCGGATGGGACATGGGGGCCGCCCTCGCACTGGCGAGCGCCTTGGGCATCAACGCCCTGATCACCGCCGAACTGCTGCCTGAGATCGAGGCGGTGATGGTGCGCAAGCTTAACGAGCAGATGGAAGGACGCCGCGATGGCTGAGAAAAAGGTCTCCGTCCGCCTCGTCGCGGAGGGCGGACGCCGCGTGCGCGCCGAACTGGAAGGGGTGGGCGAGGCCGGGGCGCGCGGCTTTGGCCGCCTGTCGCGCGAGATGGAACTCGCGAACACGCGGCTGACCGCTTTCGCGCGTCGCGCAGGCCTCGCGCTTGGGGCCGCTGCCGCTGCCGCCACAGCCTCGCTCGGTCTGATCGTGCGATCCACGGCCGAGAGCGCCGCCCAGATCCGGCAATTCGCGCAGGTCGCCAATGCGACGCCAGAAGCCCTGCAGCGCTGGTCGGCCGGGGCGCGGACGGTCGGCATTGAACAGGAGAAGCTGGCCGACATCCTGAAGGACGTGAACGACCGGGTTGGGGATTTCCTGCAGACGGGCGGCGGGCCCATGGCGGATTTCTTCGAGAGTGTCGCCCCTAGGGTAGGCGTCACCGCTGACCAATTCGCCCGCCTCTCCGGCCCCGAAGCCCTCCAGCTCTACGTCGACACGTTGGAACGCGCCGGTCTCAGCCAGCAGGAGATGACCTTCTATCTCGAGGCCATGGCCTCAGACGCGACACGGCTGCTCCCCCTCCTGCGCAATGGCGGGGCGGAGATGGCCCGGCTTGGGGATCAGGCCTCCGACCTTGGCGCAGTTCTAGACAGCGATGCGCTGGAAGCCCTACGCCGCACGCAACTGGCGCTGGGCACGGTATCCCTCGTGTTCGACGGCCTTCGGAACCGGATCGCCGTCGCCGTGGCCCCGACCATCGAGGCGCTTGCGAATGCCTTCGTCGCTCTGGCCTCCGATGGCGGGATCCTGCGCTCGGCCATCGACACGCTGATCGGAAATCTCGGCCGACTTACCTCCTACGCCGCAACCTTCGCCGCTGTCATGGCCGGGCGCTGGGTCGCGGGGCTTGCCGCTGCCGCCTTGTCCGTGCGCGGCCTCGCGACGGCGCTCGTATTCCTCCGCGGGGCCCTGATCCGCACCGGCATCGGAGCCCTGATCGTCGGGGCGGGCGAGCTGGTGTATCAGTTCTCGCAGCTGGTCGCCCGGGTCGGCGGGGTGGGCGAGGCGTTTCGCCTGCTGGGCGATCTGGCGCGCGAGGTGTGGTCGCGCATCGGCCTGTCGCTGGACGCGGCCCTCGCGCGAATGGCGGCAGGGTGGGAGGGCCTGAAGGCGGCGGGGCTCTCGGCCCTCGATGGCACCATCGCGGGCGTGGTCAGCTTCGGCGACCGGACTGCCGCGATCTTCCAGGGGGCCTATGACGCCGCCGTCGCAATCTGGGGCAGTCTGCCCGGCGCCATCGGCGACTTCGCTTTTCAGGCCGCGAACGGGCTGATCTCCGGCGTCGAGGCGATGCTGAACGGCGTCGTCACCCGCATCAACAGCTTCATCGAGACCCTGAACGCGGCGCTGGCGTTGTTGCCGGAATGGGCGACGGGCGAGGGTGGGGTCAGGATCGGCATTCTCGATCCGGTGGAACTCGGCCGCATTGGCAATCCGTTCGAGGGGGCCGCCACCGCTGCCGGTGCCGCCGCCGCGGATGCCTTTTCGGCCGCCCTCGCACGCAGCTATCTCGAACCGCCCGATCTCGGGCTTGGCGCGATGGCCGACGATGCCCGCGCCCGTGCCGATGGCTATCGCGAGGCGGCCGGGATGCTGGCTGATGCCGCCAGTCGGCCGCTGGCCAGCTGGCAGGCGCTGAAGGATGCCGTCACCGGCACGGGGACCGAGGCCGAGACTGTGCTGGCGGATGCGGCCGGCGGGGCCGATGCCCTGACGTCTGGGTTGAACGACACCGCCACGGCCGCTGATGGTGCGGGCGGTGCCGCGCGCGAGGCCGGAGCGGCTGCGGCCGAGGGTGCCGACACGGCCCTCACCGGCTGGCAGGCCGTCACCGCCGCACTCGCCGACTACGCCGCCAAGGCGCGCGACATCGGCGGGGATATCGGCAGTGCGCTGGTCGGGGCCTTCACGTCGGCCGAGAACGCCATCGGCGACTTCGTGAAGACCGGCAAACTCGATTTCCGCGATCTGGTGACATCGATGATCGCCGATCTCGCCAAGCTCGCTGCCCGTCGTTTCATCCTTGGCCCTATCGCGAACGCCCTCTCCGGCGCGCTGGGTGGGGCGGGTGGCATCTTTGCCAATATCCTGCACGCGGGCGGCATGGTCGGTGCCCCGGCACCCGGCCGGATGGTCCCCGCCTTGGCCTTCGCGGGTGCCCCGCGCATGCACAATGGGGGCTGGGCCGGGCTGCGGCCGGACGAGGTGCCCGCGATCCTGCAACGGGGCGAACGGGTGCTCTCGCGACGGGAGGCGGCGGGGTACGGCCAGGCCAGCCCCTCGACCGTCAACGTCACGATCAACGCCCGCGACGCCGAGAGCTTCCGGCAATCCCGGACGCAGGTCGCGAGCGACATCGCCCGCGCCGTGTCGCTCGGGCGGCGGGGCATGTGAGGATCAGCCGTGGCATTTCACGAGGTCCGGTTTCCGGACAACATCAGCCGGGGCGCGCGCGGCGGCCCGGAGCGACGCACGCAGATCGTCGAATTGGCGAGCGGGGCCGAAGAGCGCAATGCCAGCTGGGCCAATTCGCGCCGCCGCTATGATGTCGCCTATGGCATCCGCCGCGCCGATGACCTCGCGGCGGTGGTGGCCTTCTTCGAGGCGCGCAATGGCCGCCTCCACGGCTTCCGCTTCAAGGACTGGGCCGACTTCAAGTCCTGCCTGCCATCGCAGGCGCTGAGTCCAACCGATCAGCCCCTCGGCACCGGCACGGGGTCGGCCACCCAGTTCCAACTGGCCAAGCGCTACACCTCCGGCGCGCAGTCATGGACGCGCGCCATCACCAAGCCCGTCGCCGGAACTGTGACCATCGCCCTGAACGGCACGCCCCAAGCCTCCGGCTGGTCGGTCGCCACCGCGACGGGCTTGGTGACCTTCACCACCGCCCCCGCCGCAGGCGTCGCGATCACCGCGGGCTTCGAATTCGACGTGCCCGTCCGCTTCGACACCGACGTCCTCGACGTCACCCTCGATCTCGAACGTCTCGGGTCGATCACCTCGATCCCGCTCCTGGAGATCCGCACATGAACGACGAATCCTTCTGGTCCCACCTTTGGCGCGAGATCGCTGCCTCGACGGCGCTGATGCTGGCCTTCTGGGGCGCGCTGGGCGGTGCCACCAATGCCCTGACCACCCGGATGGCGCTGCGCGAAGCCCTGCGCCATGTCCTGCTCGGCGGGTTGATCGCCGCAGGGATGGGCAGTTTTTCCATCGTGATCGTGGCGGACTGGCTCGGTCTGCCTGATGGTGCCGTCGCCGCGGGCGGGGCGGTCGGCTCGGCCGCCTACCTGGTCGGCGTCTTCGGGGCGGCCTTCATCGAACTGATCCTCGCGAGGCTCCGCCGGGTCGGGAAGGATGACGCCGATGCATGAGATCCTTCGCCTTGCCCGCTCGCTGCGCTGCGATCCTGCCGACCCCGGACAGGCCTTTGCCCACCGGCTGCGCATCGGCCTCGCCGTCGCCTTCCTGATCTTTTTCCTCTCAACCCTCGGGTAAGCCCATGCAAACCTCTGATCGTGGGCTCTTGGCCCTGATCCGGCACGAAGGCGTCGTGCCCGGACCCTACCTCGATGTGAAGGACGTCTGGACCTTCGGCATCGGTCACACCGCCGCCGCCGGTCCGCCCGATCCCGCAAGGATGGAGCGCGGCATGCCCGCCGATCTCGATGCCGGGATCCGCGAGGCCTTCCGGCTCTTCCGCGCCGATCTCGCCACCTACGAGGTCGAGGTGTGGCGCACCGTGAAGGTGCCGCTCGCGTCGCACGAGTTCGATGCGCTGGTCTCCTTCCATTACAACACCGGCGGCATCGCCAAGGCCGCGCTGACGCGTCACCTGAACGCAGGGAACCGTACTGCGGCCGCAGCGGCATTCATGGGCTGGCTCCGTCCCGCCGCCATCCGGTCCCGCCGCGAGGCCGAGCGCGATCTCTTTGCCAGGGGCCGCTATCCGGCCGGTACCATCCCGGTCTGGACGGTCGACCGCAACGGCCGGGTCGATTTCTCGCGACCGGTCCGGCGGCTCAGCGAGACCGAGGCGCTGGCACTGCTGCGCCCGATCCCCAATCCACCGTCGATCCCCATGTCACCCGCCCCTTCCACGGCCGCCGCCGACCCCGCGCCCGTGCAGGCGGCGCCGAGCCTGACCACCCGCATTTTCACCTTCCTCAAGACCCTGATCGGAGCATGACCATGAATTGGACCCTCGCACGTGGCCTCGTCTATCTGGCCTGCCTTGCCGCCTCCGGCCTCGCTCTGGCCGGGCTGGCGGATTTCGACCTCGCCACCGGCACGCTCGATATTCGCCCCTTCAATATCTATGCCCTGACCGGCGCGACCGGTGGTGTCGTGTCTTCGCTGCTGGCGTCCCTGGCCCTGCTGCGCGGCTGGGGGCGGAAGTGAAATCCCTTCCGCCCGCGCTGCAAGCCCATCTCGACGAAGGCGCCACCACTCTGGCCTGGTGCTGGCGCATCACGCGGGCGGATGGCATGACCTTCGGCTTCACCGACCACGACCGGACCCTCACCTTCGACGAAACCGAGTTCGAACCGGAAAGCGGGCTGACGGCGTCGGAGGTCCGGTCGGGATCGGACCTCTCCGTGGACGCGCAGGATGCCCAAGGCGTGTTGTCCTCCGACCGGATCACAGAGACCGACCTCCTCGACGGCCGCTGGGACAATGCCTCGGTCGAGGTCTGGAGGGTGAATTGGTCGGCCCCGGCGCAGCGCGTGCTGCTGCGCCGCGGGGCCATCGGCCAGATCCGGCGCGGGCGGCTCGCCTTCGTGGCGGAGGTGCGTAGCCTTGCCCATGTGCTCGGCCAGACCGTGGGGCGGACGTTTCAGGCGAGTTGCGACGCCGCGCTGGGCGATCCGCGTTGCGGCGTGAACCTCGATGCCCCGACCTTCAAGGGGAGCGGCGCAGTCATCGATGTGCTGCGGGACCGAGCCTTCACGGCATCCGGCCTCGCTAGCTTCGCGGCGGGGTGGTTCGCCTTTGGGCTGGTCGAATGGTCGACCGGCGCGAATGCCGGGCGGCGGGTCGAGGTGCTGTCGCATGACCTCGTCGACGCGGTGGCGATCCTGACGCTGCTGGAAGCGCCGGTGCGACCGATCGCGGCGACGGATGCCTTCGTGGTCCGGGCGGGCTGCGACAAGCGGATCGCCACTTGTGGTGCGAAGTTCGCCAATGTCGCCAACTTCCGGGGTTTCCCGCACATCCCCGGGCAGGACGCGGTCCTGCGCTATGCCACCAAGGATGGCGGGCACGAGGGGGCGGTACTGTGACATCGCCGATCGCGACTGCCGATCCCGCCCGCGTCATCACCGCCGCGCGGTCCTGGCTTGGCACGCCCTACCACGATCAGGCCAGCCTGCGCGGGGTTGGCTGCGACTGCCTCGGCCTCGCGCGGGGTGTCTGGCGCGAGGTCGTCGGCCCGGAGCCGTTCCCGATCCCGCCCTACAGCCGCGATTGGGGCGAGACCGGCCCGCGCGAGGTGCTGGCTGACGGCACGCGGGCGATGATGCCGGAAATCGCACCGGCCGACGCCCCACCCGGTGCGTTGATCCTGTTCCGGATGGTGCCCCGCGCCATCGCCAAGCATGTGGGCATCCTCACCGGGCCCGACACCTTCCTTCACGCCTACGAACGCCTCGGCGTGATCGAGGAACCGCTGACACCGAATTGGGCGCGCAAGATCGCCTTCGCCTTCCTGTTTCCCGCACGCTGAGATTTTCCCATGGCCACGCTCGTCCTCGGCGCTGTCGGTTCCGCCATCGGCGGGGCCTTTGGCGGTGCGATCCTCGGCTTTTCCGGGGCGGCCATCGGTGGCTTCATCGGCTCGACCATCGGTTCGGTGGTGGACAGCTGGATCGTGTCCTCGCTGTCTCCCGCTCAGAAGATTGAGGGCCAACGCCTCGACACGCTGCGCATCACCTCCTCCACCGAAGGCGCGGTGATCCCGCGCCTTTACGGGCGGATGCGGATCGGCGGCAACATCCTCTGGGCCACCGATTTCCGCGAGGAGACGAAGACCACGACGCAAGGGGGCGGCAAGGGCGGTGGCGGCGGGAAGGTCAAGACCACCGAATATCTCTACTATGCGTCCTTCGCCGTCGCTCTTTGCGAGGGGCCGATCACCGGCATCGGCCGCATCTGGGCCGACGGCAAGCCGCTCGACATGAGCGGCATCACCTGGCGCTGGTATCCCGGCGACGAGGCGCAGACGCCTGACCCGTTCATCGCGGCAAAGATGGGAGCGGCCAACACCCCCGCCTATCGCGGGACAGCCTATGTGGTCTTCGAGGAACTGTCGCTCGCGACCTACGGCAACCGCCTGCCTCAACTGTCGTTCGAGGTCTTCCGGCCGCTCGCGGATCCCGACACGGCCGAGGGGTTGGTCAAGGCCGTGACCATGATCCCCGCATCGGGCGAGTTCACCTATGCCACCGAGGCTGTCCGGAAGACGGTCGGGGCGACGACGACGGTCTTCGGCCAGACCACCGGCGGCACGACGTCGGCAGAGAACCTGAACGCGCTGCCGGATGAGACCGATATCGTCGTGGCGCTGGACCGGCTTCAGGCCATGGCCCCCGCCGTCGAAAGCGTCAGCCTCGTCGTGGCCTGGTTTGGCAATGACCTGCGGGCGGGCAACTGTACGATCAAGCCGGGAGTGGAGGTGGCGACCAAGGTCACCAGCCCCAAGGTCTGGACGGTCAACGGGGTTTCCCGCGCGGCAGCCCACTTAGTTAGCCGTGACGCCGAGGATCGGCCGGTCTATGGCGGCACGCCTGCGGATTTCGCGGTGGTGCAGGCGATCAGGGAGATGAAGGCGCGCGGGCTGCGGGTGACGTTCTATCCCTTCCTGCTGATGGACGTGCCGCCCGGCAACACCCTGCCGCACCCCTACAGCGCGAATGCCGCGACGCCGGGACAGCCGAGTTTCCCGTGGCGGGGCCGGATCACCTGTTCCCCGGCGGCAGGCTACACTGGCACCGCAGACAAGACCGCCGCCGCTGCCACGCAGGTCTCGACCTTCTTCGGCGCGGCCGCCCCGGCGCAGTTCGCAGTGTCGGGCGACAGTGTCAGCTGGACCGGCCCTGCAGGCGACTGGGGCCTGCGGCGGATGATCCTGCACTACGCCCATCTCTGCGCGGTGGCGGGCGGGGTCGACGCCTTCCTGATCGGCAGCGAGATGCGCGGCCTGACCACGATCCGCTCCAGCGCCAGCGGCTATCCGGCCGTGACGGCGTTCAAGGCGCTGGCGGCGGCTGTGAAGACGATCCTCGGGCCGGGCACCAAGGTGGGCTACGCCTCCGACTGGTCGGAGTATTTTGGCCACCAGCCGGGCGACGGCAGTGGCGACGTGTTCTTCCACCTCGATCCGCTCTGGTCAGACGCGAACATCGATTTCATCGGCATCGACAACTACATGCCGCTCTCGGACTGGCGCGACGGCTTCGACCATGCCGATGCGCTGCAGGGTTGGCCCGCGATCCATGACCGGGGATACCTGCAGACCAACATCGCCGGTGGCGAGGGCTTCGACTGGTTCTACGCCAGCGCCGCCGACCGCTCGGCCCAGATCCGCACACCAATCACCGATGGCGCTGCAGGCAAGCCGTGGGTGTTCCGCTACAAGGATCTCGCCGCCTGGTGGTCGAACCCGCACTTCAACCGACCGGGCGGGTTGGAAAGCGGCACGCCCACCGCATGGGTGCCGCAGTCGAAGCCCGTCTGGTTCACCGAACTGGGCTGCCCCGCCATCGACCGGGGCACAAACCAGCCGAACGTCTTCTTCGACCCGAAGTCGTCCGAGAGCTTCACCCCGTATTTCTCGCGCGGCTGGCGCGATGATGCCATCCAGCGTGCCTGTCTGGAAGCCAGCTATCTCTGGTGGGAAACCCCGGCCAACAATCCGGTTTCGGCCATCTACGGCGGCCGGATGGTCCATGTCCCCGAATGCGCCGCCTGGACCTGGGACGCGCGGCCCTATCCGTTCTTTCCGGAACTTACCGGGGTCTGGACGGACGGCCCGAATTGGCGCCTTGGCCACTGGCTGACCGGCAGGCTGGGCGCGGTGTCGCTGGCCGCGCTCGTGCGCCACCTCTGCCTGCGCGCTGGGCTCGATGAGGCGTTGATCGACGTAAGCGGCCTATGGGGCGCGGTCGAAGGGTATGTGATCGGCGCGCTGGAAAGCCCCCGCGCATCAATTTCCACCTTGGCCCGGCATTTCGGCTTCGATGCCATCGAGACCGAAGGCGTGATCCGCTTCATCATACGCGGCCGCGCCTCGGTCGCCACGCTGGCCATCGACGATCTCGTCGCCACCCGCGAGGGCGAGGCCTTCGAGCTGACCCGCGGCCAGGAGACCGAACTGCCCCAAGCCCTGAAATGGCAGGTCGCGCGGGCGGATGAGGACTATGACGCCGCGCTCGTCGAGGCCCGCCGCATCACCGTCGACACCACCCGCATCGCTTCGGAAAGCTTCCCGATGGCGATCCCGCCCGAGGAGGCCGAACGCCGCTGCCGCCGTGCGCTGATGGAGGCGTGGATCGGACGCGAAAGCGCGACCTTCCGCCTGCCGCCGTCCCACCTGGCGCTGGACCCCGCCGACGTGATCCGGCTCGCGCATGATGGCCGTGAGGTGGAATTCCGCCTCGTCTCCGTCGCCGATGCCGAGGCACGCGGGATCGAGGCGGTGCGGCAGGACCGCGCCGCCTATGATCTGCCGCCCGGCGATCCCCGGCCCGCATCGCTCGCCAGCCCCGTCGTCTTCGGAACCCCGGAGGTGGTGATGCTGGACCTGCCGCAGATTACTGAGGACCAGGCCGCGCATCGCCCCCTGATCGCCGCCCATGCCAGCCCTTGGCCCGGCGAGATCGCCGTGTTCCGCAGCGCGTCCACCGACGGGTTCAACCTCCTGACCACATTCGGCGGTCGGGCGCGGATTGGCACGCTGGCCTTCGACCTCTTTCCGGGGCCCACCTCACGCTTCGATCTGGGCAATTCGCTGGTGGTCGATCTCCTGTCGGGGACGCTGGAAAGCGTGACGGACGTCGCGCTGTTCGGCGGGGTCAATGCGCTGGCGGTCGAGGCGGTAGCAGGGGTGTGGGAGATCGTCCAAGCCGGAGTCTCCGAACTCATCGCCCCCGGCCGCTATCGCCTGACCCGACTGCTGCGTGGCCAGCGCGGGACGGAACATGTCATGGGCAACCCGGCCCCGGCCGGAGCGCGGGTCGTTTTGCTGGATTCGACGCTGGCCTCCCTCCCCATCGCCGAGGGCGATCTCGGACTGCCATGGAACTGGCGCGTGGGCCCGGCTGCGCGGGCGGTCAGTGACGTAAGCTATGCCGCGCTGGGCTTCACACCATCCGGGCGTGGGCTTGTCCCCTTCGCGCCGGTGCATGTCGAACAGCCGTGGCGGACCGCACGCAGCCCGGGCGATCTGACGATCCGTTGGACCCGGCGGTCACGGGCGCTGGTGGCCGACGCCTGGGAACAGGTCGAGGTGCCGCTGGCCGAGGACCTGGAAAGTTACGACGTCCAGATCCTCGACGGCGCTGCGATCAAGCGCACGCTGACCAGCACCACGACCTCCGTCCTCTACACCGCCGCCCAGCAGACCGCCGATTGGGGTGCGCTGCTCGGGCCTGGCCAGACGCTGGCGCTCCGCATCTTCCAGCTTTCGAACCGCCTCGGCCGCGGCACGCCTGCCGCGGTCACGATGCAATTCTGATCCCAACCCACGGGAACACCCATGTCCGACACCACGACCCATCTGGGCCTGCCCTATCTCCTTGCCGCCCAAGCGCAGAAGCATGTCACCCACAACGAGGCCCTGCGCCTGCTCGATGCCATGGTGCAGCTCTCGGTCCTCGACCGCACGCGCACCACGCCCCCGGCCAGCCCGGCCGAAGGCAACCGGCACCTCGTGGCCTCGGGCGGGACCGGCCTCTGGGCTGGATGGGATCTGAACATTGCCTTCTGGGTGGACGGCGCATGGATCCGGCTGGTGCCGCGCACCGGCTGGCTCACTTGGGTCGCGGCCGAGGGCCTGTTCCTCGTCTGGACCGGCAGCGCCTGGGAAGTGCTCGGCGAGCCACGCGACGTGTCGGACGCGGTCTTCAGCCTGGTGAACGACACCGATCCGACGAAGAAGGCGACCTTCTCGCTGGCGGGGATCAGCACGGGCACCACGCGCAGCTTCACCCTGCCGAACACCTCGTCCGAACTGGCGATCCTCGCGGGCACGCAGACTTTCACCGGCAACAAGACCTTCTCGGGGACGCTGACGGCGTCCGGGACTGTGACGGTGTCTGCAGCCAGCGCCTCAATCGGCACGGCAACGACGACCGCCACCTACGGGATTGGCACCGGGGCCACGACGACAGGCGTCACAAAGACCGTGAACATCGGCACCGGCGGCGCGTCCGGATCGACCACCGTCGTGAACATCGGCTCGACCACGGCCGGGGCGGGCGGCACGACCGTCATCAACACGCCGACCGTCACCTTCGCCAATGCCGTCACGCAGGTCGGCATGCCCCAGGCGAACCTGACAGCGCAGCTCTTGGGCCTCGGCGGGGCCTCGGCCGACAGCTACAACCGCATCTCGGTCAACACGCCTGCGGTGCTGCTGAACAACGCAGGCGCAGGTATCGAAGCCACGGTGAACAAGGCCTCAGCCGGGAACGACGCCGCCTTCGCCTTCAAAACCGGGTTTTCGGCGCGGGCCTTGATTGGCCTTCTCGGTAACGATGACTTCAGCTTCAAGGTCAGCCCGGACGGGTCCGCATTCTTCGACGCCATCAGGATCGACCGTACCAGCGGCCAGGTGGAAATGCCGCAGCCGACGGTCCTGCCCGGCCTCAGCGCTGCGCCGACCCCGCCGCCCTCAGGCAAGGCATCGGTCTACGCCCGCAACCGCGCCGGGGCGCCGTGGATCGACGTCATGCGCCCTTCGGGCCGAGACTTCCCGCTCCAGCCCCACTTCGGGGTGAACCGGATTGCCAACTGGTCGCCCTCGACCGGCACGACAGTCACCACCGAAGGCCTTCCGATCACCTCGGTCGGCACCGTTTCGACGCCCACGCTGGCCGCAACGAACCTTGCGACTTCCATGCGGCGCTGGCGTCTGACCTCGGCGGCCGTCGTGGACTCGGTGGCCGACCAGCGTTCCGCAGGCTGGGCCTGCTGGCGCGGCAACGCGGCGGGGCTGGGCGGCTGGACCTTCGTGACGCGAATTTCGCTGACGACGCTGCAGGCGACGGGCATGGGGTTCTTCGGCCTCTACGGATCGACCGCGGCACTCGCCACCACGCTGACACTGGCCGCTGCCATCAACTGCATCGGAATCGGCTTTCAGCGCGGCACCCATGCCAACTGGCAGCTGGTCGCCAATGACGGGACTGGAGCACCGACGATCACCGACATGGGCGCGAGCTTCGCCATCGCGACCGGCGGTGTCGTGAGCCTGTTCATCGCCGCGCCCCCGAACGGTTCGTCGGTGTGAGTCCGAGCCGTGAACGAGGTCACCGGCGCCGTCTTCGAACAGGAAATCGCCGCCGACCTGCCTGCGGCGACGCAGTTCCTGTCACCGCGGCTGTTCCTGAACACCGGCGCCACAGCCGCCGCCGTCGCCTACGACTGCGCTGGGGTCTACGTCGAGACGGACTTCTAGGGCGGCGGGCGCATTCGTCCCCCCGAGCGGATGCGCCCGCCCCTTTCAATGGCCGGAATCCGACCATTGGGCTGGCGAAAACTCTAGCCAGCCTGGCGGGCTCCGAGCGGGTTCGCCGCCATCCCCACCGCCGCCCTTGATCCGGCCCACTGTCCGGCGTCTCCTGCGGTCCCCGCGCTTTCGGGTCCGGGTCCCCATCGTTGATAGAAGGACAGTTGGCGAACTAATCGGCCTCACTGCTCCGCGCTTCCGTCGTGGGCGCTGGCTGCGCCAGGCCCGCGACGATCTGCCGAAACTCGCCAAGGATTTCGCCATGGTTCTTGTCGAGGTAGCGGGCGAGACGGTCATTCTGCAGGAGCCGCTCGACATAGCGACCGGCCACCACCAGCCGGAGGTGATCGGGCCCAAGGGTGCCTTCGATCAGCTTGATGTTCTTTTGCAGGTTGGCCATCTCGGCCTTCATCCGCTCGGCTTGTTCGCGTGTCACACCTGCAGGTGTCTTCTTTGCAGCCGGGTCAACCAGGTCAGCGGCGTCAGATGCTGCGAGGATCGCCTCGACATAGGGCACGGTGTAATTGTTCGCGGCGATCATCAGTTCCGCCGCCTGAATTTGCCGCAGGGGCTTCATCTTGCGCAGGGACCGGAAGCTGTTGATCGGGCAGTGCCGGGCTTTCAGCAGTTCGGCGGCCTCCGGACAGATGCCGTTCAGCAAGGTGCGCTTCTGTCGGATCAGAGCGATGTTCACATTCAGCGCTGCCGCGATGCGGGTCTCCGATACGCCACGCTCGACCGCGCGCAGGATCATCTTGTGCTCCTGGATCGTGGCGAGGCGGCTGATGCGCTTGTTGTAAGTGAAGGATTCGTCGTCGGTCGCCACCAGGCAGGTGACGGTCGACTCGCCCATTTCCTTCAGAACATGCAGCCGAACATGGCCATCGAGAAGGATGAAGGACCCTTCCTGTCCTGCCGCACGGGCGACCACCGGCGGTTCGATCAGCCCGACCTCGCGGATCGACGCGGCGATCTGTCCATACTTCTGGCTCTTGGGCACTGTGGCCGGCAGTTGCTTGACCGGCAGGATCGCGTCGATCTGGATCGTGCGCAGGTTCGCCTCGAATCCCGGGCTCTTCGGCGGAGGCATTTTCTCCATGTGTGTCATGATCTTGGCTCCTGAAGGCCATCGACGATCATGCGCGGCACGGAATCGAGCCCCTCGGCACGAAGCAGCGTCAAGAAGTTCTCATCCTTCAAGAGCGACTGAAATGCAGCATCGAGAAACAGCAGGCTGCTGCGCGTCGACTGCGCCCTGCGGACCATGTCCTGCTGACGCTCGGCCTCGGCGCGATAGGCTTTGACCAGCGCGGCAGATGTCATTCGCGCGCGTGGCTGTTTGTTCCGCGCGCCACCTCGCTGCTTGCCGTGACGGTGGCGCAACTCGACCAGCCGCCGCGCCTCCAGCAATTTCTTTCCGCGCAGTTCACCCGAGGCATAAGCAGCCTCCAGCGCCTTCTGCACGTCCTTCTCCTCGGCCCGCGTGATGTAGAGCGCGACGCTGAGCGGCATCTGCCCGGTTTCGACCGCGATCAGCAGGCGTTCTTCACCGTTGGCGATCAACTCACCGATTTCATGGACATAGGCGAGGGAAAGCCCCGTCTTGTCGGCGATCTGATGGTCCGAATATCCCCGGTCGCGCAGGACGGCGATGTCCTGCAACAGCTCCAGCGGACGCTGCTGGCGGCGGGCAATGTTCTCGATCACGCTGCGCAGAAGGCGTTCGGCCTCGCTCGCATCCACGACGATGGCCGGGATGTGGGTTTCCCCAAGGGCGACATAAGCCTCCATCCGGCCCTGACCGCAGACCAGACGATAGGACGCTCCCGCCGCTTCATCGACCCGGGCGACCGTGATCGGCTTTTTCAGCCCGACCTTGCCGATACTGTCCACGAGCGCGCGAAAGGTCTTTTCCGAGCGTTCGCGCGGATTTTCCACGGTGATGGCGGAAATCGGGATCATCTGCACTTCGTCCCGCATCTCGACTTCGCTCACCATGGTGTCACCTCCGACACCGGAACGCGCCTCGCCATGTCGAAGAAGAAATCCAGCGTTTCAAATCGGAAAGCGTCCAGCATCAGGCCATTCTCCTCGGCAAGCCCCAAGGGTTTGATCCGCATCTCGAATTGGGGCAGCAGGTAATAGTCGAGGGCGGCGGTGTTGGCGCGGTGCATCCGGATGGCGATGGTGATGTCGGGCGCGAGGCCGGTCTCGAAGCGGATCTTCCAGCGCAAACCGCCCGTGGAGGTTTCGCGGCAGCGGGCGACGACGACCGAGGCGGTGAATTCGCCATTGATCGTCAGCAGGTCTGTCGCCGGATTGCGGGACACGGTGCCGCCGAGTCGGGCGATCTCGTGGATCACACGCTCCACCTCGTCGCCGTGGAACAGCCGCAGCATGCGGTTCACTTCGATGTAGTGGTAGTCCCGGTCCGGAGTGAAGCCGACAAGGGAATAAGCCCGGATCAGGCTGCCGAACCGATGGGCATAGGCGCCGCTGGACGGCATTCCGTCGGCCTCGTCGATTACCAGACCGGATATGTAGCCATGCCGCTGGAACAGCCGGGTCAGGCGCTCCAGCATCTCCTCGTCCGAGAATCGGCGGTTGCGGGCGGCGATGATCGCCTGCACCTTCTGAAACTGTTTCGGCTCGACGATGGCATCGAAGGCCCCTTCCGACCGAATCCACATCTCCGGGCCATTCGCAACCCGCTTCTGCTTCAGCTTGAAGGAGCGCCGGTTGTAGACGTTGTTGCCGATGTATTTCTCGTTGGTCAGGATCTGCTGCACGGTGGCGCGGGTCCACATCCGGCCAAGATCGGTCAGGATCCCGCGCTCGTTAAGTTCGGCGGCGATTTCGCTTTCCGAACGGCCGTGTTTCAGGAAACGGCTGTAGATCCAGCGGACGGTTTTCACCTCTGCTTCGGGCCCGGGCACCAGGATCACCCGGTCTGTCTGCAAGCTCTTGTGCTCACCACGCTTCAGCTCGGCCTTCACCTCGCCGCGTTCGTCAAGCAGAACCCGACGAAGGCCAAAACCCGCCGCACCGCCCTGACGGAAGCCGCGTTCGATCAGGCGGCACTGTCCGATGAAGACCTTGTTGGAAAGTTCCCGGCTGTATTCCCCGGCCATCGCGCGCTTGACGCTCTTGACGATCGTGGCAACCGGGCCGCCGTCGTTTTCGAATTGCTCGGCGCAATACTCGACTTGCTTGTTTGCGCGACGGCAGATGTATTCGTAATAGGCGGATTCATCGGCATCCTGAAACCGCCCCCATCGGCTGACGTCATAGACAAGGATCACCTCGAAATCCGCTGTGCCGTCCTGCACATCCTGGATCAGCTGTTGTAAGGCTTCGCGCCCCTCGATCCTCAGCCCGCTCTTTCCGGCGTCAGCATAGGAACGGACCAGTTCAAAGCCGCGTTCCTCCGCGTATTTGCGGATCGCATCCGACTGGTTTTCCGTCGAGTATTTCTGATGGTCCGTGGACATGCGGACATATTCGGCCGCACGGCGCTTTGGCGGGGAGTTCGCCGGTTCTTTTGTTGAGGGCGGCTCTCTGCCTTCCATTCCCGTCTCCAGATCAGTTCATGCAGGCGTCTCCGTCTGGTCGGACCCGGGGGATTGGCTGGGGCGCAAAATGGAATCTGCCGCTGTGTTCTCTTCCCCAAAGGTTTACCGGAGGAGGACGCCGCGATGCGGATCAAGATGGGCACATCTGTGCCGAAAATGGGCACAACTGTGCACCTGGACGCGGATCAGGCCGCCTATCGCAAGGCCATAGCCGACACCCTGCGGCGCGAACTGGGGCACACACATCAGGCCATCAAGACGGTGATGCGCTGGACCGGAGCGAGTGAACGGACGGCCAAGTACTGGTTGTCTGGCGAACGCGGGCCGAGCGGGGAGCATCTGATCCGGCTCGCGCAGCATTCCGATGCGGTGTTGATCACCATCCTGACCATGGCCGAGCGACTGCCGGAGCAGCGCCGGCAGCACAGATGTGCCGGTTGCCCCGCGCGCGACCTGGTGTTGCAGAACCTCGGACAGGAATGGAAATTGTCCGAGGGGTCCTGACACGCAAGGGAGCGGCCGGACGCCACCCCGCCCGGTCGTTCAGGAAACAAGTCGCCACAATGTTCATGCGGACATTAGAACCCCCATTCTCCGCATGAGTTGCGGCGAATGACAAGGGATCATGCTTTGATACCATTTTCCTGCCAGTCTCTGTCGCCAAACTGGCTTGACGGCAGACTGCTGGCGACAACCTCTCTTGGTGTCAGAATGGGGCCATATTCTGTTGCCAAGCGTACTTGTCGTGACTAGGTTGGCGTCAAACCCCGTTGATGATAGAATCGGCACAACTATGATCACCAAACCTTACGATCTTACGGATGCCGTCACCTATCACATCGGCACCTTTCCCCCGCCCGCCCTCGACTACGAGGTGCTGCTCGGGCCGCTCGAAGAGGCAGCCGCCTCGCTTGCGCGGTACGACACCAAGATGTCAGGCATGGTGAACAGCGAGTTATTTCTCGCCCCCCTGCGTCGCCAGGACGCGGTGACGTCTTCCCGGATGGAGGGGACGATCTCGACCATCGAGGAGCTGTACCGGCTGGAGGCCGAGGAAGATGCGGGTAGCACCGACCCCTACCGGGAAGCGCGCAACGACGACGTCGAGACCTACCTTTACTCCCGCGCACTGCGGAATGCCCAGCAGGCCCTCGCCGAGGGCGCCCCGCTTGGCGAACACCTGATCCGGACTGCTCACCAGCAGTTGCTGTCCTTTGGACGGGGCGCTCGAAAGCGTCCGGGAAGCTACAAAGTGGAGCAGAATTACATCGGAGACGAACGGCGAGGAAGAATCTACTACGTCCCGATCGCTCCTGAACAGCTGGGCCCAGCGATGGCCGAACTCGTCCGCTACATCAACGAGAGCACGATGCGGCCGCTCATTCGCACTGCCATCGCACATGTCGAATTCGAGGCCCTGCACCCATTCGAAGATGGAAACGGTCGGATCGGTCGAATGCTGATCACCCTGATGCTATGGAAGCTTGGCGTACTGCATCAGCCGAATTTTTTCGTCTCTGGATACTTCGAGGCGCACAAGGACGAATACATCGAACGGATGCGCGCGGTCTCAGCGTCAGGCGACTGGACTGGATGGGTGACATTCTTCCTCGAAGCGATGCACGCCCAAGCGACAGTAAACATCCAGACCGCGGACGCGATCTTTCGCCTTCATGGCGAGATGCGGGAGCGGTTCCGCGAGGTGTTGAACTCGCAATTTCATGATCAGGCGCTGGACTTCGTCTTTGCGAGCCCGATCTTCCGCAACGACCGCTTCGTCGAACGCTCGGGGATCCCACCGTCATCAGCGCGCGCGCTATCCCGGCGACTGGTTGAGGCTGGCATGCTACGCACGATTGAACCGGCTTCGGGACGACGCGCGGCGATGTACGCCTTTGACCCATTGCTTGATCTGCTGAAGGTGTGACGGCCATGGCCGCGATCATCCGCACCGTCGATCGGGGGCTCGTAAAACGTTGACCAGGTGTTGACAAGAATTTGGAACGACAAAGGCCGAGCGTAATGCTCAGCTTTGAAGTGTTTGACCTATTTCGGTATTTTGGTTGCGGGGGTAGGATTTGAACCTACGACCTTCAGGTTATGAGCCTGACGAGCTACCGGGCTGCTCCACCCCGCGGCCGTTTT
>NZ_VDEK01000034.1:0-38264 GCF_007668225.1 Cereibacter sediminicola | reverse complement strand
GCGATGCAGGACAGGGTCCCAACGTCGCCGTCTGGCGCAAAGCCCGATCAGCGCATCTTTACTCGAACGAGCGTTGCAGCGTTGTACCTTGCAGCAGCATTCATAATGTCCACCATAGTGTCCACGGCAGTGACCAACATGGTCGGAAACTGAATTACTACAAGGCACAAGCGCTTACGCGCGCTGAAAAGCTGCTCCGTCAGTAGATGTATCGGATCTGCTCGGTCCAGTAGCGTTCCATCCTTCGCAGCGCCTGATTCAGATCCTCCATCCCCGCGGGGCCCACGATTCCCCGACGCTCCAGCCCCTCGGCATGGCGGGAGAAGAGATCGGACAGGATGCCGCGCACCGTCCGCCCCTTCTCGGTAAGGCGCACCCGGACCGAGCGGCGGTCGATCTCGGACCGCTGGTGGTGCATGTAGCCCAACTCGACCAGCTTCTTCAGGTTGTAGCTGACATTGGAGCCCTGGTAGTAGCCGCGGGACTTCAGCTCACCCGCCGTCACCTCATTCTCTCCCACATTGAACAGAAGCAGCGCCTGCACCGAGTTGATCTCGAGCACGCCGATCCGTTCGAACTCGTCCTTCACCACATCGAGCAGCAGCCGGTGAAGACGCTCCACCAGCGAGAGGCTTTCCAGATAGCCGAGCAGAAAGGCCTTCTGCGACCCATCGAGAATGCCTGCGTGAACCGTCATCCCTCATCTCCAACACTGCGTTGCCAGAGACAGAATCGGCACAAAGCGCAAACATAACGTAAACTGTCGCCAGATTTCCGGCGCCGGAGGGCCTCAGCGGGCCAGTCGCGTGCGGGCGAACTCCCCGATCTCGGAGATCAGCGCGGCCAGAGGCGCAGGCGGCTCCCGCTGGCCGAGAATCCAGGGCAGGAGATCCTGGTCATTCTCGTTCAGAAGAGAATCATAGAGCGCCAGACGCTCCTCCGACAGCTGCGCGAGATGGACGTCGGACCAGGGGCCGAGGATCAGGTCCATCTCCTTGGTGCCGCGCCGCCAGGAGCGCATGGACATGCGCTTGAGCCGCGCCTCGTCCGCCTCGATCATTCCGCCTCCTTGCGCAAGAGCGCCCGCATCCGCTTTTCCAGCTGCCCCATCTCCTGCGCCAGCGCAAGCATCTGCGTGCGCATCCGCGCCAGTTCGGCCAGCGCCTCACGGCCCTCGGCCGGCAGCACCACAGGTTCCGACGGGCCCTCGACCCCGTCGCCCTCGCCGGTCAGCAGCCACCGCAGGCTCACGTTCAGCATCCCGGCCATCATCTGCAGCCGGTTCGCGCGCGGCTCGGCCAAGTCATCCTCCCAGGATTGCAGCGTTTTCAGCCGCACTCCAAGCCGACGCGCCATCTCTTCCTGCGTCAGACCGGCCGCTTCACGCGCGCCGGCCAGTCGGTCTCCGAAGGTCGCCGTTTCGTTGCTGAACCACCCGGGGCTGTCCGCTGCCATCCTGCCTCTCCCTTGATACCGCTTGATCGCTTTCGGGGCTGAACCTAAGACAAGTGGCCGAAAGTTACAAACCGGCCCCAGCCACCCTCGCCCGGAGTTTTCCCGCATGGCCTTCCTCTCCGACACGCTTGCCCGCGTGAAACCTTCGCAGACCATCGCGGTGACCAACAAGGCGCGTGAGCTTGCGGCCGCGGGACGCGACGTGATCGGCCTCGGGGCGGGTGAGCCCGACTTCGACACGCCCGACAACATCAAGCAGGCCGCCAAGCGCGCCATCGACGCGGGGCGCACCAAATACACCGCGGTGGACGGCATCCCCGAACTGAAGCGCGCGATCTGCGAGAAGTTCGAGCGCGAGAACGGGCTGCGCTACACGCCCTCGCAGGTGACGGTGGGCACCGGCGGCAAGCAGATCCTCTACAACGCGCTGGTGGCCACGCTGAATCCGGGCGACGAGGTCATCATCCCCGCCCCCTACTGGGTCAGCTACCCCGACATGGTGCTGCTTGCCGGCGGGACGCCGGTCAGTGTGGCGGCCGGGATGGAGACGGGCTTCAAGCTGACGCCCGCGCAGCTCGAGGCCGCGATCACGCCAAAGACCAAGTGGTTCATCTTCAACTCGCCCTCGAACCCCACCGGCGCGGCCTACACGCGCGACGAACTGGCGGCGCTCTGCGCGGTGCTGATGCGTCATCCCCATGTCTGGATCATGTCCGACGACATGTATGAGCATCTGGTGTTCGACGATTTCACCTTCACCACCCCCGCGCAGGTGGAGCCCAGCCTCTACGACCGCACGCTGACCTGCAACGGCGTGTCCAAGGCCTATTGCATGACGGGCTGGCGGATCGGCTATGCCGCGGGCCCGGTGGAACTGATCAAGGCGATGGGCACGATCCAGTCTCAATCGACCTCGAACCCCTGCTCGATCGCGCAATATGCGGCGCTCGAGGCGCTGTCGGGGCCGCAGGATTTCCTGGCCACCAACCGCGAGGCCTTCCAGCGCCGTCGCGATCTGGTGGTCTCGATGCTGAACGAGGCCAAGGGCATCACCTGCCCGAACCCCGAGGGCGCCTTCTACGTCTATCCCGACATCTCGGGTTGCATCGGCAAGACCTCGGCAGGTGGCGCGAAGATCACGGACGACGAGGCCTTCGCCTCGGCGCTGCTCGAAGAGACGGGCGTCGCGGTGGTCTTTGGCGCGGCCTTCGGTCTCTCGCCGAACTTCCGGGTGAGCTACGCCACCTCCGACGAGGTGCTGCGCGAGGCCTGCGCCCGCATTCAGGCCTTCTGCGCCGGGCTGAGCTGAGGCAGGGACATCCGTCCCGCCCGGATCAGGGCGGGGCGCTCAGGCCAGCGACAGCCGCGGGGCGCGCAGCCAGAAGCGCGTCATGAGCAGGATCGCCGCGAGCGTCAGCCCCACCACCAGCCCGAGCCAGAGCCCCGGTCCGCCCAGCCCCATCGGAAAGGCGAGGAGATAGCTCGCCGGGATCCCCACCATCCAGTAGCTGAAGCTGGCCAGCCACATCGGCACCTGCGTGTCGCGCAGCCCGCGCAACAGGCCCAGCGCGATCACCTGCATCGCATCCGCGATCTGGAACAGGGCGGCAAAGGCCAGCAGGACCGAGCCGAAGGCCACGATTTCGTCGAACTGCGGGTTCGCGCGATCAAGGAAGAGCGCAATGATCGGTCCCGGCGCAAGCAGGAAGATGGCGACCATCAGGAGCCCGAAGGCCAGCGAGAGCAGGATCGCCACCTTGGCCCCGTCACGAAGCCCCTCGGTGTCCCCTGCCCCGTCCGCGCGCCCGGTGCGGATCGTGGCGGCGTTCGAGATCCCGACATGGACCATGAAGGCCAGCGCCGTCACCTCCAGCGCGATCCCATGGGCCGCCAGCGGCACGGTGCCGAGCCAGCCCATCATCAGCGCCGCCGCCTGGAAGATCGACCCCTCGGCCAGTCCGGTCAGACCGATGGGCCAGCCGAGCGCGAAGACCCGCGCCAGCGCATGCCAGTCCGGGCGCCAGAACCGCTGGAACAGGTTGAACCGCCGCAGGGGCGGCAGAAGCGCCGCATAGAGCCCAAGGGCCGCCAGCGACATGAGCTGCGCCCCGACCGAGGCGAGGGCGGCCCCCTCGACACCCAGCTCGGGCGCCCCGAGCTTGCCGAAGATCAGCACCCAGTTCAGGCCGGCATTCACCACCACCGCGGCCAGCGTGGCCCACAGCACGATCTGCGTCCGTTCCAGCGCCGAGAGGTAGCTCTTGAGCACCATGATCAGCAGCGCGGGCACCATGCCCAGCCCCGCGATCCGCAGGTAATCCTGCGCAAGCGCCGCCACCTCGGGCTGCTGGCGAAGCGCCAGAAGTATGGTGCCCGAGAACCAGAACAGCGGGTAGACCAGCGCCCCGAAGGCGATGGATAGCCAAAGCCCCATGCGGGTGTCGCGCCGCACCTGCGTCTCGTCTCCGCGCCCCAGCGCCTCGGCCACCATCGGCATGACCGCCTGCGCAAAGCCCGAGCCGAGAATGAAGGTGACGAAGAAGAGCGAGGCCCCCAGCACGACCGAGGCCAGCTCGGTCACGCCATACCAGCCCAGCATCACCGTGTCGGTGACATGCAGCGACATCTGCGCCACGTGGCTGCCGACAAGGGGAAGCCCCAGCGCGAGAATCGCCCTCGCGTGGCCGGTAAAGGTCGGATTGTGGAACATGCGCCAGCACTATCCCGCCGCAGGGGCCACATCAAGACAGTGCCGCCGGATCAGGCAGAAAGCGGCTTTCGCGCCACGAAATCCACCAGAGCCGACCGGCCGACATGGGCGGAACCTTCCGAGATCGTCTCGTCACGGTCCGACGCGAGCAGCACCTCCCATCCGGCAAAGTCGGCCTCGAGGTCGGCCAGCTCGTACATGTTCGCGGCCGCCGGCGGGCCTCCGGTGCCGTAACCGACCTGCCGGGGCGCATAGCCGTGCAGCAGCACGAGCCCCCCCGGACGCACCGCCCGCGCAATACCGGCATGGATCATGCGGCGCAGATCGGGCGGGGCGAACTGGATGAAGATCCCGAGCACCGCATCAAAGGGCCGCCCCCAGTCCCAGTGGGCTACGTTGGCCCGATGCAACTCGACCGCAACCCCGCGCTCCCGGGCCAGCGACCGCGCCTTGTCGAGCGCCACCGCCGACAGATCCATCGCGGTCACGCGATGGCCAAGAGCCGCCAGATGCACCGAGTTGCGCCCCTCGCCGTCACCGAGGCATAGCACCTCGGCCCGCTCGGGCAGCAGGGAAGCGACACGGACGGCAAAGCCCGCAGGCTCCTTGCCGAAGAGATAGCCGGGGCTGCTGTAGCGTTCATCCCACATGCCCCGATACTGCGCCGGATCGGGCGGAAGGCAAGGGTCAGGTGCGACGCGGCTTGCGCAAGGCCGGCGGCGTGGCGCTGTCGAGGATGCCGGCGGACGTTCCGATCACCTGAGACGCGCGCCCCACGATCAGCGGGTCGGGCTGACCCACCACCTCGGCATCCTTGCCCGGATAGTCGAGGCTGGACAGGAAGTGCTTCATGCAGTTCAGCCGCGCGCGCTTCTTGTCGTTCGACTTGACGATCGTCCAGGGCGCATCTGCCGTGTCGGTATAGAAGAACATCGCCTCCTTCGCCTCGGTATAGTCGTCCCACTTGTCGAGGCTTGCCTTGTCGATGGGCGAGAGCTTCCACCGCTTCAGCGGATCCGTCTCGCGCGCGAGGAAGCGGGTACGCTGCTCGTCGCGCGTGACCGAGAACCAGTATTTGTAGAGCCGTATCCCCGAGCGGACGAGCATCCGTTCAAGTTCCGGCGCCTGCCGCATGAACTCGAGATATTCCGAAGGGGTGCAGAAGCCCATCACCCGCTCGACGCCCGCGCGGTTGTACCAGCTGCGATCGAAGAAGACGATCTCGCCCGCGGTGGGCAGATGCTCGATGTAGCGTTGAAAGAACCACTGGCCCCGTTCGCGGTCGCCGGGCTTGGTGAGCGCCAAGACACGGGCGTAACGTGGATTGAGATGCTCCATGAATCGCTTGATCGTGCCGCCCTTGCCCGCGGCATCGCGGCCTTCCATCAGGATCACGAACTTCTGGCCCGTCTCCTGTGCCCAGATCTGCACCTTCAAGAGCTCGGCCTGCAGCCGGGCCTTTTCCGCCTCGTAGGTGGCGCGCCCCATGCGGCGCGGATAGGGATAGTGGCCGCCCTCGAAGGCCTGCCGGATCAGGTTCGCACCCACCGCCGGAAACTGCCTTGGCCCGTGCAGCGGCACGGTCGGAGCAGTCTCGGCCACCGGATCCGGTTCCGGTTCGGCGTCCTGCGGACCTTCAGCGGTGGGAGGCCCCTCGGTCATCCTCTCGGCGGCGGCAAGGTCATCCAACCGCTCGGCAACGGGATGGTCATCAGCCATGGGATCCTCCTTTTCCGGCTCGATCAGAGTCTGGAGCGCGCCCGGCCGGTCACCTTGATCCGCGTCATGCAATCGAGGTCGGTCGCCGAATAATTCGGGGGCGGTGTCTCCACCGCCCCCGTTCAGGAACAATCTTGCGCGAAAATGAGAACTTTGTTGAAAAGTCTTGTGATCGCGTTCCTTACAGATGAGCAAGATTCAGCGCATACTCCAACTGCAGTAAAACTAATGTCCAGGAGCTTCAGCGCGCGGTAATGGCGCAGAGACGGTTCAGAACCGTCTCCCATTGCTCAAGAAACAGCAGCCGCGCGCAGCCTGCCAGCATTTCGACCACGGCGCCGGTCCTTGCGGCGAGGGCCGCCACCTCGTCCGGCGGGGCCAGAGGGTCGAGCCCGCCCTGCAGGAACAGTAGCGGGCCTGGCGCGGGTCCCGGCGGCAGCGCCCGCCTGGCCTCGATGCGGCCCCGGCGGAAGGCCGCGTGCGCCGATGCGTCGGCCCCGAGGCAGATTTCGCTGCCCACCAGCAGCGCCTCGCGCACGCCCGGGATCCGCAGCGCAAGCCGGTCCGCCGCAGCCCCTCCGCAGGCATCAAGCAGCCAATGTTCCTTCCCATCATCACGCGCGAAGGCGAAGCCCGCCTGCACCATCAGCGCAAGCGCCGCGGGCGACCGTTCCGCGGTGCGGGCCAGAAGTCCCGGCCAGTGAGCGGCGGCCGCTTCCGGCAGATCAAGGGCACAGGCGACGATCCCCGCAACCAGCCCGGGCCGCGACCGCGCGAGCCACAGGGCCGCGGCAAGATCCCCGCCGAGCGCCAGCACCGCCGTGCGCGCGATGCCAAGGTGCCCGGCCAGCGCCGCCAGATCCGCGGCGTTCCCTTCCGCAAACGGGGTCTCCTCGGGCAGGGGATCGCTCCGGCCATAGCCCGCCCGGATCGGCACGATCACCCGCAGCCGCCGCAACCGCGCCGCCCGCTCGGCCGCGGGCGTCCAGCGCGCGAGACCGAACTCGCCGTGCAGATGCAGGACCGGCGCCCCGACCGGATCTCCGAACTCGAGCCACTCGAGCCGCCGCCCGTCCGGCTGCAGGAAAACCTGCCGCATGAGAGGCTCGTGAAGCCGCCCTGAAGAGCGCGGCGCCGCCCCGCCCGCAGGTGCGAGCGCGAGTTCCATCAGCCCCATCACAAGGCGCAGAAGCTCGGACTGCGAGTGGGTTTCGGTCTTCTGCTGGATCGAGCGCATCTGCGTCCGCACCGTCTCGACCGACCGCCCCCGGAGCGCGGCGATCTCGCGCAGGGGCAGCCCGAGCGTCAGGCCGTGGACGATCTCGACCTCGGCCCCCGTAAGGCCGAAGGTCTCGTTGAGAAGCTCGCCGAAGGTCTCGGGCCAGACGGGTTCCGTTGCCAGAACCAGCGCCTTGGCCCGGCCTTCCTGCCCGTCGATCGGGCAGACCCGCACGACCACCGTTGTCCCGTTCGGCACCGAGCGCAGGCGGAGGTTTCGCGCAGGCACCGCCCGGCGGGCCACGGGCCGGATGGTCGAGGACAGGGCGACCACATCGGCCGCATCGAAGGGCAGCGCAGCCAGCGGCGCGCCGGCCGAGATCCGAAAGGCCGACTCGGCCGCAAGGTTGCAGGCGGCGATCCGCACCACCCCGTCGCTCAGGAAGGCCGGCACCCGCAGGATTCCCGCCAGGGTGGACTCGATCCCGCCGCGCTGGTCCCGGGGTAGCCGCTCGAGGATGCGCCGCGCCCGATCGAAATGCAGCTCGAGCGTCGGGTCCGCCGCACGCGGCCCCTCCGTCGATGGCGCCAGCTGCTCCTGCCACAGGGCCACGAAGTCGGGCAGCCGCGCAGGATCGAGCGCAAGCTCATAGGCCAGGTGCACGAGATCCTTGCCGCCAGCACCCGACGCCGCCGCCCGATCCTCCGGCACCCCAGACAGGTCTTCCATCCTCCCGCGACCCTCGCCGCCCCGATTGCGCCCGCTGGTTGCACGACCGGCCCGGCCCGCCAATACGGTTTGCCTCGTATGGGCGCATGGGTCGCAGGGGCCCATACGCACCCGAGACCCGTCCCTTGCGCACCCGACCCCGTCTTGCCATGTGGGGATCGAACACCGTTCCGCAGGCGGGGCGCGGCCGATCCCACCAGATCTTGCGCATCCCTCCCGCGGGATGCTCTATTGGTACTTCAATCGTCCAGAAAGAATCGAGCAGCCATGGCCAACGACCTTCTCTCCGGCCAGCCGGAAACCTATGACGCCTCCTCGATCGAGGTGCTCGAAGGGCTCGAGCCCGTCCGCAAGCGTCCCGGCATGTATATCGGCGGCACCGACGAACGGGCGCTGCACCATCTGGTGGCCGAGATCCTCGACAACTCGATGGACGAGGCCGTGGCGGGCCATGCGACGCGGATCGAGGTCGAACTTCACGCCGATCATTCGGTGACGATCCGCGACAACGGCCGCGGCATCCCGGTCGATCCGCATCCGAAGTTCCCCGGCAAGTCGGCGCTCGAGGTCATCCTCTGCACGCTGCACGCGGGCGGCAAGTTCTCGGGCAAGGCCTACCAGACCTCGGGCGGCCTGCACGGCGTCGGTGCCTCGGTGGTGAACGCGCTCTCGGACACGATGCGGGTCGAGGTGGCGCGCAACCGCGAGCTTTGGGTGCAGAGCTTCGCCCGCGGCATCGCGCAGGGCCCGGTCAAGATGGTCGGCGCGGCCTCGAACCGCCGCGGCACCACGATCACCTTCCACCCGGACCCCGAGATCTTCGGCCATCTCCAGTTCAAGCCCGCACGGCTGATGAAGATGGCGCGCTCCAAGGCCTATCTCTTCTCGGGCGTCGAGATCCGCTGGAAATCGGCGATCCCCGACAGCGACACCCCCCAAGAGGCCGTCTTCCACTTCCCCGGCGGCCTCGGCGACTATCTTGCCGAGCAGCTTTCCGGCGCCTCGACCTACGCCGAAAAGCCCTTCGCCGGGAAGGTCGGCTTTCAGGAGAAGTTCGGCGTCCCCGGCTCGGTCGAATGGGCGATCAACTGGACGCCCGCCCGCGACGGTTTCATCCAGTCCTACTGCAACACCGTGCCCACCCCCGAGGGCGGCACGCATGAAAGCGGCTTCTGGTCGGCGATCCTCAAGGGCATCCGCGCCTATGGCGAGCTGGTGAAGAACCGCAAGGCCGACCAGATCACCCGCGAGGACATGCTGGCGGGCGGTTCGGCGCTGATCTCGGTCTTCATCCGCGAGCCGCAGTTCGTGGGCCAGACCAAGGACCGGCTCTCCACCGAGGAAGCCGCAAAACTGGTCGAGAATGCGGTGCGCGACCATTTCGACAACTGGCTTGCCGCGAATACCAAGTCAGCCGGCGCCATCCTCGACTTCCTCGTGCTGCGCGCCGAAGAGCGCCTTCGCCGCCGGCAGGAGAAGGAAACCCAGCGCAAGAGCGCGACGAAGAAACTGCGCCTGCCCGGCAAGCTGGTGGACTGTTCCGCCACCGCCCGCGACGGGACCGAACTCTTCATCGTCGAGGGCGACTCGGCCGGCGGCTCGGCCAAGATGGCGCGCGACCGGACCACGCAGGCGCTGCTGCCGCTGCGGGGCAAGATCCTGAACGTGCTGGGCGCGGCCTCGGGCAAGATGGGGGCGAACGCCGAGATCAACGACCTCTGCCAGGCGCTCGGCACCGGCATGGGCACGCGCTTCAACATCGACGAGCTGCGCTACGACAAGATCATCATCATGACCGATGCCGACGTCGACGGCGCCCACATCGCCTCGCTGCTGATGACCTTCTTCTTCACCCAGATGCGCCCGCTGATCGACCGCGGGCATCTCTACCTCGCCTGCCCGCCGCTCTACCGCCTCACGCAGGGGGCCAAGCGGCTCTATGTCGCCGACGACGTGGAAAAGGAACTGTGGCTCGCCAAGGGTCTCGGCGGCAAGGGCAAGATCGACGTGCAGCGCTTCAAGGGTCTGGGCGAGATGGACGCCAAGGACCTCAAGGACACGACGATGAACCCGGCCACCCGCAAGCTGATCCGGGTTTCGATCGACGAGGACGAGCCGGGCGAGACCGGCGATCTGGTGGAGCGGCTGATGGGCAAGAAGCCAGAGCTGCGCTTCCAGTATATCCAGGAGAACGCGCGCTTCGTCGAGGAACTCGACGTCTGAGGCCGCGCAGGCGCCGGCACGGGCGCCGCGCCCGCCTGCCGGCTGGCCGGCCCTTCCCTGGCGCCGCCCCGCCCCTTTCATTCTCGCAAAAATATCCGCGGGGGTCCGGGGGCAGCCAGCCCCCGGCGGCCAACCCCGGGCGGATCCGTCTCAGGCCCCGCGCACCAGCGGGTGATCCAGCGCCGTCATGATCCCGCGCAGCTCGGCCAGCCCCTTCAGCCGCCCGATCGCGGGATAGCCCGGCTGCCCCTTGCGGCCGAGATCGTCGAGGATGTCCTGCCCGTGGTCGGGCCGCATCGGGATCGAGATGTCGGCCCGCCCCTCGGCCTCGCGCCGTCGCTCCTCGGCCAGCACCGCGGCGATCATCGCCACCATGTCGGTGCCGCCCTCAAGATGCCCGTCCTCGAAGAACGAGTTGCGCAGATCATCCCCTTCCAGCGTGACGTTGCGCAGGTGGAGGAAATGCACCCGCTCGCCCATCCGCTCCATCATGCCGGGCAGGTCGTTGTCGGGCCGCGCGCCGAGGCTGCCGGTGCAAAGCGTGATGCCGTTGGCCTTGAGGTCCACTGCGGCCATCACCGCGGCGTAATCGGCCTCCGTCGACATGACGCGCGGCAGGCCCAGCAGTGGGAAGGGCGGATCGTCGGGATGACAGCAGAGCCGGACGCCGATCTCCTCGGCAAGGGGCGCCACTTCCGACAGGAAGTCGATCAGGTGCCGCCGCAGCGTCTCGGCGCTCATCCCGGCATATTCGGCGAGATGGCGGCGCACATCCTCGAGCGTGAACTGCTCGGCCGCGCCTGGCAGGCCGAAGACGACGTTCCGCGCCAGCGCCGCCTTCCGGTCCTCGTCCATCTCGGAAAAGCGCAGCGCTGCCTCGGCCACCACCCATTCGGGCAGATCCTCGGCCGCGCCGGGCCGCTCTAGGATATGGATGTCGAAGGCCGCGAAGTCCGGCAGGTCGAACCGCATGCAGGTCGCGCCCGAGGGCCGCCGCCATGCGAGATCGGTCCGTGTCCAGTCCAGCACCGGCATGAAATTGTAGCAGATCACCTCGATCCCGGCGGCGCGCAGGTTCTGCATCGACGCCTTCCAGGTCTCGACATGCGCGCGCCAGTCACCCTTCTGCTTCTTGATGTCCTCGGAGACCGGCAGGCTCTCGACCACCTCCCAGTTGAGCCCCGAGGCCGAGCCGTCCGTCATCACCCCGATCTGGCGCTGGCGCCGGGCGATCTCGTCCGGCGTCCAGAGCGCGCCGGTCGGGATGTGGTGCAGCGCCGAGACCACGCCCTCCACCCCCGCCTGCCGCATGTCGTCCACCGACACGAGGTCCTTCGGCCCGAACCACCGCCACGTCTGCCGCATGTTCATCCTCCCGCTGAGCAGGGGTAAACTAATATGCAAGTATGCCAGTTAGCAAGAGAGCAGAAACCGGCGCGGATCTCCTGCGCCGGTTGACAAGGCCGCCATGATGCCGGGCGACCGCGGCCGGATGGCGCCGGGGCCGACGGTCAGTCCCGCCGCAGCCCCTTCAGCGCATCGGCAAAAGGGTTGCTCGGGCCGCTGTCGCGCGGGGCGGCCTGCCGGGGCAGCGGCTTGGCCCCCTTGCGCGGCGGCTCGGCCCGGCGCTCGGTCGCCTGCGCGCGGGCGTCGGCGCTGTCCTTTCGCATGGTGAGGCCGATGCGCTTGCGCGCCACGTCCACCTCGACCACGCGGACCTTCACCACATCGCCCGCCTTCACCACCTCATGCGGGTCCTTCACGAAGCGGTCGGCCAGCTGGCTGACATGCACCAGCCCATCCTGATGCACCCCCACATCGACGAAGGCGCCGAAGGCCGCGACGTTGGTCACCGTCCCTTCCAGCAGCATTCCCACCTTGAGGTCCGAGATTTCCTCGACCCCTTCGGTGAAGGTCGCGGTCTTGAAGGTCGGGCGCGGGTCGCGGCCGGGCTTTTCCAGCTCGGCCAGGATGTCCTTCACGGTCGGCAGGCCAAAGCGGTCGTCGGTGAAGTCCGAGGGGTCGAGCGCGCGCAGCCGCTGCGGCTCGGCCATCAGGCTGCGCAGGTCGCGCCCGCAGGCGGCGACGATCCGGCGCGCCACGTCATAGGCCTCGGGGTGGACAGACGAGGCGTCGAGCGGCTCGGTCCCGTTCGGGATGCGCAGGAAGCCCGCCGCCTGCTCGAAGGCGCGCGGCCCGAGGCGCGCGACCTTCAGGAGGTCGCGACGCTTCGCGAAGGGGCCGTTCGTGTTGCGGTGCTGGACGATCGCCTCAGCCAGCCCCGGCCCCACGCCCGAGACGCGGGCCAAGAGCGGCGCCGAGGCGGTGTTCAGATCCACCCCCACCGCGTTCACCGCATCCTCGACCACCGCTTCCAGCGAGCGCCCCAGCCGATGTTGGTCCACGTCATGCTGATACTGGCCGACGCCGATCGACTTCGGCTCGATCTTCACCAGTTCCGCCAGCGGATCCTGCAGCCGCCGGGCAATCGAGACCGCGCCGCGCAAGCTGACGTCGAGACCGGGAAACTCGGCCGCCGCCAGCGCGCTGGCCGAATAGACCGAGGCGCCGGCCTCGCTGACGATCACCTTCACGGGCTTCGGCATCTCGGCGGGCATCGCGGCCAGCAGGTCCGTCACCATCTTCTCGGTCTCGCGGCTTGCCGTGCCGTTGCCGATTGCAATGAGCGTCACGCCATGCGCGCGGATCAGTTTCAGGAGTTCGACCTGAGAGCCGCGCAGGTCGTTCTTCGGCTGGAACGGATAGATGGTCGAGGTGGCGAGCAGCTTGCCCGTCGCATCCACCACCGCAACCTTGCAGCCGGTGCGGATGCCCGGATCGACCCCCATCGTGACCTTGCCGCCCGCGGGCGCGGCCAGCAGCAGGTCCTTGAGGTTGCGGGCAAAGACGCCAATGGCCTCGGCCTCGGCCCGCTCGCGCAGTTCCGCCATCAGATCGAGCGTCAGCGAGGTCTTCAGCTTCACCCGCCACGCCCAGGACGCCGCCTCGCGCAGCCACTGATCGCCCGGCCCCTTGCCGGCGGCCTGCAGCGCCATGCCGGCCATCCGCTCGGCCGGACTTTCGCCGCGGGCCGCGTCGGCATCGACCTCGAGATCGAGCACCAGAACGCCCTCGTTCCGGCCGCGCAGCATGGCGAGGACGCGGTGGCCGGCCGCCGTGGCCCAGGCCTCGGAATGGGCGAAATAGTCCGAGAACTTGGCGCCCTCGGCCTCCTTGCCCTCGACGACCTTCGCCGAGACGCGGCCCACCTGCTTCATGTGGGCACGCAGCCGCCCCAGCAGGTCCGCATTCTCGGACAGCCCCTCGGCTAGGATGTCGCGCGCGCCCTCCAGCGCGGCCTTCACGTCGGGCACGGCCTCGGTCACGAAGCCCTTCGCCAGATCGGTCGGAACGGCGGCACGGTCGGCAAGGATCGCCTCGGCCAAGGGCCCAAGGCCGTTCTCGCGCGCGATCATTGCCTTGGTCCGGCGCTTGGGCTTGTAGGGCAGATAGATGTCTTCCAGCTCGGACTTGGTCGTGGCCTTGACCACGGCCTGTTCCAGCTCGGCCGTCAGCTTGCCCTGATCGCGGATCGAGGACAGGATCGTCTCTCGCCGCGCTTCAAGCTCGCGCAGATAGGCCAGCCGCTCGGAGAGCGTGCGCAGCTGCGTGTCGTCGAGGCCGCCCGTCACCTCCTTGCGGTAGCGGGCGACGAAGGGAACGGTCGCGCCGCCGTCGAGAAGCTCGATGGCCGCCGAGACCTGCTCGGGTCGGGCCGCGATCTCGGCGGCGATCAGCTTGGGAATGCGGCGGATGGCGTCGGTGCTCATGGGGTCCGGCTCCAGAAATTCGGGAGGCGGACCATAGGGCCAGACCGGCCGGAACGGAAGCGCTAGCGCTGCAGGGTGCGCAGATGTTGCTCGAGCTGGACGAGCCGGATCGGCGTCGGCGTCAGGATCCCGTCGCCGCCGTCGAAGGGCACCATCTCGCTGTCCAGAAGCGGGCCGAACTCGGGCATCACCCGGTCGCCGGTCTTCGCATAGCCCCAGATCTGGGCCATGACGCGGGTGCCGGGGAAACTGCCCCCGTTCCGCGCCGCAAGCGTCGTCAGATCAGGTGGCCTCTGATCGAGCAGCGGCGCCATCTCGCCATCGCCGCGCCCGGTGGCGCCGTGGCACCCGGCGCAGAGCGCCTCAAAATCCGCGCGCCCCGTCGGCACGTCGGGCTGCGCCACGCAGGCCGCAAGCGGCAGCGCAAGGAGCGCGATCAATGCTGGTTTCATGGCATCCTCCCTTTGGGTCCAGATGACCATCCCCGCCGGGGCCGAGCCTTGACGCAGATCAGACGACGCGCCCCGCGTCGAGCCGCACCACCCGGTCCATCCGCGCCGCAAGCTCGAGGTTGTGCGTCGCGATCAGCGCCGAAAGGCCGGTGCCCCGCACCAGATCCATCAGCACGCCGAACACCTGATCCGAGGTGCCGGGATCGAGGTTGCCGGTCGGCTCGTCGGCCAGCAGCAGCCGCGGGGCGTTGGCCAGCGCCCGGCAGAAGGCCACGCGCTGCTGCTCTCCGCCCGAAAGCGCCGCGGGCCGGTGCCCCTCGCGCGCGCCGACGCCGACGCGGCCCAGCAGATCGCGCGCCCGCGCCTCGGCCTCGCGGCGCGCGACGCCATTGGCCAGCTGCGGCAGCACCACGTTCTCGAGCGCGGTGAATTCGGGCAGCAGGTGGTGGAACTGGTAAATGAAGCCCACCTCACGCCGCCGCGCCTCGGTCCGCGCGCGGTCGCCCAAGCCCTCCATCGCCATGCCGCCGATGGCGACGCGGCCCTCGTCCGGCGTGTCGAGCAGCCCCGCGATGTGCAGAAGCGTGGATTTCCCCGCCCCCGAGGGCGCGACCAGCGCCACCACCTCGCCCGTTCCGACCGAGAGCGTGGCGCCGCGCAGCACCGTCACCTCGCCCGGCTTGCCGCGGTTGTAGGCCTTGGTCAGCCCGTCGAGAACCAGCATCTCACTCATAGCGCAGCGCCTCGACCGGGTTCATGCGGGCCGCCCGCCGCGCGGGGATCAGCGTGACGAAGAACGACAGCGCCAAGGACAGCGACACCGCCGACAGCATGTCCTGCCACTGAAGCCGTGCCGGCAGCGCGTAGATGCCGCGGATCGACGGATCCCAGACGCCGCCGCCCGAGACATAGTTCACCAGCGAGAAGATCGGGTCGATGTAGATGGCGAAGAGACAGCCCAGCGCCACTCCCGCCGCCGTGCCGATCAGCCCGGTCGAGGCACCGCAAAGGAAGAAGACCCGCAGGATCGAGCCCTCGGTCAGCCCCATGGTGCGCAGGATGCCGATGTCGCGGCCCTTGTTCTTCACCAGCATGATGAGCCCCGAGACGATGTTCATCGAGGCGATCAGCACGAGGATCGACAGGATCACGAACATCACGTTGTCCTCTATGGTCAGCGCCCGCAGGAATGCCCCGGCCGAATCGCGCCACGTCCAGAGCATCGAGCCCTCGCCCGCCGCCTGCATCAGCGCAGGCCCCATCGCATCGACCGCCTCGGGATCCGTCACCATCACCTCGATCTCGTCGGCGCGGCCCTCGCGGTTGAAGTAGCTCTGCGCCTCGGCCAGCGGCATGTAGATCCGCGTCCGGTCGATGTCGTAGCGCCCGGCGGTGAAGACATAGACGACCTCGTAGGCCGAGACGCGCGGCGAGGTGCCGAAGGCCGTCTTCACCCCGTCGGGCGAGATCAGCCGGATCCGGTCGCCGACCGTCACGCCCAGCTCCTGCGCGACACCCGAGCCGATGGCGATGCCCTCGTCGAAGCGCCCGACGTCGCCGACGTGGCCCGAGCCATGCCCGATCCGCGGAATGGTGGCCAGATCGGCCTGCCGCATCCCGAAGACCTCGACGCCGCTCGACCGGCCGCTGGCGGTGGCCATCACCTGCCCCTTCACCACCGGCGCGGCCCGCACCACGCCGGGCACCGCGCGCAGCCGCTCGGCCACCGGATCGAAGTCGTCGAAGCCGCGGATCAGCTGCCCCGTCTCGCTCACCTGCCCCGCCGAGTAGACGGTGACATGGGCGTTGGCGCCAAGGATCGTGTCCACGAACTCGGCCCTAAAGCCCGCCCGCACCGAGAGCGTGGCGATCAGCGCGAAGACCGCGAGCGTGATGCCGACAAGGCTGATCCAGGTCATGACCGAGACCCCGCCCTCGGCGCGGCGGGCGCGCAGGTAGCGCCAGGCGATCATCCATTCGAAGGCCGCAAAGGGCCGCGTCCGGCTAGCCATCCCGTCCATCCTTTCGCGTCCGCTGCAGGACCCGGCCCGCCTCGCGGCCACTTTCATTCTCGCTCAAATATCCTCGGGGGGTCCGGGGGGCAGACAGCCCCCCGGCCGCGTCCGAAGCGCCCTCAGATCCCGGCGTAGATCTGCGCCAGCCGGTCGACGGCGGCGCCCGAGGACATCTCCTCGCTCTCGCCGGTCCGGCGGTTGGTCAGCTCGACCTTGCCGGCCGCGATGCCGCGCGGGCCGACGGTAATCCGCCACGGCAGGCCGATCAGGTCCATCGTGGCGAATTTCGCCCCCGCCCGCTCGTCGCGGTCGTCATAGAGCGGCTCGAGCCCCTTGGCCGAGAGGTCGCGGTAAAGCGCCTCGCAGGCGAGATCGGTCGAGCTGTCGCCCTGCTTGAGGTTCACGATGCCGACATGGAAGGGCGTGACGCCTTCCGGCCAGATGATGCCCTTGTCGTCGTGGCTGGCCTCGATGATCGCGCCCAGAAGCCGCGAGACGCCGATCCCGTGCGAGCCCATGTGGACCGGCACACGGGCACCGTCGGCCGTAACCACCGTCGCACCCATCGGTTCGGAATATTTGGTGCCGAAGTAGAAGATCTGGCCGACCTCGATGCCCCTCGAGGTGCGGCGGCGCTCCTCGGGGATGGCGTTGAAGATCGCCTCGTCATGGGTCTCGTCGGTGCGGGCGTAGGGGGTCGTCCATTCCCGGACGATCGCCTCGCATTCCTCGCGGCTGTCGTAGTCCACCACGCGGTCGCCGAACTTCAGGTCGGTGATCGCGGCGTCATAGAACACTTCCGACTCGCCGGTGGACGCCAGCACGAGGAACTCGTGCGTGTTGTCGCCGCCGATCGGCCCCGAGGCCGCGCGCATCGGGATCGCCTGAAGGCCCATGCGCTCGTAGGTGCGCAGGTAGCTAACCATGTGGCGGTTGTAGGCGTGGATCGCGCTGTCGAAGTCGAGGTCGAAGTTGTAGCCGTCCTTCATCAGGAACTCGCGTCCCCGCATCACGCCAAAGCGCGGGCGGATCTCGTCACGGAACTTCCACTGGATGTGATACAGCGTCAGCGGCAGGTCCTTGTAGCTGTTCACATGGGACCGGAAGATGTCGGTGATCATCTCCTCGTTCGTCGGCCCATAGAGCATGTCGCGCTTGTGGCGGTCGGTGATGCGCAGCATCTCCTCGCCGTAATCGTCGTAGCGCCCGCTCTCGCGCCAGAGGTCGGCCGGCTGCAGCGTCGGCATCAGAAGCGGGATGTGGCCGGCGCGGATCTGCTCTTCATGCACGATCTGCTCGATGCGTTTCAGCACCTTGAAGCCCAGCGGCAGCCAGGAATAGATCCCCGCCGCCTGCTGCTTGATCATGCCGGCGCGCAGCATGAAACGGTGGCTGACGATCTGCGCCTCGGAGGGATTCTCCTTCAGGACGGGCAGGAAATAGCGGCTCAGGCGCATGGGGGCCCCGTGTCTGTTCGGTGGATTGTTCGGCAAGGGGTTTAGGCGAGGCCGAGGAGGCAGGCAAGCGCCCCCCGCGCGGCATCCCGCCCATGGCCGACGGGTCCGACGGATCGCAAGGTCCGCCCGCACCGTCCGCACACCGCCTCGCCCCGACCCGAAGCCCTGCCTTTCCCTTGCAAGGATCCGGGCCATGAGCCATCTCTGCGGAACATCAGCGAGGTTTCAGGCATGGCCCTTCCGATCAGCGACCAAGCCAAGTGGTGGGGTCTCTCCACCGTCGTCTTCCTGCTTGTCCTGTGGCTTCTCGGCGACGTGATCCTGCCCTTCATCGTGGGCGGGGCCATCGCCTACTTTCTCGATCCGGTAGCCGACAGGCTCGAGCGCGCGGGCCTGAGCCGGGTGGCCGCCACCTCGCTTATCTCGGTCGGCATGCTGCTCGTGGTGGTTCTGCTCGTCCTTGCCGTCATCCCGACGCTCGCGAGCCAGTTGACCGCGCTCATCGACGCGGCGCCCACGATCTTCCGCCAGCTTCACACCTTCCTGCTCGAGCATTTCCCGGAGCTGTCGGACGAGACGAGCACGATGCGCCAGACGCTGCTTTCGATCGGCGACACGATCAAGCAGCGCGGCGGCGAGCTGGCCAACACGGTGCTGATCTCGGCCTATGGCGTGATCAACGCGCTGATCTTTCTGGTCGTCGTCCCGGTGGTGAGTTTCTACCTGCTGCTCGACTGGGACCCGATGGTGGCCAAGATCGACAGCTGGCTGCCCCGCGACCATGCCCCCACCCTGCGCCGCCTCGCCAGCGAGATCGACGAGGTGCTGGCAGGGTTCGTCCGGGGGCAGATCTCGGTCTGCCTCGTGCTGGGCACCTTCTATGCCGTGGCGCTGGCCGCGGTGGGGCTGCAGTTCGGGCTTGTCGTGGGGGCGATCGCCGGCGCGATCACCTTCATCCCCTATGTCGGCGCGCTGATCGGGGGGGCGCTGGCCATCGGCCTCGCGCTCTTCCAGTTCTGGGGCGACTGGCTCTCCATCGGGCTGGTGGCGGGCATCTTCGCGCTGGGGCAGTTCCTCGAAGGCAACGTGATCACCCCCCGCCTCGTCGGCGGCTCGGTGGGGCTGCATCCGCTGTGGCTGCTCTTCGCGCTTTCGGCCTTCGGGTCGATCTTCGGCTTCGTGGGGATGCTGGTCGCCGTTCCGGTGGCGGCGGCCATCGGGGTGCTGGCGCGCTTCGGCATCCGGCAATATACGGGCTCGCGCCTCTACCGGGGCACCCACGTCATCACCGAGGAGGACATGTGAAGGGTCAGCTCGCCTTCGACCTGCCGATGCGACCGGCCCTGAGCCGCGAGGATTTCTTCGTCTCACCGGCCAATGCGTTGGCGCTGGCAAGCCTCGACGGCTGGCGCGACTGGCCGCGCGGCAAGATGGTGCTGGTGGGTCCCCGCGGGTCGGGCAAGACCCATCTGGCCCATGTCTGGGCGGCGCAGGCCGAGGCGCGACTGATCCCGGCCGAGGCGCTGGCGCGCGCCGACCTGCCCGCGCTGGCCGCCGATGGCGCCGTGGCGGTCGAGGATGCCGAGCGGCTGGGCGGCGAACGGGCCGCCGAGGAGGCGCTCTTTCACCTCCACAACCTCATGCTCGAACGGTCGGGCGCGCTGCTCATCACCGCCGACACGCCGCCGCGCGACTGGGGGCTGGTGCTGCCCGACCTCACGAGCCGGATGCAGGCCGCCGCCGTCACCCGCCTCGAGGCGCCCGACGACGCGCTTCTGTCGGCCATGCTGGTCAAGCTCTTTGCCGACCGCCAGATCGCGGTGCCGGGAATGCTCGTGCCGTGGCTCGTGGCGCGAATGGATCGGTCGTGCGAGGCGGCCCGGGCGCTCGTTGCGGCGCTCGATGCCCGCTCGCTGGCCGAGCGGCGGCCGATCTCGCGCCAGATGGCGGCGGAGCTTCTGGGACTGGCCGGTGCCGAATGAGATCTGTCACATAACCTTCACAAGATACGGGCACACGGACCCGAACCGAGGCTGAGAGCATGACACCGGCAGATTTCCTGAAGGCCCCCTTCCCCGAACCCGTTCCGTTGCCCGAGGAGGAGGTCACAGGTCCGCGGCGCTTCTTCAACCGCGAACTCAGCTGGCTTGCCTTCAACTGGCGCGTCCTGGACGAAGCCGACAATCCGCGGGTTCCGCTGCTCGAGAGGCTGCGCTTCCTGTCGATCTCGGCCACCAACCTCGATGAATTCTACACCGTGCGCGTCGCGGGCCTGCGGGCGCTGGTGCGCGCCGGCAACCTCGTGCTCTCCGAGGACGGGCGCTCGCCGGCCGAGCAGCTCCAGCTGATCAACGCCGACGCCCGGCGGCTGATGCAGACCCAGCAGACGGTCTGGAACAAGCTGCGCCGCGAGATGGAGGATCAGGGGATCTCGATCCTCACCCGCTCCAAGCTGACCGCCCGCGACCTGCGCCATCTCGAGGACCACTTCCTCTCCAAGGTGTTTCCGGTCCTGTCACCGCTGGCCATCGACCCGGCCCACCCGTTCCCCTTCATCCCGAACACGGGCTTCACGCTGGGGCTCGAGCTTGAACGCATGTCGGACCGGCGCCCGTTGCAGGCGCTGCTGCCGATCCCGCAGCAGATCGCCCGCTTCGTCGAACTGCCCGCCAAGCCCGGCGAGCACCGCTTCCTGCCGCTCGAGGAGTTGCTGCTCCTGCATCTGGGGATGCTCTTTCCCGGCTATGCCGAGCGCGGCCACTGCGCCTTCCGGGTGCTGCGCGACAGCGATCTCGAGGTCGAGGACGAGGCCGAGGATCTGGTGCGCGAGTTCGAGACGGCGCTGAAGCGCCGCCGCCGGGGCGAGGTGATCCGCATGAAGATCTCGGCCGGAGCGCCGAAGGAGCTGCACGCCCTCATCATGGAGGAGCTGGGCGTCACCTCAGACGAGGTGATCGAGGTCCGCGGCGTCATCGGCATCGCCGACCTGAAAGAACTGGTGATCTCGTCGCGCCCGGACCTGCTCTGGCCCGCCTTCGCCCCGCGCGTGCCCGAGCGGCTGGCCGACCATGAGGGCGACATGTTCTCGGCGATCCGGCAGAAGGACATCCTGCTGCATCATCCCTACGAGACCTTCGATCTGGTGATCCGCTTCCTCCAGCAGGCGGCGAGCGACCCGAACGTGCTGGCGATCAAGCAGACGCTCTACCGCACAAGCTGGGACAGCCCGATCGTCACCGCGCTCTGCGAGGCGGCCGAGGCGGGCAAGTCGGTCACCGCGCTGGTGGAACTCAAGGCCCGCTTCGACGAGGCCGCCAACATCCGCCAGAGCCGGCGGCTCGAGCGGGCGGGGGCGCATGTGGTCTATGGCTTCATGCACCTCAAAACCCACGCCAAGATCTCGACGGTGGTCCGGCGCGAGGGCGACAATCTCGTAACCTACACCCATTACGGGACGGGCAACTACCACCCGATCACCGCTCGGGTCTATACGGACCTGTCCTTCTTCACCTGCGACCCGGCGCTGGGGCGCGATGCCACCAAGATCTTCAACTACCTCTCGGGCTATGTGCAGCCCGTGGGGCTCGAGAATGTGGCCATCGCCCCCATCACGCTGCGCGGCCGCCTGCACGAGCTGATCGCGGCCGAGGCCGATCACGCCCGCGCCGGACGGCCCGCCGAGATCTGGCTCAAGGTCAATTCCATCATCGACCCCGAGTTGATCGACGCGCTCTATGCCGCCAGCCAGGCGGGCGTGAAGATCAGCCTGATCGTGCGCGGGATCTGCGGGCTCCGCCCCGGCGTGAAGGGCCTGTCGGACAACATCCGGGTGAAGTCGGTCGTCGGCCGCTTCCTCGAACACAGCCGCATCGTCTGCTTTGGCAATGGCGCCGGGCTTCCGTCCAAGAAGGCGCGGGTGTTCTTCTCCTCGGCCGACTGGATGGGGCGCAACATGGATCGCCGGGTCGAGACGCTGGTCGAGGCGCTGAACCCGACCGTGAAGGCGCAGATCGTGGGGCAGATCATGGCGGCGAACCTCGCCGACGAGTCCCAGAGCTGGCTGCTTCAGGCGGACGGCCGCTACGTGCGCCCACCGGCCGGCGAGGAGGCCTTCTCCTGCCATGGCTTCTTCATGGAGAACCCCTCGCTCTCGGGGCGGGGAACGGCGGGCGCGAAGGACGTGCAGCGTCTGGCCACCCTGCGCGACGAGGGACCGCTTTGATCCGCCCGACGCCCACCGACCGACCTGCGCACACCGGCAGCCTCCCGCAGGCGCCGGGTCCTGCCGCTTTGCGTATTGACGGACCGTCCGCAGCCATTACCTTGGCCGCAACCAATGCGGGAGATGTGCCGTGAACGACATCCCGGATCCGCATGACGAGTTCGGCCCGTTCGGCAGGCCCCTGTTCGAGGACCCGTCCGCCCGCGCCCTTTCGCGCGTGGGCGTGGTCGATGTCGGCTCGAACTCGGTCCGCATGGTGGTCTTCGACGGCGCGGCCCGAAGCCCGGCCTATTTCTTCAACGAGAAGGTCATGTGCGGGCTGGGCCAGGGCCTCGCCGAGAGCAACCGGCTGAACCCGCGCGGGCGCGAGCGGGCGCTGGCGGCGCTCCGCCGGTTCGCGCTGCTTGCCCGCGGCATGAAGGTCTCGCCCATGACCGTCGTCGCCACCGCCGCCGTGCGCGAGGCCGAGGACGGGCCGGACTTTCAGGCCGAGGTCCTGCGCGAGACGGGCCTCCGGCTCTGGGTCATCGACGGCGACGAGGAGGCACGGCTTTCGGCTCAGGGCGTCCTGCTCGGCTGGCCCGACGCGCGTGGGATCGTCTGCGACATCGGCGGCAACTCGATGGAACTCGCCCGGATCGGCGAGGGCAAGGTCGGGCGTCGCGTGACGTCGCCGCTCGGGCCCTTCCGGCTCCAGCAGGTCAAGGGCAGCCCGAAGGAGCGGCAGGCCCATATCAGCCGGATCATCAAGGAGTTGCGCGACACGATCCAGCCCGACCATGACCGGATCTACCTCGTGGGCGGGTCGTGGCGGGTGATCGCGCGGCTCGACATGGAGCGGCGGGGCTATCCGCTGACCGTGCTGCACGAATACCGCATGCTGCCGCGCTCGCTGATCGAGACGCTCGACTGGATCGAGGCCAGCGACCTGGCCGCGCTGCGGGTCCGCACCGGCACCTCGCCCGAGCGGATGGAGCTGGTCCCCCTCGCCGTCGAGGTGCTGCGCGAGCTGATCCGCATCTTCCGGCCGAAGGAGATCGACGTCTCCTCCTACGGCATCCGCGAGGGGCTGCTCTACGAGCAGATGCCGCCGAAGCTGCGCGCGCGCGATCCGCTGATCGAGGCGGCACGGGTGGCCGAGGCGACCTCGGCCCGCAACCCCGGCTTCGGCAAGAAGCTCCACCAGTTCCTGGCCCAGCTCTTCAAGAACGCCCCGCCCGAGCGGCAACGCCTGATCAAGGCCGCCTGCCTGCTGCATGACACCACATGGCGCGCCCATCCCGACTACCGGGCCGAGATGTGCTTTGACAACGCGACCCGCGCCAACCTCGGCGGTCTCGACCATCCGGGCCGCGTGTTCCTCGGGCTCGCCCTGCTTCACCGCTACAAGAACTCGCGTTCGGGCTCGCGGCTCGAACCGCTGTTCCGGCTTCTGAGCGAGGAGCAGATCCACGAGGCCGAGGTGCTGGGCAAGGCCATGCGGTTCGGCTCGATGTTCTCGATCGACGATCCCGGCACGGCGGGCAGCCTGAAACTCATGCCCAGGAAGAAGATCCTCGAACTGACCCTGACGCCCGAGGGGGTGGCGCTCTATGGCGAGGTGGCGCAGGCGCGGTTCAAGTCGCTCGCGACGGCCCTGCGCGCCACGCCGGTGGTGAAGACCACGGCATGACACTCGCCCCGCCCCTCCCCGGTGAGCCGGGCCTGCAGGACGCGCCGCCCTCTGGTCGGCCGCCATCGCTGACCATCCGCCCGGCCCGGCCCGAGGATGTGCCGGCGCTGCTCGCGATCTGGAATCCGATCATCCGCGACACGCTGGTGACCTTCAACGCCGACGAGAAGTCTCCCGAAGAGCTTCGGACCATGATCGGGACCCGCCCGGCCTTTCTCGTGGCCGACGAGGGCGGGGGGCCGATGGGCTTTGCCACCTATGCGCAGTTCCGGGGCGGCGTGGGCTATCGGCACACGATGGAGCACACGATCATCCTCGGGCCCGCCGCGCGGGGGCGCGGGACCGGCCGCGCCCTGATGGCCGCCATCGAGGATCACGCGCGACAGGCCGGCGCGCATTCCATTTTCGCAGGCGTCAGCGCGGGCAATCCCGAAGGCCGCGCCTTCCATGCGGCGCTGGGATATGCCGAGACGGCGGTGCTGCCGCAGGTCGGCCGCAAGTTTGGGCGCTGGCTCGACCTTGTGCTGATGCAGAAATTCCTCTCCTGACACCGGCCGCCGCGGGGTCTATGCTGATCCCATGTCGATCTGGAGCCGCATCACCGACGCGCTGGCCGCCCTCGCCTCGGGCGAGGGGCTGTCGGCCGTGCTCGACCGCCTTCGCACCCCGCCCGAGCGGTCGGTGGCCTTCACCATCGCCGTGATCGCCCTTGGCGCGAAGATGGCCAAGGCCGACGGGCAGGTGACGCGCGACGAGGTGGCCGCCTTCCGCCAGATCTTTGCGATCCCGCCCGGCGAAGAGGCCAACGCGGCCCGCGTCTTCAACCTCGCGCGGCAGGATGTGGCCGGGTTCGATGCCTATGCCCGCAAGATCAAGCGCATGTTCCGCGACGACGACCAGATCCTCGCCGATCTGGCCGAGGGGCTCTTTCACATCGCGGTGGCGGACGGCCATTATCACCCGGACGAGGACGCCTTCCTGTCCGAAGTGGCCCGGATCTTCGGGCTGAGCGATCGCTGCTTCCGCGCGCTGCGCGCCCGCTTCGTCGGCGACGCGCCGCGCGATCCCTACGACGTGCTGGGCGTGGGGCACGATGCGCCCCTGACCGAGATCCGGTCGGCCTGGAAGCGCGCCGTCCGCGACTGCCACCCGGACCGGATGGTGGCGCGCGGCGTCCCGGAAGAGGCGGTGAAGCTGGCCGAGCGGCGGCTCATCGACATCAACCGCGCCTGGGAGGAGATCAGCGCGAAACAGGCGGCGTGAATGGGACGGCGGCTGCGCATCGCGACCTACAACGTCGAGTGGTTCAACGCGCTCTTTGACGACCGCGGGCGGCTTCTGGCCGACAACGAACTCTCGGGACGCTACGAGATCACCCGCCGGAACCAGATCGAATCGCTCGGCATCGTGTTCACCGCCCTCGATGCCGACGCGATCATGGTGATCGAGGCACCGAACCACGGGCGTCGGCGCTCGACCGTCAAGGCGCTCGAGACCTTCGCCCGCACCTTCGAGCTTCGCGCCTCGCAGGCGATCATGGGCTTTGCCAACGAAACCGATCAGGAGATCGCGCTTCTGTTCGATCCGTCGCGGATCGAGGCGCGGCACGACCCGCAGACCAGCCCCAAGGCGCCGCGGTTCGACGAGATCTTCCGCTTCGACATCGACGTGGATGCCGCGCCCGAGGCGATCCGCTTCTCCAAGCCGCCTCTGGAACTGGCGGTGCGCGCCGACGGACATGCGCTGCGGATGATCGGCGTCCACGCCAAGTCCAAGGCCGGGCGCGGCGCGCGCAACGGCGCCGAAGAGGTCCGCATCGCGATCCAGAACCGCCGCCAGCAGTTGGCGGAATGTGTCTGGATCCGCAGGCGGGTGGCCGCGCTCCTGGCCCGGCACCAGAGCGTGATGGTGATGGGCGACTTCAACGACGGACCTGGGCTCGACGAATATGAAAAGCTCTTCGGCCATTCGGGGATCGAGATCGTGCTCGGCCTCGACGAGCCGCCGGAGTTGCGCCTCCACGAGCCGCATGCGCGCATGGCCCTGACCCAGCGGGTCGGCATCCAGCCCAGCTCGGCGCGCTTCTGGCTCGCGCCCGAGGACCAGTATTTCGAGGCGCTGCTCGATTTCATCATGATCTCGCCCGATCTGGCCGAAAAGGGACCGCGCTGGCGGATCTGGCATCCGCTGAACGATCCCAACTGCTTCCGCATCCCCGAACTGCAGGAGGCGCTTCTTGCCGCCTCGGATCATTTCCCGGTGACGCTGGACATCGAACTCTAGCGGGCTGCGACCGCGCGGGCCTTGCGCGTGGCGCGGGAAAGGCCGATGGTGCGCGAGACGGTTCCCGGGGGCAGCCCCGGGCCAAGAGGGAATGCGGTGCGGGCCTGTTCGGCCCCAAGCCGCGACTGCCCCCGCAACTGTAGGCGGCGAGCGCGTCCCATCATGTCCACTGGCCCAGGACAGGCCGGGAAGGACGGGACAAGCCGAGACCCGCGAGTCAGGAGACCTGCCGTCGTCGGACCTGTAACAGCCGGGCGGGGTGTCCCGGGCGCAGGGTGCGCGCGCCTGCGCCGCCCCTCCGCCTGCCCGTCCCCAAGATGCGCGGAGGGCGCGATGATCGTGACGCGGAACGGACGGACCTACAGCCTGACCCAGTGCCGACACCGGCACCAACCCTGCCTCAGCGGCCTGTCGGTGATCGAGCATCTGGCGGACTCCGCCCGCTCGACCGAGGGCCTGGTGGGGCCCGACTTCGAGATGCAGGGCTGCGTGCGCCTGACCGGATGCACCCGGCCCTGCACGGCGCTGTTCCGGCTGACGACGGGCGGGCTGCAACTCTTCTGCGATCTCGAGCCGGGCGACTGGTCGCCGGCACTCGTGCGGCTGGCCGAGCTGCTCGAGGGCGGCGGCTCGTTTGCGGGCGGTCTTCCGGCCGAGCCGGCGGCGATGGTCCTCGCCTCGGCGCCCGCGCGCCCCTCGCGGACGGGCCTGCAGCCGGAGGCGGCGCTCCATTGATCGAGACGAGGGCAGAGGCGGATGCAGCCGAAGGGTTCGCGCAGGTCGCGGGCCATCTGGGCGAGTTCCTGCAGGGCCGGCTCGGCCCTTCGGGGCCGCTGGCGCTCGTGACGCTGCCCTGCTCTGCGCTGCGGGCCGAGGCGGTTCGGATGCCCGGCCCGCTCGCCCTCGAACAGCCGGGCGCGCGGATCCTCACCCTGCCGGCCCTGCGCCGGCTGCTGTCCGCGGCCCAAGGGGCGGAAGGGCGCTTCCGCCTCATGCTCGACCTGCCGCCCGGCGGTGGCGCGGGGGCCTCGACCGCGGCCCGCGTGGCGATCCTCCGGGCGGCGGGTGTCACCGATACCGGCACCCTCGCGCGCGCCTGCCTCGCGTCGGAAGGGGCCAGCGACCCGCTGATGTTCGAGCGGCCGGAACGGCTCCTCTGGGCCTCGCGCGAGGGGCGCGTGCTGGCCGACCTGCGCCCCCTGCCACGGATGGATCTGGTCGGCGGCTTCTTCGGCGCGTCCCAGCGAACGGATCCGGCGGATCTGTCCTTCCCCGACATCGCCGATCTCGTGGCGGGGTGGGCCACGGCCGACCTTCCCGGCCTCGCGCGCCTCGCGACCCTCTCGGCCCGCCGCTGCCTCGCGCTGAGGGGGCCGGCGGACGATCCGACCGAAGCCCTGGCCGCCCGCCTCGGCGCGCTTGGCTGGGCGATCGGGCACACGGGACCCGCGCGGGCCCTGATCTTTCCCCCCGGCGCCGTCCCGCCCGCAGCAGGGGGGGCATTGCAGGCAGCCGGCTTTTCCCGCATCACCCGCTTCCGCATCGGCGGGGCCTGAGGAGGGAACATGCGCGACCACGGCGGCAACCTTGACAGCGCGGCGGCGCTCTACGGCGGCGCGGTCGCGGACTGGCTCGACCTCTCGACGGGGATCAACCGGGTGCCCTACCCGGTGCCCCCCCTGCCCCCGCGCGCCCTGACGTCGCTGCCCGATGCGGCCGCCGAGGCCCGGCTGCTGGCGTCGGCCCGGAGCGCCTACCGCACCGAGGCGCCGATGCTGCCAGTGGCGGGCGCGCAGGCGGCCATCCAGCTTGTCCCGCGGCTGGCACCCGCAGGCCGCGCCCGCATCCTCGGGCCGACCTACAACGAACATGCGGCCAGCCTGCACGCGTCGGGCTGGCAGGTCGAGGAGGTGGGCGATCTCGAGGCGCTGGCGGGCGCCGACCTTGCCGTTCTCGTCCATCCGAACAATCCCGACGGCCGGCGCCATGCGCCCCACAGCCTCCGCGCGCTGCTGCCACGGGTGGGACGGCTGCTGGTGGACGAAAGCTTCGCCGACCCGCTGCCCGAGCTTTCGCTTGCGCCCGAGGCGGGGGTGCCAGGGCTGCTGGTGCTGCGCTCGTTCGGCAAGTTCTACGGGCTGGCGGGGCTGAGGCTTGGCTTCGTGCTGGGCTCTGCCCTCGACATTGCGGCGCTGGCGCGGATGGCCGGGCCCTGGGCGGTTTCGGGTCCGGCCCTCGCAGCCGGAGAGGTGGCGCTGTCGGACCGCGACTGGGCCCGCGCGACCACCGAGCGGCTGGCGGCGGAGGGGCCGCGGCTCGACGCGCTGGCGGCCCGCATGGGCTGGCGGCTGGCGGGCGGCGCGCATCTCTTCCGCCTTTATGAGACCGAGGATGCCCGCGCCGCGCAGGAGCATCTCGCCCACGCCCGGATCTGGAGCCGGATCTTCCCCTGGTCGGACCGGCTGATCCGCCTCGGCCTGCCGGGGGGCGAGGCGGAATGGGCCCGACTCGACGCGGCTCTGCTGCCCGGAAACCGTTAGAAGCCTGCGGCGTGACAAGTGTCGGCGCGGCGCCTCACCCCTCGGGGGCACCGCCCGAGAAGTTGCGATAGAGGAATCGGTCCGAGCCCGCCTCCGCCTCGGCGCCCGCAAGCGAGAAGAGCCCCGCGTGAAGCGGCGACTTGGCGCAGGCTGGATCGGTCGCCGCCGCATCGCCCGCAAGCGCAAAGGCCTGGCAGCGGCAGCCGCCGAAGTCCTCTTCGGCGTGGATGCAGGACCGGCAGGGCTCTTGCATCCAGGCCGTGCCGCGGTAGAGGTTCAGCGCCTCGGACCGCTGCCAGATCTCGGCCAGCGGCGCCTCGCGCACCGAATCGAACCGCAGCCCGGTGATCGTCTCGGCGGCGTGGCAGGGCAGAACCTTCCCCGAGGGCGAGATGTTGAAGAACTGCCGTGCCCAGCCCCCCATGCAGGTCTTGGGGCGCACCGCGTAATAGTCGGGGATCACATAGTCGATGGCGAGCACGCCCGCGAGGCGCGCCTGCGCCTCCTCGACCGTCCGCGTCGCCTCGTCGAGCTGGGCCAGCGTCGGCATCAGGGCCGCACGGTTCTTCAGCGCCCAGCCGTAGTATTGCACATGCGCCACCTCGAGCCGCTGCGCCCCCATCTCGACCGCCACCTCGATGATCCGGGGCAGCTCGTCCAGGTTCTGGCGGTGCATCACCGCGTTGAGCGTCAGCGCCATGCCCGCCTCGCGCACCCAGCCCGCGGCCTCGATCTTTCGGGCGTGACCGCCGCGGAAGCCGCCGATCCGTTCGGCCAGGGCCGCGCTCGCGCCCTGAAGGCTCACCTGCACATGGGCCAGCCCCGCCTCGGCCAGTTCGGCCACTTTCGCCGGCGTGAACATCACCGCCGAGGTGATGAGGTTGGTGTAGAGCCCCGCACGGTCGGCATGGGCCACAAGCTCCACCAGATCGCGCCGCACCAGCGGCTCGCCGCCCGAGAAATGGATCTGCAGCACCCCCAGCGCGGCCAGTTCCCCGATCACCCGCTGCCACTCGTCGGTCGAAAGCTCGCGGCTCGCGGCCTCCAGCTCGACCGGGTTCGAGCAATAGGGGCATTGCAGCGGACAGCGGTGGGTCAGCTCGGCCAGCACGGCCATCGGCAGACCGGGCGCGGTGCCCCGCGCAGGGCTGGTGTCGGTGAAGGCGCGATCGTCCATCAGGCGGCTTCCTTGTCGATCAGATAGCCCCGGTCGGCCAGATCCTGCAGCAACGCCAGAACCTCGCGCGCGATGACGCCGGGCTCGGCGCGATATTTCTGCTCGAGCACGGCCGTCAGCCCCGCCACGGTCGCCTGCCCGTCGCAGGCCTGCAGGATCTCGACGCAGATCTCGTCGGGCGTCATCACCCGCTCGGGCACCAGAAGCACCCACCGCTCCCGGTTCTGGTCGAAGCGCAGGCGGGCGTGGCGCGCAAGCGCCGGCACGCTTTCGGCCGAGAGGTGAAGGCGGCTCACCGCATCTCCTCCGGGACGAAGGCACCGGGCGGGACATGGCCCAGCACATAGGCATGATGCAGCGCGTCGAGCTGGGTCCAGAGCACCTGCGTCTTGAAGATCAGCGCGTTGCAGACCGCCGCACGCTCTTGCGGCGTGCGGGCGTGCTCACGCACATAGCGCAGGGCGTAATCGGCATCGCGCGGCGCCTGACTGAGACGGCGCTGAAAATAGGCCATCACGGTCGGGTTCACGAAGTCGTAATGCGCAAGCATCCCCGAGATCCGCTCGGCGTGGATGTGGGGCGCGAAAAGCTCGGTCAGGCAGGGGGCGATGGCCTCGAGCGGGCTCTGGTCCCGGACGAAATGGACATAGGCATCCACCGCAAAGCGCGTGGCGGGCAGGATGCCGTCGGTCGCTTCCACATAGGCGCGGTCGAGGCCGAGCGCATCGGTCAGCACGAGCCAGCGGTCGATCCCGCCCTCGGCCCCTTCGGCCCCGTCGTGATCCTCGAGCCGGTGGCGCCATTCCACGCGGGTCGCCCGGTCGCGAAAGCGTGAGATCACCACCGCATCCTTCACCGGGATCGAGCACTGGTAGTAGTAGCGGTTCAGCGCCCAGGCCTGCACCTGCCCCCTGGTCAGCTGGCCGCCGTGCAGCAGGTGATGGAATGGGTGGCGGTCGTGATAGCGCGCCGCACCGATCTCGCGCAGGCGCTCTTCCATCGCGTCGGCGCTGTCGAGGGGGCGGGCGGGAGAGAGGGTGGGCGTCAGGTCGAGGCTCATGCGACGAACTCCATTCCGGGGGCGGGCACGCACCAGCCGGCCCGCTCGGCGGCCGCACGCTCGGGCGTGCCGGGGATCAGCACCGGGTTCGAATTGTTGATGTGGACAAAGACCTTGCGGCCGATGCCGAGCGGCTCGAGCGCGGCCATCGCCCCGTCGGGCCCGCTGATCGAGATATGGCCCATGCGCCGGCCGGTCTTCTGCGACAGGCCCGCGCGGATCATCTCGTCGTCGGTCCAGAGCGTGCCGTCGAAGAAGACCAGATCCGCCCCCCTGAGCCGCCCGGCCAGCGCGGGCGTGACCTCCGCGCAGCCGGGCAGGATGAAGGCGCGGCGGCCGCCGGCCGACAGTTCGAGACCGATGCTGTCGCCTTCCGCCGCCCCCTCCTCCTCGCGCCAGAGCGCGGGCTTTCCGGGAACCGTGAAGGAGCGGATCGTGAGGCCCGAGGGCCGCCCGTCCGCCAGAAGCGGCTCGAACGGCACCTCGGGCAGCATGGCGCGGCGCGGCACGATCTCGTCGCGCAGGACGCCGAAGATCGGGTTCGCGGCCAGCACCGACAGGACGTCGGGATGGGCATGGATGGCAAAGGGCCAGCCTTCGCGAAGCGTCAGAAGCCCGGCCACCGCGTCCACCTCGGCGTTGGTCAGGACCACGCCCGCGATCGGGGAATGACGCAGCCCCTCGCGCGGATGCAGGGCGGGTGTGTCGAGGATCTGCTGGCGCAGGTCGGGCGAGGCGTTGATCAGGAACCAGTGCTCGCCGTCCGCGCTGGCGGCCAGCGCGCACTGGCCGTTGCGCAGCGCGGGCTTGTCCCGCGCCTCGCGGCAGCCCGCGCAGTTGCAGTTCCACTGCGGCAGGCCGCCGCCTGCTGCGGAGCCGAGGACGATGATCCGAAGCATCGCAGCAGGCTCCACTCGTTACTTGCGCTTGGCGCAGGAATACATGTTGATTTCCATCCCCACCGGGGTCTCGTCGTAACGCGGGGTCTTCCAGGCCATTCGCTTCTCCTCCTCTGCGATGGATGCCGCCGGGGCGGCTGCCCTCGAGTATGGAGATGCGGCAAATCGTCGCCAGCTATGCCGCCGATAGGCCGGGCCTATGGGCGGGCCAGCAGCGGCGGCAGCGGCGCGATGGGCGGCAGGCGGACGGCGCGGCCCGCCGCCTGAAGCGCCTCGATCACGGCGGCGTGGCGGCCGGCGCGGTGCTGCGCGGGCTGGATCAGCGCCACGATCCGCCGCGGTTCCATCCCCGCGTGATAGAGGCGCAGGCCCGGCGCTTGCGCCACCGAAAGCGCGGGCACGATGCACACCCCGAGCCCCGCCCGCACCATCGAGAGCGCCGTCTCGAAGCTGCGCACCCGCGCGGTCATGCGGTTGCGCGGCAGCATCTCGGCAAACCAGCTTTCGATGCGGCGGCTGTGCTGGGTGCCGAAGGCGATCTGGATCGAGGCGTTCAGGATGGCCTGCTGCTCCTCGGGCAGGTCCTCAAGACGGCGGACCGCACCGAGATCCACCGCTTCGGGCACGGCCAGCACGGTGGGATCGTTCATGATCGGGATCTGCAGGAACCCCGTGCTGGCCTCGGAGACGGAATTGGCGGCCAGAAGCCCGATGTCCGCGCGCCGGGAATAGAGCATCTCGAGCACGTCGGCGGGCGCACCCTCCAGCAAATCGCACTCGGTCGTGCCGTCGAGGTCCAGATGCTTGAGCGCCTCGGGCAGGATGGTGCGCAGAAGCGACTCGACCCCCGCCAGCCGCAGCGGATGGCGCGCGCCGCTGGCGTAGGTCGCGAGCGTGTCCTCGAGCTCCTGCATCCCGCGCAGGACGGGCTCGGCCTTGCGCAGAAGCAGGATGCCGGCCTCGGTCAGGATCATCCGGTTCGACCGCCGGGTGAAGAGCGCAAAGCCCAGCGACTGTTCCAGCCCGATGATCTGCTGCGAGAGCGACGGCTGCGCGATGCCCAGAAGCTTGGCCGCGCCCGTCAGCGACTGGGACTGCGCCACCGCCCAGAAGGCGCGCAGCTTGCGCAGCGTCAGCTCGGGCCCGGCGGCGGCGGCCAGCCGCAACTCGGGCCCGTCGATCTTGCGGGCCAGATCATTCATGCAGGTCTCCTCCCCGTGGAAGTCTGTCAGGCGGCGAAGGTTCCGTCTCCTCCGACAAAGGGAGGACGGCGGGCGCGTCATCGGCGCTTCGTGAAATGCCGCGGACCTCGCGGTCTTGGCAAATGCGCGCCGACGCGCGAGAAGGCGCCGGGGACAGCACGAGGGATCAGCATGCCTGCGGTGATGATTCAGGGCACCGGCTCGGACGTGGGCAAGTCGCTTCTGGTGGCGGGCCTGTGCCGCGCGGCCCGCAGGCGGGGGCTGTCGGTCGCGCCGTTCAAGCCGCAGAACATGTCCAACAACGCGGCCGTCACCGCCGACGGCGGCGAGATCGGCCGGGCGCAGGCGCTGCAGGCACGGGCTGCGGGGCTCGAGCCGATGACCGACATGAACCCGGTGCTGCTCAAGCCCGAGAGCGACCAGGGATCGCAGGTGATCGTGCAGGGCCGGCGTGTCGGCACCCTGCGCGCCCGCGACTGGTTCGAGCGCAAGCCCGCGCTGATGGCGCCGGTGCTCGAGAGCTTCGGGCGGCTGACGGCGGCCCATGACCTCGTGATCGTCGAGGGGGCGGGCAGCCCGGCGGAGGTCAACCTCCGCCGTGGCGACATCGCGAACATGGGGTTTGCGCGCGCGGCAAACGTGCCGGTGGTGCTGGCCGGGGACATCGACCGCGGCGGGGTGATCGCGCAGATCGTGGGCACGCAGGCCGTGATCGACCCCGAGGATGCCGCGATGGTGGCGGGGTTTCTCGTCAACAAGTTCCGCGGCGATGTGCGGCTCTTCGACGAGGGCTACCGGCTGATCGAGGCCCGGACCGGCTGGCGCGGCTATGGCGTGGTGCCGTTCTTTCCGCAGGCCGCGCTCCTGCCGGCCGAGGATGCGCTCGACCTCGGGCGGCCCACCGGGCAAGGCGCGCTGACGGTGGCCTGGCTCGCCTTCTCGCGCGTGGCCAACTTCGACGATCTCGACCCGCTGAAGCAGGAGCCGGGCCTGACGGTGGTCATGGTGCGCCCGGGCCAGCCGATCCCGGCCGAGGCCGATCTGGTGATTCTGCCCGGCACGAAATCCACCCGCGGCGACCTCGCCTTCTTGCGCACGCAGGGGTGGGACGTGGATCTGCTGGCCCACCACCGGCGCGGAGGGCGGGTGCTGGGGATCTGCGGCGGCTACCAGATGCTGGGGCGAACAGTAGCCGATCCGCAAGGGCTTGAGGGGGAGCCCGGTGTGACCGAGGGGCTCGGGCTGCTGGACGTCACCACCGTCATGCATCCCGACAAGCGCCTGACCCGTGTCGAGGGCCGGCATCTTGCCAGCGGCGAGACGCTCTCGGGATACGAGATCCACATCGGCGCGACGGACGGCCCCGACTGCGCCCGCCCCTTTGCCGAGGTGGACGGGCGGCCCGAAGGCGCGGGGTCACCCGACGGGCGGGTGACGGGCAGCTACCTGCACGGGATGTTCGGCTCCGATCGGTTCCGCGCCGCCTTCCTCCGCAGTCTCGGCGCCCGGACGTCCGATCTCGCCTACGATGCGCGGGTCGAGACGGTGCTCGATTCGCTCGCCGATCATCTCGAGGCTCATCTCGATGTGGCGGGGCTGCTGGCGCTGGCGCGCTGACGGCCGCCCGGCACGCCCTCGCCCATGCCGGCGGCCTGCGCCGTCGCGCCTCTAGGTGATCCTCGCAGCATCGCCTATATTCGGCTCATGAAACGGATTGCGACCATCCTTGCCCTCTGCCTCGTCCTGACTCCGGCTCAGGCGCAGGAAGGGCCCGGCCTTGCGCCGGACGAAGAGATGGAAGAGGGCTTCAGCCTGCTGAACGAGGGCGCGAAGCTGCTGTTCCGGGGTCTGATCGACCGGATGGAGCCCACGATGCGCGACATGGGCGAGGCGATGGGCGAGTTGCAGCCCGCTCTGCGCGACCTGCTGGCCAAGGTGGACGATCTGCGCAACTACGAGGCGCCGGAGCGGCTGCCCAACGGCGACATCATCATCCGCCGCAAGCCGGACGCGCCGCCCCTGCCCGAAGCGCCGCCCGAGGCCGGGACGGACGCACCGGGCATCGAGCTCTGATCAGCCCTTGGCCCGCACCGTCTGCAGCAGCGGCATCACATCGGCCATCTCGGGCCCATGCGCCTGCCCGGTGAGCGCCTTGCGCAGCGGCATGAAGAGCCCCTTGCCCTTGCGCCCCGTCGCCTCCTTGACCGCCGCGGTCCACTGGCCCCAGGTCTCGGGCCCGTAGGGCGGCTCGGGCAGGAGCGCCATGGCCTGCCGGATGAAATCGGCATCCTCGGGATCGATCTGCGGCTCGGCCCCTTCCGAGAAGAGCGTCCACCAGCCGCCCAGATCCTCGAGCACGGCGATATTGTCCTTGGCGACGCGCCAGAAGGGCTCGGCCAGCGCATCGGGCACGCCAAGGCCCGCAATCCGCTCGCGGACCGCGTCGAAGGGCAGGCCCTGCACATAGTGGCGGGTCAGGGGGAAGAGATCCTCGGCGTCGAACTTGGTGGGCGCCGCGCCGAAGGTGCCGACGTCAAACCCCGCCAGAAGCTCTTCATGGGTGCGGAACAGTTCGACCGGCTGTGAGGAGCCCAGCCGCGCCATCAGCGACAGAAGCGCCATCGGCTCTACCCCGCGCTCGCGCAGATCGCGCAGCGACAGCGTGCCGAGCCGCTTCGAGAGCGCCTCGCCCTGCGCCCCCGTCAGCAGCGAATGGTGCGCGAAGGAGGGCGGCGTGCCGCCCATCGCCTGCATGATCTGGATCTGGGTGGCCGTGTTCGTTACGTGGTCGGCGCCGCGGACGATGAAGGTCACGCCCATGTCGATGTCATCGACCGACGAGGCGAAGGTGTAGAGCACCTGCCCGTCCGCGCGGATCAGCACCGGGTCGGACACGCTGGCCGCGTCGATCGAGATCGGGCCGAGGATGCCGTCGGTCCACTCGATGCGCTCCTGATCGAGCAGGAATCGCCAGTAGCCGCCCCGCTCCTCGCGCAGCCGCGCCCGGTCCTCGTCCGACAGCTTGAGCGCCGCGCGGTCATAGACCGGGGGCTTGCCCATGTTGAGCAGCTTCTTGCGCTTCAGGTCCAGCTCGGTCGGGCTCTCGAAACATTCGTAGAAGCGCCCGGCGCGGCGCAGGTCCTCGGCGGCCTCGGCGTAGCGGTCGAGCCGGTCCGACTGCCGCTCGAGCCGGTCCCATGTCAGGCCCAGCCACTCGAGATCCTGCATGATCGCGTCGGAATATTCCTGCTTCGACCGCTCGCGGTCGGTATCGTCCAGGCGCAGGATGAAGGTGCCGCCGGACTTGCGGGCGATGGCCCAGTTCATCAGCGCGGTGCGCAGATTGCCCACATGGATGAAGCCGGTGGGCGACGGAGCGAAGCGTGTAACGGTGGTCATGGCGGCTCTCCTGATCCCGTTCCTGTTTCACAAGGCGGCGCGATTGTCCAGTTCGGCGCCCGTTGCCGCCAGTCCGTCCGGCGCAGGCCCGCAGGACCATGTGCCGCGTGCCCGCGCCGAGACTTCCCGCCGTGCATCCCCCGCCCTATCATGGGCGCATGACCCATGACCTGGCCCAGGCCACCGCCCCCGACCTCGATCTGCTGGAACGGCTCGCCCGCGAGGCGGTGGGGGGCCTTCCCGACGCCTGGCGCGGAGCGGCCTCGGCCGTGCTTCTCAGGGTGGCGGACCTTCCGCCCGACGAGATCCTCGACGAGATGGAGATCGACGACCCCTACGAGTTGACCGGCCTCTACGAGGGGATCCCCCTCACCGAGAAGTCGGTGATGGATCAGCCGATGCAGCCCGACGCGATCTGGCTCTTCCGCAGGCCGATCCTCGACGAATGGGTCGAACGGGGCGATGTCACCCTGCGCGAGCTTGTGACCCATGTGATGATCCACGAGCTCGCCCATCATTTCGGCTGGTCCGACGACGACATCGCCGCCATCGACCCCTGGTGGGAGTGACCGGCTCCGCGGCGGCGCGCCGATCATCTTTTCGTCAGAAGTGGTGCAGGCGGGGCCGGCCCGGCTACCATCAGCGCCGACGCCACGTTGACCCGGAGGAAGCCGATGACCCTGACCCGCCGCCATGCCCTTCTGGCCGGGGCCACCCTGCCCCTCGTTCCCGCCTTCGCACCGCTGGCCCACGCAGCCGCCGACAAGCTGGGCGCGGCCACGCCCCCCTTCCGGCGCTACAACCTCGGCTCCTTCGAGGTGACGCCGCTGCTGGCCGGCACGCGGGTGCAGGAGGATCCCAAGGCGATCTTCGCAGGCAACGTGCCGCAGGAAGAGTTCGAGGCCGCCGCGCACGCGGCCTTCCTGCCGACCGACCGGGCGCAGGGTTTCTTCACCCCGACGCTGGTCAACACGGGGTCCGAGCTGATCCTGTTCGACACCGGCCTTTCGCAGGAAGGGATCCTGGCCGCGCTCGAGGCGGCGGGCCATTCCGCCGACGAGGTGGATCTTGTGGTGATCACCCACATGCACGGCGACCATATCGGCGGGCTGATGGAGGGAGAGACGCCCACCTTCGCCAATGCCCGCTACCTCACCGGGCAGGTGGAGAACGACCATTGGTCGGCGCAGCAGAACGAGGGCTATGAGGGCAAGATCCGCCCGCTGCTCGAGACGATGTCCTTCGTGGCGGGCGGCGACGAGGCGGCCCCCGGCATCACCGCGGTCGAGGCCTTCGGCCATACGCCGGGGCACATGGCCTGGCGGCTCGAGAGCGACGGGCAGGCCCTGATGCTGACCGCGGATGCCGCGAACCATTATGTCTTCTCGCTCGGCCATCCCGACTGGGAGGTGCGCTTCGACATGGACAAGGCCGCCGCCGCCACGCGCCGCGCCCTGTTCGGGCAGATCGCCGAAGAGCGCATCCCCTTCATCGGCTACCACATGCCCTTCCCGGCGGTGGGCTATGTCGAGACCTCGGGCGACGGCTTCCGCTTCGTGCCCGAGAGCTACCAGCTCATGCTGAACGGCTGAGCCGGAGGCGCCGGCCCCGGCTGAGCCTTCCGCGCGATCGTCAATCCAGGCGGAAGGTCTTGTCGCGGCCGGTGGCCCCTCGGACCAGGGTCAGCCGGCTCTTGGCCACGCCGAGCGCCTTTGCCAGCACCTCGGTCACCGCGCGGTTCGCCTTGCCGTCCTCGGGCGCGCAGGTGACATGGACCCGGACGGTGCCCTCCAGCACCTCGATCCCCTCGCGCGAGGCGCGCGGGGTCACCCGCACGGCGAAGGGCACGCCCGGCATGGCAAGATCACGAAGCGTCGGCTCGGTCATGGCTTCCCCCTTGCGCAAGTCCTAGCGCGGACGCAGGCTCCGCGCAAAGGGAGGGCTGCGTAATGCGGAAGTCAAGCGGCGTTCTTGAGCGGATCGAAGGTCTGGCGGGTCTGG
>NZ_VDEK01000033.1:0-41830 GCF_007668225.1 Cereibacter sediminicola | reverse complement strand
TCGCAGCCCAAACCGCAAACGCCTGAGTGTCCGGTGAAACGGGGGCAAAACCAAGGCCCGCCTGAAGGGCGCGGCGCAGCGGATGAACGCCAAGACGGCGGCGCAGGCCGCCTCGGTGGCCGCGAGCCGGGGCATCCTGTGAGACATTCGCGGATCTTGTGACGCAACGTCAGGCGCACCTCCCAAAGGCTGAAGGATCGTGCTAGATACTAAGGACGGCTGCGAGGACGGCCGGGGGGAGCCGGCTCATGGATATCATCGACCTCAGCGTGGTCGCTTCGGACGATGCGAATTTTCTGGAATATCTCGACCAGCTCTGCGCGCAGCTGGGGTTCGACTATGCCTCCTACGCCACGACAAGCCCGATGACCGGGGCCGTGCAGGGCTATGCGAACTATCCCGACAGCTGGAAGATGCACTACATGCGGCGCAACCTGCACCGTGTGGATCCCACCATCCACAAGTCCGCGCTGAGCATCGCGCCCGTGGACTGGGCCCGTTTCGAGCGGGACGAACGTTTCCGGGCGGTCTTCTTCGCGGCCGAGGATTTCGGCATCACGCCCCAGGGCCTGACAGTGCCGGTGCGGGGGCCCTACGGCGACCGGGGCCTCCTGTCGGTCACGCGGAGCTGCGCCCGCAGCGAGTGGGACAAGCTCAAGCGGGCGGCGATCGGCGATCTTCAGGTGGCCGCGGTCCATCTGCATGATGCCGTCATGCGATCGGACGTGATCTCGCGCGCGCTGCGCCAGCCGCGCCTGTCCACGCGCGAGATCGAGGTGCTGCAGTGGGTGGCGGCCGGCAAGTCGCAGATGGATATCGGCGACATCCTCGGGATCTCGCACCGCACCGTCGAGGTGCACCTGCGTTCGGCGCGGGAAAAATTGGGGACGCTCTCGACCGTGCAGGCGGTCGGCCGCGCGATCGGGCTCGGCCTCGTTTACCCAAGATGACAGGTTCTTCTCGCTGAGCGCATGACGCGGCGGAAATCCCGCGGCCCACAGGCCAGCGGATTTGCATCAAAAATGTCCAAGGCATGGCTATCGGCTACGGGATTTCCCCGATAGCCGAAACGGGTCGATGTGCGCAACTATAGCCGTATGTTACGCAACCTAAAGGACTGAAGAATGATCTTCATCGTCGACTCACTCAACCTACACGAGCATGCGGAGATCGTGAAGGACATGTTTCGGTTGCGCAAGCGGGTTTTTGCCGACCGTCTGGGCTGGGACGTTCAGGTCTCGCAGGGGATGGAGCGCGACCGCTTCGACGAGCTGGACCCGGCCCATGTCATCAGCGTCGATGACGAGGGGCGCGTGGTCGGCTGCATGCGGCTGCTGCAGACGACCGGTCCGCACATGCTGTCGGACGTGTTCAGCTCGATCCTGAACGGCGAACCCCCGCTGCGCAGCGCCACCTGCTGGGAAGCCACGCGCTTCTGCGTGGATACCGAGCGGCTGGTCAGCGGCCGGGCCCGGAACTCGATTTCCTATGTCACGAGCGAGGTGATGATCGGCGCGTTCGAGTTCGCCATGGCCTCGGGCGTCAGCGATGCGGTGGCCGTCATCGACCCGGTCATGGACCGCGTGCTGAAGCGGTCGGGCAACGCCCCGCACGGATACCTCGGCACGCCCAAGCCGATGGGCAAGGTCACGGCGCTCGCCGCCCTGATGGATTGTTCGGAGGACCGGGTGAAGCGGATTCGCGACTTTGCCGGGATTTACCATGACGTGACGCAACCACAGACTGTAATGGCCTGAAAACCGGCGGATATTCGCCGCTCAGGGCATTCTTCCGCTTGCAGGACAAGCATCTTGCAGGCAGTTCGGACGGGCGGCCCGTGCGGGCCGCCCGCCGCACCGGAGGGATGAGGATGGCGCAACCGGACCCGAGCAGGACCAATGTGACGGAATTTTCCGTCCGCCGGGCTCCGCGCGAGCCGAAGGGCGATCACGCGTGGCTGGTGGCGCACCTGATCTCGCTGATCGGCTATGCGGAACGTCACGGTCTGACCGAGGTGGAAGAGGCGCTGGCGCAAGCCGCAGAGCGCGTCGCTCCGGCCGTGAAGCCCGCCGCCGACGCCGAGCGGCGGCCCGATCCGCTGGTCTATCTCCGCCGCCCCTACCCCGAAAAGCGCGACTGAATCCGCCCAGGGTGCGATCGCGAACGGCTGGATGGCACTTTGGTTTCCCGCGTTGCCACCCTTCGCCGGATGCCTGTCTGCACCGCAGCATCGCAGGCGTTCTGCCCCCAGGAAGGCAGGGGTGAAGAACCACGCCACCGCTGCGCGGGAGAGTGCGTTCTTCTGCACACAAGTTCGGCGAATCCGCGCTCAGCCCGCCGGCTGCGGCATCGACCGACCTTGCAAGTCCGTCTGCCCCGACCATATTGCTGGACGGTGCGAATCCTGCATTTGCACCCCACAAGCCATTGAAAAACGGACGTCGTCTCTCCCTTATGCACGCACATTCCGCACCCTCTGCCCGTCTGAACCGCCGGCTGCTGCTTTCTGCGGCAAGTTCGACCCTTGCCCTTGCCGCCATGGGTCTCGTCGGGCTTCCCCTGCGCGCGCAGGAGGCGCCTGCGGAAGAGCCGCCGGCCTCGGTGCCGAGTGCTGCGCCGCAGCAGTTCAGCTTCGACTGGCTGACGGAAGAGATGCGGGTTGCCGCCACCCAGCCGCATGTCGAGCCGGCGAACCTGACCGGCTTCCTCGGCGATCTGCACTATGATGACTACCGCCTGATCAACTTCCGCAACGACCGCTCCCGCTGGGCGGATACGGACAGCATGTTCCGCATCCAGGCCTTCCATCTGGGCTGGCTGTTCGGCGCGCCCGTGCGGCTCTTCGACGTGACGGATGGCTTCATCCACGAGGTCCAGTTCTCGACCGACGACTTCGAATACCGCAACGAGCTTGCGACGCGGGTGGCGGCCCATGTGGATCTGCCCGGCGTGGCGGGCTTCCGGCTGAATTTCCCGCTCAACCGGCCCGACATCTACGACGAGCTGGTGGCCTTCCTCGGGGCGAGCTACTTCCGCGCCCTGGGCCGGGGCAACGCCTACGGGATCTCGGCGCGCGGGCTGGCCATCAACACCGCGACCTCCTCGCCCGAGGAGTTTCCGCGCTTCTCGCGCTTCTATCTCGAGCGTCCGCAGGCCGGCGGCCTCTCGACCGTCCTCTATGCCGCGATGGAGAGCCCGAGCGTCACCGGCGCCTATCGCTTCGTCATCACGCCGGGCATCGATACGGTGATGGATGTCACCGCGCGGCTCTTCTTCCGCAACGCCGTCACGCAGCTTGGCGTGGCGCCGCTGACCTCGATGTTCCTTTATGGCGAGAAGAACCGCGCCAGCTACGACGACTTCCGTCCGAACGTGCACGACAGCGACGGCCTGACCATCCGGCGGCGCGACGGGGATCTTCTGTGGCGCCCGCTGAACAATCCGCCCCGGCTGGCGAGCAGCTATTTCGGCGAGGAGAACCCGCAGTCCTTCGGGCTTCACCAGCGCAAGCGGGCGTTCGAGGATTACCAGGACGCCGAGGCGCACTACGAATTGCGTCCTTCGGTCGATGTCGAGCCGGTCGGCGACTGGGGCAAGGGGGTCGTCCGGCTGGTCGAGATCCCGACGCGCTACGAGACGAACGACAACATCGTGGCTTTCTGGGTGCCCGAAGGGAAGATCGCCGCCGGAGATGCGCGCGAATTCGCCTACCGGCTCCGGTGGGGCGCCCTGCCCGTCGAGGCGCCCTCGGACATGGCCCATGTGTGGGAGACACGGGCGGGTCACGGCGGCGTCTCCGGGGTGGAGAACACCGCGGGAACGCGCAAGTTCGTGGTTGATTTCAAGGGCGGACTGCTGGGCAACCTGCCGCGCAACGCCAAGGTCGAAGCCATCACGTCGGTGCAGCATGGCAAAATCGTCATGCAGACCCTTGAACGACTCGACGGGATGGACATATGGCGTCTCGTCCTGGACGTGGCCGCAGCCGAGGGGGCCACGGTGGAACTGGCAAGTCATATCGCCGGTTATGGACGCAAACTCTCGGAAACTTGGCTCTACCAGTGGATCAAAGCCTGATGCTGCACTCTGCCGACTCCCTGCGGACCGAGCCCCTTGAGGGTGCGCCGCTCCAGGATACCGCGGCTCTTGTCGACCGGCTTGGCGCGCCTCCGGCCGCGCCCTGTGCCATGCCCAAGCAGCAGCTCGAACCGGTGGCCGTGGGCCTCCTGTCGGTGCTGCGGCTGTTCGGGGTCCGCGCCCCGAGGCCGGGGCTCTGAGCCATGTCCGCGGAACGGCGCCTGCGCGCCGTCACGTTGGCCTCGCGTCTCGTTGCGGCGGCAATCAGCCTCACCGCGGCAGCCGGGGCCTTCTTTCTTTTCCTGCAGTTCGGTTCGTCGGACGGGCTCGACGCGATGGACATCACGCGCAGCGTGCTGATCCTCGTCTCGACGTCCTGGCTCGGCTGGGGTGCCGCCCATGCGGTGCTCGGCCTGTTCACGCGCCCCCGGCGTCCGGCCAACGTCGATCCCGACGCCCCGATCACGGGCCGCACGGTCATCCTCGTTCCGGTCTATAACGAGGATCCCGTCGCAACCTTCTCGCGCATCGCCGCGATGGATGCCTCGCTGGCGGCCACGCCCTGGCACCGGATGTTCGACTTTGCCATTCTGTCGGATACGCGCGACGAGGGCATCGCCGCGCGCGAGCGGTTCTGGTTCCTTCGCCTCCTGCGCGAGCGCGACGCCGAGGGGCGCATCTTCTACCGCCGCCGTGCGGTGAACCGCGGCCGCAAGGCGGGCAACATCGAGGATTTCTTCCAGAAGTCCGGCGCCGCCTACGACTTTGCCGTGATCCTCGATGCGGACAGCCTGATGGAAGGCGAGACGCTGGTCGAAATGGTCCGCCGTATGGAGGCCGAGCCGCGGCTGGGCCTTTTGCAGACGCTGCCCGTCGTGACCAAGGCGCGGGCCCGTTTCGGCCGGTCGATGCAGTTTTCGGCCGCGCTCCACGCGCCCGTCTTCGCCCGCGGTCTGGCCATGATGCAGGGCGAGACCGGGCCGTTCTGGGGCCACAACGCCATCGTCCGGGTGCGCGCCTTTGCCGAAAGCTGCGGCCTGCCCGAACTGTCGGGTCCGCCACCCTTCGGCGGGCCGGTCATGAGCCACGATTACGTCGAGGCGGCGCTGCTGGCGCGGGCCGGCTGGATCGTCCGGTTCGACGACGACATCCGGGGATCCTACGAGGAAGGGCCGGAGAATCTGGTCGATCACGCCAAGCGGGACCGTCGCTGGTGCCAGGGCAACCTGCAGCACGGGCGCATCCTGATGGCGCCGGGCCTGCGGGCGTGGAACCGCTTCGTCTTCGTCCAGGGCATCATGTCCTACATCGCCCCGCTCTTCTGGCTGGGGTTCATCGCGGCCTCGATCGCCGCGCCGTTCTTTGCGCCCCCGCTCGACTACTTCCCCGTGCCCTACTGGCCGTTCCCGGTCTTTCCGTCGGACGAGACCTGGAAGGCGATCGGTCTCGCCGTCGGCATCTTCGGGCTTCTGTTGCTGCCCAAGCTGATGATCGCCATCGAGGCGATCGCCTCGGGCCGCGCCGCCGGCTTCGGGGGGTCTGTCCGGGTGCTGGTCTCGACCCTGGCCGAGCTGGTCTTCTCCAGCGTCATCGCGCCGATTCTCATGGCCTTCCAGACCCGCTCGGTGCTGCAGGTGCTGCTTGGCCGCGACGGCGGCTGGCCCACGAACAACCGGGGCGACGGCAGCCTCTCGTTCGGACAGGCCTGGATGGCAAGCCACTGGATCGTGACCTGGGGCGTCGTCGGCCTTGGAGCCACCTATTACTTCGCACCCGGCCTCGTGCCCTGGCTGCTTCCGGTCGCCATTCCCATGATCCTGTCTCCTCTCGTGATCTCGGTCACTTCCAGACGCAGCCGCTCGGCGCTGTTCACCATGCCGCTCGAGCTGGCTCCGACGCCTGTGTTGCTGGCGCACCAGACGATCTTCGCCGACTGGGAGCAGGACCCTGCGCCGGAAGCCTCATCCTCGATGGCGGTGATCCATGCCTGACCAGCCACATGCCGCCCCGGGACGGGACAAGCGGCTCGACATGTTCCGAGGCCTCGCGCTGGTGATGATCTTCATCAACCATGTGCCGGGAACGGTGTGGGAGAAGTTCACCAACCGGAACTTCGGCTTCTCGGACGCCGCCGAGGGGTTCGTCCTGATGTCGGGCATTGCGGCGGGCCTCGCCTACTCCAAGGGGCTGCACCGGGCCAACTGGGCCGGGGCGCGCAGGATCTGGCGGCGGAGCTGGACCCTCTACCTCGTTCACCTGCTGACGACCGCCTGGGCGATCGCCATATCGGCGGCCTTTGCCCTCTGGTTCGCCGCCCCGCAGCTTCTGCATGAGAATCAGGTCTGGGTGCTGTTCCAGAAGCCTCTGGGCTTCCTGATCGGCGTGCCGGCGCTGACGCACCAGCTCGGCTACACCAACATCCTGCCGCTTTATGCGGTGCTGCTGCTGGCCACGCCGCTCCTCATCATCGGCGCGTTGCGCTGGCCGCGGGTCCTGCTGGCAGGCTCGATTCTCTTCTGGATCGTGACAGGGCAGTTCCGGCTGAACCTTCCCAACTTCCCGAACCCCGGCGGCTGGTTCTTCAATCCGCTGGCCTGGCAGGTGATCTTCGTTTTTGGCCTGCTGACAGGGGTGGCCATGAAGCAGGGCCGCCGGTTCGTTCCGATCCTGCCGTGGCTGCAGGCGCTTGCGGCGGGGTATCTGATCCTCGCGCTGCTCTGGCTGAAGGTGCCGGTCATCAAGGAGACGATGAACCACTTCATGTGGATCCTGAACCGGCAGGTCGGCCTGCCCTTCTACATCACGGCCTTCGACAAGACCTTTGCAAGCCTTCCGCGCCTGCTGCACGTTCTGGCGCTCGCCTACCTGTTGAGCACGCTGGTCTGGGTGCGGCGGGTCTCGGCGTCCAGCTGGGCCGAGCCCTTCGCGCTCCTGGGCCGGCACGCCCTGCAGGTCTTTGCCACCGGCACGATCCTGTGCTTCGTGCTGCAGGGGGTGAAGGATGTGGCGGGCAACCGCTTCCTTCTCGACACGTTCCTTCTGTCGGCCGGGCTCTCGATCCAGTTCTGCGTGGCGTGGCTCGCCGATCGCTGGAAGGGCCATGGGCGTCCCCATCCTGATTCGGACGCTGTGTCCCGAGCCTCCGGGATTTCCTCGCAAGGCGCGCTGCAGACACAGGAAAAACCTCTTGCAGCCGCCATGCCGCTCCGCTAATACCTGCCCCACGGAGCGCGGGCGTAGCTCAGGGGTAGAGCATTACCTTGCCAAGGTAAGGGTCGTGAGTTCGAATCTCATCGCCCGCTCCAGTAAATCGAAGGTCATGGTGTTGTCCGTACGACGCGCCAGACCTAGGGAAGAGTAGCCGACGCTCGCCTCGACTTCTTTACTATCTCGACATACTGGACTGGAAAAACAGCCCAGAGGATTGCTCGATACGGAGCCGCTGCCAATGCCCTTTGGCGTGGTCGGCCGGCGCTCGAGTTCGTGCCGAACAGGTGCCCATCGCAACAGGGTCCGGCAGCTGACGGGCGGCTGCGCCGAGGAGCCTCACGTCCCCTGCTCAGTCGGGACGCACGCACCGGCAAACCTCGCTCACGGGCTCTGCCCGACCCTGAGGCCGGGCAGAACCGTCAGCACCCGCCAGCGGGCGTCAGATGAAGGCGTCGGGCGTCGCTTCCTTCTTGCGCGCCACATAGGCGGAGAGGGATTCGGCCACCGCCTCGTCGAGCGCGGGCTTCTGGTAGTCGGCCAGAAGCTTCTTCACCCGGGCGGCCGCAAGCACTTCGGTGTCGCGCGCGCCCTCTTCCTCCCACGTCTCGAAGGGCTTGTAGTCGAACAGGTCCGAGCGCCAGAAGGCCGACTTGAAGTTGGCCTGCGTGTGGGCGCAGCCGAGATAGTGCCCGCCGGGGCCCACTTCGCGGATCGCATCCATCCCCTGCCCGTTCTCATCCATCGCGACGCCCTGCGCCAGGTGATGAAGCGTGCCCAGCTGGTCGGAGTCCATGACGAACTTCTCGTAGGACGAGACGAGCCCGCCCTCGAGCCACCCGCAGGCGTGGAGCATGAAGTTCACGCCCGACATCAGCGCCACGTTGAGCGAGTTGGCCGTCTCATAGGCGGCCTGCGCATCCGGCAGCTTCGAGCCGCAGAACGAGCCGCCCGAGCGGTAGGGCAGACCCAGCCGGCGGGCGAGCTGGCCGGCGCCGTAGGTGATGTGGGCGGCCTCGGGCGTGCCGAAGGTGGGGGCACCCGAGTTCATGTCGATCGAGGTGACGAAGGCGCCGAAGATCACCGGGGCACCGGGCCGGATGAGCTGGCTGTAGGCCACGCCGGCCAGCACCTCGGCCAACACCTGGGTCAGCGTCCCCGCCACCGTCACCGGGGCCATGGCACCGCCCACGATGAAGGGCGAGACGATGGCCGCCTGGTTGGCCGCCGCATAGACCTCGAGCGCGCCCATCATCGTCGCGTCGAAGGTAAGCGGCGAGTTGATGTTCACGAGCGAGGTCATCACCGTGTTCTGATCGACGAACTCCGCGCCGAACAGGAGCTTGGCCATCTCGACCGAGTCCTCGGCCCGCGACGGCTCGGTGACAGAGCCCATGAAAGGCTTGTCCGAGAGCGTCATGTGGGCGTGGAGCATGTCGAGGTGACGCTTGTTCACCGGCACGTCGGTCGGCTCGCAGACCGTGCCGCCGGAATGGTGCAGCCACTTCGACATGTAGCCGAGCTTCACGAAATTGCGGAAGTCCTCCATCGTGGCGTAGCGCCGCCCGCCCTCGTGGTCGCGCACGAAGGGCGGGCCGTAGACCGGCGCCAGCACGAGATTGCGCCCGCCGATCTCGACATTGCGGGCGGGGTTGCGGGCGTGCTGGGTAAAGCTCGACGGCGCCGTCGCGCAGAGCTTGCGCGCGAGCCCGCGGGGAATATGCACCCGCTCGCCGCGCACATCGGCGCCGGCGTCGCGCCACCGCTGCAAAGCCGCCGGATTTTCAAGGAAGTTGACGCCGATCTCCTCGAGGACCGTCTCGGCGTTCCACTCGATGATCTGGAGCGCCTCTTCGTTCAGGATCTCGAAGTTCGGGATGTTGCGGGTGATGAACTTCGCCGTCTCGAGGCTGACAGCCGTCCGCTCCGCCCGCCGCGCCGATCCGCCGCCACCCCGCGCCCTGCGTGCCGTGACCTCGTTCATCGCCCATCCTCCAAAAGCCGGCTGCCCTTTTGCGTCCTTATGACGCTTTTCGAGGCCGAGTCCGGCATCGATTCCGGCGCTTGCCGCCAGAAAACGACATGCGCCGGCGTGGGCTCAGCGCGCCTGCGCCCGCGCCCAGCCGATCGCCTGCCCCAGCGCCTGCGTCACCGCCGCCTCGAAGGCAACGACGACATCGCCCGTCGTGTCGGAGGCGGCTGGCGCAACGGCCTCGACGCGCCGGCTGGAGGCCACGCTCCGGTCGGATTCGCGGATCAGCGTCAGGACCATCGCCACCCTGACCACCGGCGTCGCTCCGGGAGGGGCCTCGGCCTGAAAGTCGCGCAGTTCGGTCATCAGCGTGTAGTCGGGCACCAGCCCCGCGGCCTCGCGCGCCACCAGCCGGAAGCCGCCGGCATTCTGGAGCGACCCCACCAGCAGCGTCTGCACCAGCGCCGGAGCCGGGTCCGACCAGCGCGCGTCGGGCAGATACTGGGCCTGCACGCGCGAGGGCTTGATCAGGATCCGGTCTGTCGCCAAGGCCCCGCCGGCCGTCACCGGCTCGACCACCACATGACGCGCGCCGCCGCCTCCCGGTCCGGGCAGGGGCGACAGGGTGTAGGTGTCAAGCTGCTCGGAGGCGCGCGAGAGCGACGAGACGGCACCGCAGCCCGCCAGCATCAGGGCCGCGACGAGGAGTGTGGAACGGGTCAGGGCGCGCATCGTCATCTCCTGTAGGATGGGGTCTGGTTGCCGAGGAAGAACCGTGCCGGATCGCGCGAGATCTGGGCGATCAGCGAGTTGAAGTTCGTGACCGTCCGGCGGGTCTCGGCGGCGAGGCTGGCGTATTGCGGCAGCCCGTTGTCGGCGAAGTTGCGGATGCCCGCAACGGATTGTTCGATCCCGGCAACGGCGCTGCGGATCTGGGCGAGCATTGGCGGCACGTCCTGACCCACGACCCGGTTGACCGATTCGAACGTGTCGCGGGCCGCCGAGGCCGCCCCTTGCCCTTCCTCGAGCGCGGTCTCGAGCGTGGCAAGCGCCCCCTCGGCGCGATCCGCCATCGTGTCGAGCCGGGCGGTGAAGTCGTTCAGCCGCGCGGTGGCCTCGGCCGCGTCGCGCGTGATGGCCGCGATGTTCTGCACCGAGGCGTCGGCGTTGGTCAGGATGCTTTCGACAGCGGCCCGGTTCTCGGGGCCGGTGAAGGTCTGGATGTCCTTCAGAAGCGCGATCGCCTCGGCCAGCAGCGTGGGCGCATCGGCGGTCAGCGCCTGCACGGCCGATCGTTCCGAGGGGATCACCGGAGGCCACTGGCCCTCTTCGGCCCGAAGCGGCTCCGGGGCCGCGCCGCCCGAGAGCGCGACATAGGAGACGCCCGTCACCCCCTGCGAAGCCACCTGCGCCCGCGTGTCGATCCGCACCGGGGTGGTGGCCGCGATCTGGATCCCCACCCGGACGAGAGAGGGATCCTCCTCGTCCACCTCGATCGTCAGCACCTCGCCCACATCCACACCGTTGTAGCGCACCGGGCTGGCACGCCCCAGACCCTCGACGCTGGTGAAGAGGATGTCGTATTCGGCGTAGGTGCGGTCCAGTTCGACCTTGGCAAGCCACAGCAGGAAGCCCAGCGTGGCGAGAATGCTCAGCAGCGTGAAGATCCCGATCAGCACATAGCGCGCGCGCGTCTCCATCGCTCAGCCCTCCGCCGCCAGCAGCGCCGCATGGGCGCGCGGCCCGTGGAAATAGTCGCGCACCCAGGGGTGGTCCACCTCCATCAGCTCGCGGATGGTTCCCGTCACCAGAACTTTCCTTTCTGCCAGAACCGCGATGCGGTCGCAGGTTGCATGCAGCGTATCGAGATCGTGCGTCACGAGAAACACCGTCAGTCCAAGGGATGTCTGCAGGTTGCGGATCAGCGCGTCGAACTCCGAGGCGCCGATCGGATCGAGGCCGGCCGTCGGCTCGTCGAGAAAGAGGATGTCGGGATCGAGCGCGAGCGCCCGCGCCAGCCCGGCCCGCTTGCGCATCCCCCCCGACAATTCGGACGGAAAGAGGGTGCGTGCCTTGGGCGGCAGCCCCACCATGGCGATCTTGAGGTCGGCGAGCGCCCGGCGGGTCTCGGGATCGAGGTCCGTCCGCTCGCGCATCGGCGCCTCGACATTCTCGCGCACCGTGAGCGAGGAGAAGAGAGCCCCGTCCTGGAACATCACGCCCCAGCGGTTCTCGACCCGCGCCATCTCGGCCCGCGGCGCCTGGCGCACATCCACGCCAAAGACCCGGACGCTGCCCGCCCGCGGCGCCTGCAGGCCCACGATCGAGCGCAGCAGCACCGACTTGCCCGTGCCCGAGCCGCCGACGATACCCAGCACCTCGCCCCGGTAGATGTCGAGATCCAGATCCTCGTGGATCACGTTCGGGCCGAACTGGTTCTTGAGCCCGCGCACCTCGATCACGACCTCCCGTTCCATCAGAGCCCCCAGACCGCGAAGAAGATCGAGAAGAGCGCGTCCACCACGATCACGAGGAAGATCGCCTGCACCACCGAGCGCGAGGTGTGGCTGCCGAGCGACTCGGCGTTGCCCGAGACCTGCATCCCCTGATGGCAGCCGATCACGGCGATGATCAGGGCGAAGAAGGGCGCCTTGACGAGGCCGATGATCGCGTGGCTCACGTCCGTGTCGGCCAGAAGCTGCGTGCGGAACATCCCCGGCGTGATGCCGAGGTCGATCCAGGCCATCAGCGCGCCCCCGACCAGCCCGGCCATCGAGGCGATGAAGCCGAGCACGGGCAGCAGGATCACCAGCGCGATCAGCCGCGGCAGCACCAGCCGGTCGATCGGATCGAGCCCGAGCACGCGCATCGCGTCGATCTCCTCGCGCATCTTCATCGAGCCGATGGCGGCGGTGAAGGCCGAGCCCGACCGGCCCGCCACGATGATCGCCGTCAGCAGGATCCCCAGCTCGCGCAGGATCGAGATGGCCACGAGATCCACGACATAGACCTCGGCCCCGAAGGGCTTGAGCTGGGTCGAGCCCTGGAAGGCCAGGACGATGCCGATCAGGAAGCCCATCAGCGTGACGATCGGCACGGCGTTCCAGCCCGCCTCCTGCATGTGATGCACGAGCGGCGTAAGGCGCAGCCGCCGCGGATGGATCAGAAGGGCTCCCAGATGAGCCACGACCTGGCCGAAGAAGGCCACGGAATCGAGGCTGCCCCGCAGCCCTCCGGCCACCTCCTGCCCGAGCTGCGCCAGCCCGTCCCCCGGCCGGCCCGGGATCGTCCGACGCCGCGGCTCGGGCTCGGGCATGGCGTCGGCAACGGTGGCCAGCAGGTGGCGGTGGGCCTCGCTCAGGTTCACGATCTCGAACGAACGCCCGCTGGCCTCGGCGCGCTTCTGCGCGCTGAGGATGGCCCAGGCGCCGGCCGTGTCGAGCGCCTCGACGGCCCCCATGTCGAGCCGCCCTTCCCGCTCGGCGGACGCGAGGTTGTGCCGCGTCCGGGCCAGAGTCTCGATGGTCAGCCGTCCGCTGATCCGCGCCGCCGACGGGGTGGTTCCTGTTGCGCCCAATGTCCTGTCAGCCCTGCTCCGACTCGCCTGTCACCTGCGCGATCCGGCCGAAGCGCCCGGCATTGCGCGATGGAACGCACCGCCGCAGCCTCCTGTTCCGCGCCGGGAGGTGCGGCCGCCGCCCGGCCCCTTCCCGATCCGTCCTCCCGCGACCGCCTGCCAACGCAGACAGGACGCCGCGACGGTTCGGCTCCGCCCCTTCAGCTTTCCCCAGTGCCTTCCGGGATACAACCGTTTTCCGTCCCCCGCGCGACGCAAGGCAGGCAGCACCGTTGCGCGTGTGCCGATCCGAGACCGCATCGGCCGCGTCTACGGACCGCGCAGATGCCACATCGCGCCGTTTGCGGACTTGCGGAACCGCCCCTGCCCGAGGTAGAGGGCGATCCGCGGGGTGGTTAGCTCAGTTGGTAGAGCGTCTCGTTTACACCGAGAATGTCGGGGGTTCGAGTCCCTCACCACCCACCAGACGTCTCGCAGCGGCCCGGCAGCGGCGGTCATCTCGCCTCATTGTGCGGTGACGGTTCCGGCGCTACGAGGGGCCTGCACCGGGGCGCGACCGGCGCCCCGGTGCGGGCAGAACGAAAGGATATGCGAGTGTTCCTCTTCATCACCCTCTCGCTGGCCGCCTCGCTGGCCCTTCTCTTCGGCGCGACCGAGATCGAGCGCCGCGCCATCGTCGGACGCTATACGGGCGTCAACGGCGCGGCGATCCTGATCACCTTCGTGGTCTCGTTCGTGGGCTCGCTCGTGGTGGTTGCGCTGGCCACGATCTGGGGCGGCTGGATCTATCTGTTCCACCTGCTGCCGATGACGGTCCTCTACCACTTCTTCATGGGCGTCTTCCTCGTCCACGGGCTGCAGAAGACGTCCGAGCGCGTGGCGCTCGAGGATCAGGCCGCGCGGCAACGGATGGCCGTGGCCTGATCGCGGGCTCAGGGCGGCGGCGCGATCTCGATCTCGACCGCCGCATACCAGTCCGCGGCGGCACGGATCTCGTCGTCGGTCAGCTCCGCGGCGATGGGCGACATGATCTCATGCACCCGCCGGCCGGTCCGAAAGGCCTTGAGCTGCGTCTCGATATAGATCGAGTTCTCGCCGGCGAGGTTCGGCGCATCCTCCAGCACCGCCAGCCCGTCGGCGCCGTGACAGAGCGCGCAAGCCTCGGGCGCGGCATGCGGATCGACCCCCGGCTTCAGCTCGGCCCGAATCCGCTGGATGGCGAACCAGGCGGCGAGATCGGCGATCTGGACATCGGTGAGCGAGGCGGCCACCACCGACATGATCTCATGCTCGCGCGCGCCCGAGCGGAAGGCCTCGAGCTGATGGCGGATGTAGGAAGGATGCTCGCCCCCGATATGGGGGGCGATGGGGATGCGGGCGAACCCGTTCAGCCCGTGGCAGGTGCGGCAGAGCCCGGCCGCCACCTTGCCCGCGGCGGGATTGCCGGCCGGCTCCTCGGCGGGCGCGGCCTGGGCGAGGAGAACCCCGCCCAGACCGGCCACAAGCGCAAACCGCCTCATTCCGGCTGATACCAGATGCGGTAGATCGCCCCCACGAGATCGTCCGACACGAGGATCGAGCCGTCGCGCAGCTGCGCCACATCCACGGGCCGGCCGAGATATTCGCCGTTCTCGTCGATCCAGCCTTCGGCGAAGGGTTTCGTCGTGGCGCTGCCATCCTCGGCGAGGGTGGTGACCATGACGCGCGCGCCGACCGGCGTCGTCCGGTTCCACGAGCCGTGCTGCGCCGAGAAGATGGCCCCGCGGTATTCCTCGGGGAACATCGAGCCGGTGTAGAACATCATGCCGAGATCGGCGGCATGGGCTTCCATCTCGACCACGGGCATCACCGCATCCGCAGGCGGCTCGTCGTCCTTGTATTCGACGGTGCGGACGCTGCCGCCGCCATACCAGGGGAAGCCGAAGTTCTGCCCCGGACCCGTCGCGCGGTTCAGTTCGCCCGGCGGGATGTCGTCGCCCATCCCGTCCACCTGATTGTCGGTGAACCAGACCTCGCCCGTCTCGGGGTGGATGTCCATGCCCACCGAGTTGCGGATGCCGCGGGCAAAGACCTCGCGGCCGCTGCCGTCCGTCTTCATGCGGATGATGCCGCCGATGCCCCACTTGTCGTAAAGTTCGCGCTTTTCGGGCGCCGGCACGTTGAAGGGCTGGCCGAGCGCGATGTAGATCATCCCGTCCGGCCCGATGTCGCAGACCCGCGCCGTGTGGTTGAAGCTCTCCTCCTCGACCGGGATCAGCTCGCCCTGCTTGACGAGGTTGAAGGCCGCCACGTCGCCCGACTCGTAGAAGAACTCGGCCGCGGGGAACAGGAGCACCCGGTTCTGCTCGGCGATGTAGAGGAAGCCGTCCTTCGAGAAGCAGGGCCCGTTCGGGATGGCAAAGCGCAGCGAGGGGGCGAAGTCCTTCACCTCGTCGGCGACCCGGTCCTTGTTGCGGTCGGTGACGGCCCAGACCTTGTCCTTGCGGGTGCCGACGAAGGTCACGATGCCCTGCGGCCCCACCGCCATGTGCCGCGCGTCGGGCACGACCGCGTAAAGGCCGATGCGGAAGCCCGGCGGCAGCGTGATCCGCTCGAGCGTGCGCTTGATGCCTTCGGCGAAGTCCCCGCCCTGCTCGATGAAGGTGAAGTCGGTCTTGCCCGTGCTCTGGAAATTCGAGAGCCTCTCGAGGTTGTCGGGCACGTCGGCACCCTGCGCATGGGCAAGTCCCGCGGTCAGGGAAAGTGCCGCGAGGGACGCTGTCAGTCGCTTCATGTCTTCCTCCCGTGTTGAACCGTCACGCCGGACTGGCCGCGGGCCAGAGACGCCGCGGAAGGGGTCCGGTCTGTCGTGCAGAAGCGGCCCGCCTCCCAACGGCGCCGCGCGGTCAGAATAGCTGACCAGTTCACGGTTCTGTCAACGAAAATCCTGAAGCGTTCCGCCCTGCGCCCTCCCGCGCGCGGGATGCTTGCGGCCGCCCGCGGCGGACCGTCCGGCAGCCGAAACGGAAAACGGCGCCCCGAGGGGCGCCGCGTGTCAGGAACCGGCCGCCGAGCAGTGCGCCCCGCCCGGCGCGAGCCCCGACCCGAGGGCGAGGATTGGCGGCGCCTGGTAGGGGTTGGGCGGCTCGCTGACCGCCGCATCGAGGGCCAGCACCCCCGCCACCGCCAACAGGACGAGGAGAGCCACGGGTTTCCTGGTCATCGCGGTCCCTCCAGCCCCAGGCCGGGCCGCATGCGGATGCCGACCCAGGAGCCTGCGAAGGCCGCCACGAACCAGACCCAGCCGTGCAGGCTGCCCGTCGAGATGCCGCTGAAGAAGGCGCCCACGTTGCAGCCAAAGGCCAGCCGCGACGAGTAGCCCAGAAGCAGCCCCGAGATCACGGCCGCAACCCAGGCCTTGGCCGGCAGGCCCGGAACCGCGGTGCCGAGGCCCCCCCGCCAGAGGCTCACCCCCACCGCCCCCGCGATCATCCCGATGTTGGTGAGCGAGGTCACGTCGGTCAGCACGCTCTCACGCAGCCGTTCGACCTGCGCGGGCGCGCTCCAGAAGGCGGAGGCCGAGAGGTCCGCGCCCATCGCGACGGCCCCCTTGGCGGCCCAGAGCCCGAGGCCATAGACCACGCCCCAGGGCTGCCCCGCCACCACAAGGTTGAGCAGCGCCAGCACCGCCAGCGCCGCCGCCGCCAGCCAGAGCCGCCGCGGAAGCCGCGCCCCGCCCGGCACGCCGAGCCAGATCGCCACCAGCGCCACGGCCGCAAGGGCCGCCAGCGTCACGCCCAGCCCCGAGAGGCCGTCGAGCACCACCACCGGCGCGAGACCGAACCCGTTCCACCAGTCGATGTGATAGGCCCCGAGGAAGCTGCCCACGGCAAAGAACGGCAGGGCCAGCGCCGCCACCGCGTTGCCGCTTCCGGCATTCACAAGCGTGCCAGAGCCGCAGCCCAGCACCAGCTGCATGCAGATGCCGAAGACGAAGGCTCCGCCCACCATGGCCCAGCCGACCGGCGCGTGCGCGCCGATCAGTTCCGAGGGATTGGCCCCGATGAGGGGGATCGCCACCACCGCGACCAGCGCGATGGCCAGCAGTTGCGCCAGAAGGCCCGCGGGCTCTCTGCGCAGGATCATCGCGCGCCACGGCCCGGCAAAGCCGAAGCGCAAGCCTTCCAGCGTGATCCCGAAGCCGAGCCCGATTGCAAGCAGCAGGCCGTAGCGTCCGCCCACCAGCGTCGCCACGGCCAGCACCGCAAGAAGGCCCGCCGCCATGAGGAGGCTCCGGCCCCCGAGGCCCGCCGGGACCGGCCCGGCGGTCGCCATCCTGTCCATCATCGTCCGATCCTCAGAAGACGCCGCTGATCTGGTTCCAGAGGTTCTGGAGCGGCCCCGGAACATTCTCCATCGGCAGGCCGGCGTTCGACCAGCCCACCATCGATTCGGGGTAGAGCTTGACGTTCTCGACGCCCGCCAGCTCGCTCAGCGCGAACCAGTTGGTCGCCGCCCAGTGGCCGGTGTTGCAGAAGGAGATAAGTTCTTCGCCGCCGGTGTAGCCCGCCTCGGCCGCAAGGCTCCGGGCGCGGTCCGCATCCATCACCGCAGGGTTCGAGCCGAACCAGCGGTCATGTGTGAAATATTCCGACTGCGGCAGCGTGCCGGGACGGGCGGCGGCCGGAGCGGCCTTCTTGCCTTCCCAGAACTCCTGCGGGCGCGCATCGACCAGCGTCGCCTGCCCTTCGCCCTCGACAACCTTCCGCACGTCCTGCTCGGTGGCCAGCCAGGCGTCCGAGAAGGCCACGGTGAAGTCGCTGGGGCTGGGGGTCACGGCCTCGGTGCTCAGCGGAAGACCCGCCTCCTGCCAGCCGCGCATGCCCCCGTTGATGATGGCCAGCTGGCTCACGCCGCTCGATTTCAGCGTCCAGTAAACCCGGGCGGCGGCGCCGAAGTCGGTGGCGTCCTTGCCCTCATGGACGATGACGGTCGGACGATCCGCCGTAACGCCGAGGCCCTGCAGGATCTCGGTCAGCCGGTCGGCCTCGGGCACCTTGCCGGGATTGTCGGCAGGCCCGCGGAACAGGCCGTAGGGAGCGGAAACGGCGCCCGCGATGTGACCCTCGGCGTAGGGCGAGGGCTTGCCCTCCTCACCGGCGCGGATGTCGATGAAGAGCGCCTTGCCCGACGCCTGCGCTGCGGCGGCCTGCTCGGGGGTCAGAAGCGGACCGAAGCCCTGCTGGGCGACGGCGGGCGCGGAGATGGCCATCAGAGCCGCGGTGGCAAGCGGAATCAGTCGCATGGCGTCACATGTCCTCAGGTTTGGATTGGGCTTCAGATCGAGCGTCGGGCGGGGAAAATCAAGAGAGGATATTCCTGCGGGCCCGCCCCCGAAGCCGCCGCAGCCGCCCCGATTTCCACGGGCATGCCGCCGCCGGGGACGAATTTCCCGATTTCGAGCCGAAGGACGAACAGGCGCACCGGCGGGGCACGCAGGGCGGAACGGACATGCTTATCGCCGAGGCCGGATCGGAGTAGCGGGTCACGGGCCGGTCCACGCGTCGCCAGGGACCGGCCCCCGCGCGGGGCGGCTTTTCCGCAGGATGCCGCTCGGTTAACAAGAGGCATCATTCAAGGAGACCTTCATGACCGAGATCACCCGATACGAAACCGGCGCACGCATGAGCCAGGCCGTCAGGGCCAATGGCCTGGTCTGGCTTGCGGGTCAGGTCGGCCATCCGGGCGAGTCCGTGGCCGCGCAGACCCGCACCTGTCTCGCCGAAGTGGACCGCCTGCTCGCGCTGGCCGGCAGCGACAAGACCCGCATCGTCTCGGCCCAGATCTGGCTGGCCGACATGGCCGATTTCGCCGAGATGAACGCGGTCTGGGACGAATGGGTGCCGCAGGGGCATTGCCCGGCCCGCGCGACCGGCGAGGCGAAGCTCGCAGCGCCGGGCTACCGGGTCGAGGTCATCGTGACCGCCGTGATCTGACCCGCGGCGGCGGCGGCCGAAGGCCGGGGGCTCTGCCCCCGGACCCCCGGGATATTTGGACAAGAGTGAAGGTGGGGGTGCCCCGCCTCAGCGGCGCAGGAAGTCGATGAGCTGGCGGGTGGAGCCGTCCTTGCCCTCGGTGCCGGCCCGGCCCTCGAGCATCGGCTGCAGCGCGAGCGCCAGTTCCTTGCCGAGTTCCACGCCCCACTGGTCGTAGGAGTTGATGCCGAGAATCACGCCCTCGACAAAGACCCTATGTTCGTAGAGCGCAATGATGCGGCCGAGCATCGCGGGCGTGAGCTTCGGATAGGCGAGCGTCGTGGAGGGGCGGTTGCCGGGGAAGACCCGGTGGCGCGCCTGCCGCTCGAGTTCGGTGCCGGTCAGGCCCTTCTTCGCCAGGATCGCGCGGGCCTCGTCGAGCGAGCGGCCGCGCAGGAGCGCCTCGGACTGGGCGAGGCAGTTCGAGACGAGAAGCAGGTGCTGGTGGGCCAGATCCGGCTCGTGGCCCTCGCGTGCGACGAGAAACTCGCACGGCACCACCCGCGTGCCCTGGTGGATCAGCTGGTAGAAGGCGTGCTGGCCGTTCGTGCCGGGCTCGCCCCAGACGATCGGGCCGGAGTGAAGCGCAAGCTCGTGCCCGTCCATGGCCACGCGCTTGCCGTTCGATTCCATCTCGAGCTGCTGGAGGTAGGCGGGCAGCCGGGCGAGCCGCTGGTCGTAGGGCAGCACGGCGCGGGTGGCATGGCCGCAGATCTGGTTGTGCCAGATGCCCACCAGCGCGAGCAGCACCGGCAGGTTCCCGGCGAAGGGCGCCTCGCGGAAGTGGCGGTCCATGGCGGCGCCACCCGAGAGGAAGGCGTCGAAATCCTCGGGGCCGATCGCGATCATCAGCGAAAGGCCGATGGGCCCCCACATCGAATAGCGCCCGCCGACCCAGTCCTCGAAGCCGAAGACGCGGGACGGGTCGATCCCGAAGGCCGCCGTCCGGTCGGCCGCGGTCGAGACGGCGGCGAACTGCGCCCCGGGATGGACGACGCGGCCCTCCATCCAGCGCCGTGCCGTCTCGGCGTTGGTCATGGTCTCGATGGTGGTGAAGGTCTTGGAGGCGACGATCACCAGCGTCGTGGCGGGATCGAGATCCTTCAGCGTGTCGTGAATATGGGCCCCATCGACGTTCGAGACGAAATGGCAGCGCGGCCCGTCGGCGTAGGGCGCCAGCGCAAGGCAGGCCATTGCGGGGCCAAGGTCCGAGCCGCCGATGCCGATATTGACCACGTCGGTGATGCGCCCGCCCTGCCCCGTGACGCGCCCCTCGCGCAGGTCGCGCGCGAAGGCCTGCATCCGGGCGTGCGTCTCACGCAAGCCCGCCGTCACGTCCTGCCCCTCGACCAGAACCGGCCGGTCCATGTTGCGCAGCGCGGTGTGGAGCACCGCGCGCCCCTCGGTCTCGTTGATCTTCCGGCCCGCAAACATCGCGTCGCGTTTCTCGGAGAGGCCCGCCGCGCCAGCCAGATCGATCAGAAGGTCGCGCGCCGTATGGTCGATGTTGGTCTTCGACCAGTCGAACAGCATATCGTCCATGCCGGTCGAAAAGCTCTCTGCCCGCCGCGGGTCCGCGAAAAGGTCGAGGATCGGGCGATGCTCGACCGCCTGTTGATGCGCCTTCAGCGCCTGCCAGATCTGCTTCATTCCAATGGTGCCTATTCCGCCCAATGCACGGTTGCGTTTGCCAGCAAAGCCTTGATCGGAGCCTCTCGGGGCGTCAACCCCTGGGCCCGTTCGAGCGCCGCGCGCTTCGCCGCGCCGGTGATGAGGACATGGATCGCCAGCGCCCCCTTGAGGGCGGGCGCGGTGAGCGTGATGCGCGGCTCGCCCGCGGCCTCGGCCCGCAGCGCCATGAGCAGGGGCGCGCTGTCGGACAGGGCCTCGTCGAGCCGGTCGGCGCCCGGAAAGAGCGAGGCGGTGTGCATGTCCTCGCCCATGCCCAGAAGCAGCACCGAAATCGGCAGATGCGGCTCGATGGCGGCGGCGAGGCCCTCGAGCGCCTCCTCGGGGGTCTCGGTGTCGGCCCGCAGCGGCAGGAACCCGGCGGCCGCGGCGCGTCCGGTCAGCAGCCGTTCGCGCAGAAGCCGGGTGTTCGAGCGCGGGCTCGTCTCGGGCACCCAGCGTTCGTCGTTGAGAAAGACCGTGATCCGCGGCCAGTCGATGTCCACGCCCGACAGGGTGTCGAACACCGGCCCCGGCGTGGTGCCGCCGGGAACGCAGAGGCTTGCGTGATCCTCGCGGCGCAGGAAGTCGGCCAGTTCGCCCGCGATCCGGTTCGCGAGCGACAGCATCAGGAACTCGCGATCGGGATATTCGACGAATTGCATGGTCATTCTCCTCGCAGGCAGGGCCTTGCGGCCGTCAGCGGATCTCGCGCCAGCGCCGGCCGTCGCGATGCATGAGCATCAGCGCATCCTCGGGGCCGGAGGTTCCGGGCTCGTAGCTCTTTGGCCGGTCGCCGCGACGCTCCCAGGCGGCGATGATCGGATCGACCCAGGCCCAGGCGGCCTCGACCTCGTCGCCGCGCATGAAGAGGGTCTGGTTGCCGCGGATCACATCCATGATCAGCCGCTCGTAGGCGTCGGGGATGTCCTCGCCGTCGGGCCCGAGTGCCTCGGCAAAGGACATGTCGAGCGGAACCTGCGTGAGACGCATCCCCCCCGGCCCCGGCTCCTTGATCATCACCTTGAGATTGATGCCCTCGTCCGGCTGCAACCGGATCACGAGGACGTTCTCGCGCCAGTCCTCGGCGTCGTCGAAGATCGAGTGCGGCGGCTCGCGGAAGGTGATGGCGATCTCGGAGGCGCGGCCGCGCAGCCGCTTGCCGGTGCGCAGGTAGAAGGGCGTGCCCTTCCAGCGCCAGTTGGAGATATGCACCTTCATGGCGATGTAGCTCTCGGTCCGGCTGCGTGGGTTGCCGGCATGGTCGAGATAGCCTTCCTGCCCGCCGCCCGCGAGATACTGGCCCCGCACGATGTCCTCGGGGGGCACCGGGTCGAGCGCGCGGATCACCTTGAGCTTCTCGTCGCGGACCGCGTTCGGATCGAAATGATACGGAGGCTCCATCGCGATCAGGCAGAGGAGTTGCATGAGGTGGTTCTGCACCATGTCCCGCATGGCGCCCGAGGTGTCGTAATAGGCCCCGCGCCCGCCCACGCCCACGGTTTCGGCCACCGTGATCTGCACGTGATCGATATATTGCGCCTTCCACAGCGGCTCGAACAGGATGTTGGCGAAGCGCACCGCCATCAGGTTCTGGACCGTCTCCTTGCCGAGATAGTGATCGATCCGGTAGATCTGCTCCTCGGCAAAATGCAGCGCCAGAACGCGGTTGAGCGCGCGGGCGGATTCGAGGTCGCGGCCGAAGGGCTTCTCGACGACGATGCGGCTCTGCGCGCCCGCGATGTCGTTCTCGTGCAGCCGTTCGGCCAGCGCGCCGAACAGCGAAGGCGCCACCGAGAAATAGAAGGCCCGCACGACGTCGGGGCGCATCATCTCCTTCAGCCGCGCCCAGCCCGAGGTGCCGGTCGCGTCGATGGCGACATAGTGGATGCGCTCGAGAAAGCCCTCGATCGCCTGATCGTCCCGTCGGGCCGGTGGCACGAACTCCTCGAGCGCGGCGCGGACCTGCGCCCGGAATGCCTCATCCTCCATCTCCGAGCGCGCCGCGGCGATGATCCGGCTTTCAAGCGGCATCTGCCCGGCGAGGAAGCGCCGGTAGAGGCCGGGCAGGATCTTGCGCCGGGCGAGGTCGCCCGTGCCGCCAAAGATGACCAGATCGAAGATATCCACGGGAATGACTCTCGAAACCATCGACCGTCCTGCTGTCTGTTAGCGCTAACGGCGTTCTAGCCACTGCCAGGGTCCATGTCCAGCGCGTCGCCTGCCCGGTCACTCGCCGTCGTCCACGAGAACCGCCACGGGAAGCCGGCCGAGGGTCAGGTCGCCCGACAGCGTCTCACCTGTCACCAGATCGCGCCAGCGGCCTGCTGGCAAGACGGCTTTTGCATTGCGCCCCTGCGAACGGTTCAGCCGGCAGGCCACCAGCATCCGGCGGCCCTCTGCCGCGCGCAGGAAGGCGCAGATCCCCTCCGGCATCTCCAACGGCTCGTAGCTGCCGCGGGCGAAGAGCGCGGGCGCCTCGGCCCGCAGCCGCAGGAGCCGCGCGGTCAGCGCCATCTTCACCGCCCCTCCCTGCGATGTGGCCTCGGCCGGCGGCTTGTCCACCAGTTCGGCCAGCAGCCGTTCACGAAGCGTGAAATCCACGTGCCGGCGGTTGTCGGGATCGACCAGGCTCTGCTCCCAGAGTTCGGCCCCCTGATAGATGTCCGGCATCCCCGGAACCGTCAGCTTCAGCACGGTCTGGGCGAGGATGTTGGCCGCGGCCTCAGGCCGGATCCGCGCGTGAAACTCCAGGAACGAGCGCAGGAAGGCGCTGTCGGGCGCGCCCAGCGCGCGGCCGATGAAGGCGCAGAAGGCCGCCTCATACTCCTCGTTGCCAAAGACCCAGCGGCTGTTCACCGCGGCCTCGCGGATCGACTTGAGCATCCCCGCCTCGACCCGCTCGCGCAGGGCGGCCAGATCCTCGGCCGGGGGCGGCCCGGCCCAATCCATCGGCCAGACCCCCAGAAGCAACTGGTAGAAGAAATATTCCTCGTTGCGGTCCACGGGCGCGTCTCCGGAGGCCAGCAGGCCGTGCCACTCCTCGACCTTCCTTGCCCATTCCCCGACATGACCGCTGATGGCGGCGATCCGCATCCGCGCATCCTCGCCGCGCTTGGTGTCGTGGGTCGAGGTGGTGAGCATGGCGCCCGGCTCACGCTCCAGCCGGTCGCGGTTGGCGCGGTGAAAGGTCTCGAGGCTCACGCCGAAATGGCCGGGCTCGCTGCCGACCTCGTTGAGCGCGATGAAGCGCGCATAGCGGTAGAGCGCCCGGTCCTCGAGCCCCTTGGCCATCACCGGCCCCGTGAACTGCTGAAGGCGCAGGACGAGGGCCAGGATCTCGTCGCGCTTGTCGGGCTGCTCCTCGCCGAGGTCGAGCGTCATCACATCGGCGATGAAGTCGTAGATGCCCGGATCGATCTCGGGCGCGCGGGCCCGTGCCCGTTCCACCGCCCCTTCGATCCGGGCCCGGTCGCTTGGCGACAGCCCGTCCTGATCGGCATAGGTGCGGTAGACGTCGAGCGCGGCCACCACCTGCGACAGGCCCGACCGCACCGCCGCCCGGCCGAAGTCGCGCCGCCTCGGATCGTCGGCCACCAGCGCCAGAAGCCGGTCCGACAGGCTCTCCAGCTCGGCCGCCATCGGCTGGGCCATGATCTCGAGCTTGGCCTGATGGACCAAGTCCTCGGGCGCGGTTGTGTGGCCGGTGAAGTCGGTGTGAACCTGCGTGAGCGCCTCGCATCCCGCGGGATCGGCCAGCAGCCCCACGGCCAGATTGGCAAACTCGTAGCCCGTGGTCCCGTCCGCCTGCCAGCTTTCCGGCAGGATCTCGTCCGGGGCGAGGATCTTCTCGACATAGAGCGGGAACGGCCGGTCGAGCGAGCCGCGCAGGCGCAGGCAATAGCCCTTGGGATCGACCAGCCCGTCGATATGGTCGATGCGGATGCCCTCGACGACGCCCTCTTCCATCAGCCGCAGGACCAGCCGGTGCACGCCCGCGAAGACCTCGGCCTTCTCGACCCGCACACCGGCCAGGTCGCTCATGGTGAAGAAGCGCCGGTAGTTGATCGCGTCGCTGTCCATCGAGAACTTGGCCGCGCGCCAGTTCTGCGCCTCGGCCAGCCGGTCGAGCGCGGCCCAGCTTTCGAGATCGCCGGTGGTGCCGCGGAAGGCGGCCAGCGCGGGCGTCGGGTCGGTCTGGCGCAGGCGCCGGCGCAGATCGGCCCAGACGGGATCGGAGGGCCCGGCGTCGCCCGCCGCCTCGAACTCGGCGGCCAGCTCCTCAAAGCCGGGGGCCGCCTGCAGGATCATAGCATAGGTCTGCGGGCAGACCGGCAGCTTGTGCGTGTCGTGCGCCCAGACCGCGAAGGCGCCGCGATCGGCGTCGTAGCGCAGCTCCAGCTCGCCCCGCGCCAGCACCTCGCCATACTGATCCCCAAGGAACGGCATCAGCACCTTGCCGGCAAGGCCCGGTGTCGGGCTCTCCCAGTCGATGTCGAACCAGCCCGCGACCGGGCTCTGCCGGCCCCATTCCAGCACCGAGAGCCAGAAGACATTGTCCGCGCCCCCTACCCCCATGTGGTTCGGCACGAAATCGACGATCACCCCCATCCCGTGCTGCCGGAAGGTCGCGGCCATGGCGCGGAACTCGTCCTCGCCGCCCAGCTCGGGGCTGATGAGGCTGTAGTGAACCCCGTCATAGCCGTGGGTCGAGCCCTCGCGCGCGGCAAGGATGGGCGAGGCGTAGAGGTGGCTGATCCCCAGCCGGGCGAGGTAGGGCGCAAGCCGCGCCGCATCCGCAAACCGGAAGTCGGAGGTGAACTGGATGCGGTAGGTCGCGCGGACGCTCATGTGGGCTCCCTGGGTCTCTCGGCGGCAACGGCCCCGGCGATGCCGCGGAAGAGCGCGGTGTCGGCGAGAGCCTCCAGCGGCACGCCGAGCCTGCGCCGCCAGTTGGGATGTTCGTCCACGGTCGAGGGCACGTTCACCGGCGCGACCTCACCCGCCATGTCCTCGATCCGCACGGCAAAGAGCCGCGAGGGCGTGCGCGCAAGATGGCGGTGCACCGCCACCACCAGCGCCTCGGGCGGATCCTCGGGGCCGATCCGGTCGATCTCGTCCCAGCCCATCAGGCGCGCCCGCGCCAGATCCTCGAGCAGCTGGCGCCGCTCGGTCCAGCGGAACTCACCCTGCTGGCGGGCGGCCTCATCCGAGATCAGGTGGAAGTCGCGCCGGATCGCCACGTCGTCGCCCCGCCACCAGCCGCGGAAGGTGGGCAGGTCATGGGTCGAGAGGCAGACGAGCGCCTCACGCGGATAATGCTCGGGGGCGATGTAGCCGTGGTCGTGCCGCTCGAAGAGCAGGATGCGGTAGGAGAGGATGTTCATCCGCGCCATCACCTCGCGGAACCCCTCGGGCACGTTGCCCAGATCCTCGCCGATCACGATCGTCCGGTTGCGGCGCGAGGCCTCGGCCAGGGCGCGGAGCATGTCCTCGATCGGGTAGCGGACGTAGGTGCCCTGCGGCGCGCCCATCCCGTCGGGGATGAGGAAAAGCTGCCAGACCCCCATCGCATGGTCGATCCGCAGCGCGCCCGCCCGCCGCGTCGCATCCTGCATCAGCGCCCCGAAGGGGGCCGCATGGAGATCGGCGAGCTTGACGGGCGACAGCGGCGCAAGGCCCCAGTCCTGCCCCTGCGCGTTGAACCAGTCGGGCGAGGCGCCGATGCGCAGGCCCGGCACGGCAAGACTCGGGTCCGACCAGGTGCTCGATCCGTCCGGCACCTCGCCCACGGCGAAGTCGAGATAGAGGCCGATCTTCATGCCCTCCGCCCGGCAGGCATCGCGCGCCTCGCCGAGCTGCCGGTCGGCGATCCATTGCAGCCAGAGGTGGAACCCCACCTCATCGGCCCGCGCGTCCGCGAACTCCGCCACCTCGGGGCTTTCGGCGTCATGGAAGCCCTCGGGCCAGCCGCGCCAGCCGGCCCCGTGCCCGTCGGCCACCATCTGCGCCGAGATGACCTCGAACAGCGCGTGCCGCCGCAGAAGCTCGCCGCCTTCGGTGCAGAAGCGCATGAAGGCCAGCGGATCGTCCGGCCCTTCGCGCCAGAGGATCCGCAGGGCATCCAGCTTGGCCGCGGCCACAGCCGGATAATCCACCAGATCGGGCGCGCGCAGTTGGTCGAGCCCCTCGGGCGCAAGCTCGTCGCGGTAGCCCGGCACGCGGTCCACCGCGATGTAGAGCGGGTTCAGGAAGCGCCGGTTCGAGGGCGAGAAGGGGCTCGTGTGAGCGGGATTGGCCAGAAAGAGCGCGTGCAGAGGGTTCAGCCCGATGAAGTCCGCCCCCGCGGCGCCCGCGATCCGCGCCAGCGCGCAGAGGTCGGCAAAGTCGCCGATCCCCCAGTTGCGCCCGGAGCGCAGCTGGTAGAGTTGCGCCGCGATCCCCCAGAGCCGCATCTCGCCCTCAGGCAGGAAGCAGGCTTCGCCCTCGGGCGCGCGCATCTCGGGCGGGGCGCGGTCGGGCGGCGGACCCTCCGGCGGGATGCCGAAGGCGTCCAGCAGCGCGCGCAGGGTCTCGACCGGCGGGCGGACAAACTCGCCCCCGAGCGCGTGGTAGCTGGGCTGGATGGCGAACTCTGCCGCCCTTTCTTCAATGGTCTGGCTCATGCGGGCTCCTCGAGCGTGACCAGCACCGAACAGGCCGGCAGCGGAGCGCCGGGCGCGGCGCCGGGTGAGGCATGGATCACACGCCCCTCCGCGTGGGGCAAGTCCTGCGGCCGGTCGTCGAGGTTGGCACGCAGCCGCAGCACCGCCCCCTCGAGCTGCCAGTCCACCGCCACCCGATCGTCCGCAACGGCGACCACGCGGCCGCCGTTGCCCGGCGCGCGCTCAAGCCGCGGGGCGATCTCTCGCGCGCGGGTGGCCAGCAAAGCGCGGACAAACGCCATCCAGGACCGGCCGCGCCCGGTGTCGCGGTGGTCCCAGTCGAGCCTGGAGGAGAGGAAGGTGCCTTCGGCGTTCGGGTCGGGCACGGTCCGTTCAAGGTCGAGCCCCTGAAAGGCCGAGAAATGCGCGAACTCCTTGCGCCGCCCCTCGCGCACCGCATCGGCCAGCTCTCCGGTGAAGTCGGTGAAGAAGGTGAAGGGGCGCGTCTCGCCCCATTCCTCGCCCATGAACAGGAGCGGCACATGCGGCGAGAGCAGCAGGATCGCCATCATGGCCCGCAGCCGCGCCTCGGGCGCCAGCGTCGTCAGCCGCTCGCCGAAGGCGCGGTTGCCGATCTGGTCGTGGTTCTGGAGGAAATCGACGAAGGCCAGCGGCGGCAGATGGCCCGAAGGCACCCCGCGCGGCGCCCCCTCATGCTCGGACTGTTCGCCCTGATAGACGAAGCCCTCGGCCAGCGCGCGGGCGTATTTGCGCCAGTGATCCTTCACGAAGTCGCAGTAATAGCCCTCGGTCTCGCCCGTCAGCAGGACATGCGCGACATTGTGCAGGTCGTCGTTCCACTCGGCCGTATGCAGCACCACCTCGCCCTGCGGGCCCCGTTCATGGAGGCGGGTGATGTTGCGGTTGTCCTCGGTCGTGAGATGGATGGGCCGGTCCGGGATCGCCTGCCGGATGGAGCGGGCCAGATCCACCAGCACCTCGGGATCGGATTCGGGATCGCGGATATGGTCGGCCGCGTCGATCCGAAGCCCGTCGAAGCGGAATTCGGTCAGCCAGTAGAGCGCGTTCTCGATGAAGAAGCTGCGCACGGCCGGCAGGTGATAGGCGATGGCGCTGCCCCAGGGGGTGTGCCGCTCGGGGTCGAAGAACTCGGCCGCATAGGCGCCGAGATAATTCCCTTCGGGCCCGAAGTGGTTGTAGACCACGTCGAGCACCACGCTCATCCCCAGCCCGTGCGCGGCATCGACCAGCGCCTTCAGATCATCGGGCGTGCCGTAGGCGGGATGCGGCGCATAGAGCAGGACGCCGTCATAGCCCCAGCCCCGGTTGCCGGCGAACTGCGCCACGGGCATCAGCTCGATCATGGTGATGCCGATCTCGGCCAGATGCGGCAGGCGTTCAATGGCCGCGCGGAAGGTGCCCTCCGGGGTGAAGGTGCCGATGTGCAGCTCCATCACGACGGTCTCGGCCCAGGGGCGGCCCGTCCAGTCGGTCTTCCAGTCGTAGCTGTCCGCGACCAGCCGTGAGAGGCCATGGACATCGCCCGCCTGCGCGCGGGCCGCGGGATCGGGCACCACCTGCCCGCTGGCCAGCACGAAGCCGTAGTCCATGCCCACCTGCGCCGGAAGCCGGACCTCGAACCAGCCGCCCTCCTGCCGCTCCATCGGGTGATCCTGCCCGTCCAGCCGCAGCCCGAGCCGCTCTTCGGACGGCGCCCACAGGCGGAAGCGGACGGAGCCATCCTCGATCCGCGGTCCCCAGGTCCAATCGCTCATTCATGCTCCTCCAGCACCATCAGTCCCCGCGGCGGCACGGCAAAGCCCGCCGCCCGGATGGGCACCGGCCGCTCGCGCACCCGTCCGGCCGCCGTGTCGAGGATCATCCGCCACCAGCCGCCGCAGTGCGGCAACGTGAACGGCACCTCCTCGTAGTGGCTGTCGAAAAGCGCGAGCACCGCCGGCTTGTTCCGGATCAACAGGCCCAAGGTGCGCGCGGCCGGGTTGTGCCAGTCCTCGGGCATCATCTCCTCGCCGTCGGGGCGCAACCAGCAGACCTCGACCGGCCGCTGCCCCACGGCCGCCTTGTGCAGGAAGGACGGGTGCCGGAAGAACGGCCGCCCCTTCCGCAGGGCGATCAGCCGCCGGGTGAAGTCGAGAAAGGCCGCGTCCCGCGCCGACAGATCGTCGAGCTTCAGCCAGTTCATCTCGTTGTCCTGGCAATAGGCGTTGTTGTTGCCGCCCTGGCTGCGGCCCACCTCGTCGCCCATCAGGATCATCGGCGTGCCCTGCGAGATCAGGAGCGTGCCCATCATCGCCCGGCGCATCCGGTCGCGAAGATCGAGCACCTCCTCGTCCTCGGAGGGCCCCTCCTCGCCGCAGTTCCAGCTGCGATTGTCGGAATGGCCGTCGCGGTTGTCCTCCTGGTTCGCCGCATTGTGCTTGTCGTTGTAGGAGACCGTGTCGGACAGGGTGAAACCGTCATGGGCCGTGACGAAATTTATGCTGGCCCAGGGCCGCCTCCCCCGCCGGTCGAAGAGGCCCGCCGTGCCCAGAAGGTGCGAGGCCAGGCCCGGCAGCTCGCCCTCGTCGCCCTTCCAGTAGGAGCGCACGGTGTCGCGGTACTGGTCGTTCCACTCGGCCCAGCCCGGAGGGAAATTGCCCAGCTGGTAGCCGACGTGGCCGGTGTCCCACGGCTCGGCGATCAGCTTGACCCGGCCCAGCACCGGGTCCTGCCGCACGGCATCGAGAAAGACCGCGTTCGCGTTGAACCCCTGTCGGTCGCGCCCGAGCGAGGTCGCCAGATCGAAGCGGAAGCCATCGACGTGGCAGGCCTCGACCCAGTAGCGCAAGCTGTCCATCACCATCTGCAGCACCCGCTGGTGCCCGAGGTTCACCGTGTTCCCGCAACCCGTGGTGTCGTAGTAATAGCGCGGATCGTCGCCGAGCATGTAGTAGCTGGCGTTGTCGATGCCCTTGAAGGACAGCGTGGGCCCCAGATGGTTGCCCTCGGCCGTGTGGTTGTAGACCACGTCGAGGATCACCTCGATCCCGGCCTCGTGCAGGCGGCGCACCATCAGCTTGAACTCATGCACGCCGCCGCCGGGCGAGATGTAGCGGGTGGCCGGCGCGAAGAAGCCGATGGTGTTGTAGCCCCAGTAGTTCGTGAGCCCCTTCTCGATCAGGTAGCGGTCGTCGAAGAAGGCCTGCGTGGGCATCAGCTCGACCGCCGTCACGCCGAGCTTCACCAGATGGTCGATGGCGCGCGGATCGGCGAGCGCGGCAAAGCTGCCGCGCACCCGGTCCGGGATCTCGGGGTTGAGCGCCGTCATCCCCTTCACATGCGCCTCGTAGATGATCGTCTCGGACCAGGGCGTCCGCGGGGAATAGTCCGGCCCCCAGGTCACCGCGGGATCGACCACCACGCATTTCGGCATCACGAAGGCCGAGTCCCGCCGGTCGAACGAGAGGTCGGCGCGGGCGTTGCCCATCCGGTAGCCGAAGACCGCGTCATGCCAGACGATCTCGCCCTGCAGCATCAGCGCATAGGGGTCGATCAGCAGCTTGTTGGGGTTGAAGCGCAGGCCGTTGTGCGGCTCGTAGGGGCCATGCACGCGGTAGCCGTAAAGCTGCCCCGGCCGCACCTCGGGCAGGTAACCGTGCCAGACCTCGTGCGTATATTCCGGCAGGGCCACGCGGGCGATCTCGCGCCGCCCGCGCGCGTCGAAGAGGCAAAGTTCGACCTTGCTCGCATTGGCCGAGAAGATCGCGAAATTGGTGCCCGACCCGTCCCAGGTGGCCCCGAGCGGGAACGGGCTGCCCTCGCGGAGCGCAAAGCTCATGCAGGCATGACCAGGATGGTGGCGAGCGGCGGCAATGTCAGGCGGAGCGAGAACGGACGCCCGTGCCATGAGACCTCCTCGGCCTGCAACGAGCCGGGATTTCCCACGTCCGACCCGCCGTAGATCGCCGCGTCGGAATTGAGGATCTCGCGCCACTCGCCGCCCTGCGGCACCCCGATGCGGTAGTCGGAGCGCACGACGGGCGTCAGGTTGCAGACCGCCAGAACCGGCTTTTCCCCCGGCGCCTTGCGCAGGAAGCTGAGCACGCTGTTCTCGGTGTCGCCCGCGTCGATCCACTCGAAGCCCTCGGGGTCGCAATCCATCCGGTGCAGCGCCGGCAGCCGGCGGTATTCGCGGTTCAGGTCAGCCACCAGCCGCTTCATGCCCGAATGGGCCGGATCGTCGAGCAGGTGCCAGTCCAGCGAGGCGTCGTGGTTCCACTCGCGCTCCTGCGCGAACTCGCCGCCCATGAAGAGCAGCTTCTTGCCGGGATGGGCCCACATGAAGCCGAAATAGGCCCGGAGGTTCGCGAACTTCTGCCAGCGGTCGCCCGCCATCTGCCCGATGAGCGAGCCCTTGCCGTGCACCACCTCGTCGTGGGAGAGCGGCAGCACGAAATCCTCGGAAAAGGCATAGACCATGCCGAAGGTCAGGTCGTTCTGGTGGTGCCTGCGGTGGATCGGATCGCGCCGGAAATAACCCAGCGTATCGTGCATCCAGCCCATGTTCCACTTGAAGCCGAAGCCGAGCCCGCCCTCCTCCACCGGGCGGCTGACCTGCGGGAACGCCGTGGATTCCTCGGCGATGGTGATGCAGCCGGGATGGTCGATCCGCACCCGCTCGTTCACGGCGCGCAGGAAGTCGATCGCCTCGAGATTTTCGCGGCCGCCGTGGCGGTTGGGCACCCATTCGCCCGCGTTGCGCGAATAGTCGAGGTAGAGCATCGAGGCCACCGCATCGACCCGCAGCGCATCGACATGGTAGCGGTCAAGCCAGAAGAGCGCCGAGGCCTGAAGGAAGTTCGCCACCTCCTGCCGGCCGAAATTGTAGATCTGGGTGTTCCAGTCGCGGTGGAAGCCCTGCCGCGGGTCGGCGTGGTCGTAAAGGTGGGTGCCGTCGAAATTGGCCAGCCCGTGCGCGTCCGAGGGGAAATGCGCCGGCACCCAGTCGAGGATGACGCCGATCCCCTCGCGGTGCAGCCGGTCCACCAGCCGCGCAAAGCCCTCTGGCGGACCGAAGCGCGCGGTGGGGGCAAAGAGGCCGATGGGCTGGTATCCCCACGAGCCGGTAAAGGGATGTTCGCTGATCGGCAGGAACTCGACATGGGTGAAGCCCATCTCGCGCACATAAGCTGCCAGCTCCTCGGCCAGCGCGTCGTAGTCGAGACCAAGCTTCCACGAGCCCGCATGGACCTCGTAGATCGAGATCGGCGCGCTGCGGTCCTGCCGGCTCGCGCGCTCCTGCATCCAGCCGGCGTCGTGCCAGTCGGGTTCGGGCAGGCCGTGGACCAGCGAGGCCGTCGCGGGCGGCGCCTCCTGCGCGAAGGAAAGCGGGTCGGACTTGAGCGGCAGCCGCTCGCCCGACGGCCCGAGGATCTCGTACTTGTAGAGATCCCCGACCTGCAGGCCGGGAATGAACAGTTCCCACACGCCGACGCCGATCCGCTTGCGCATCGGGTGGCGGCGGCCGTCCCAGGCGTTGAAGGCCCCCACGACCGACACACGCCGGGCGCTCGGGGCCCAGACGGCAAAGCTGACGCCCTCGACCCCCTCCAGCGTCACGGGATGGGCGCCGAGCCGGGTGTAGAGCTGGTAGTGCCGCCCCTCGCCCATGAGATATTCATCCAGCTCGCCCAGCACGGCCGGGAAGCGGTAGGGATCCTCGGCCTCCCACTCGTGCGGGCCCGAGCAGAAGCGGAGCCGGTAGGCGAAGGGCTCGTCCCCCGGCACGACGCCGGCAAAGAAGCCCTCGGCGCCGATCCGCTCGAGCGTGGCGACAGGCTGGCCCGCGCCGTCCAGCACCCGGACCTCGGCCGCCTGCGGGGCAAAGACCCGCACCGAGAGGGGCGTCCCCCCTCCGCCATGCATCCCCAGCACGCCGAACGGGTCGCCGTGCGTGCCGCGCATGATGGCGGCCACGTCGCTTTCGGGAACGAGATCCTCGGGCTTCGGTGTCGGGTTCATGCAGGCTCCCTGTCCAGCAGTTCCAGAAGGCCGCGCAGCGGGATGCCGACCCAGGCCGGCCGGCTGCCCAGTTCGTAGGAGGTCTCGTAGACCGCCTTCTGCACGAGGAAGAGGTCGAGCAGCGCGCCGCGCAGGCCGGCATCCTCCGGCAGACTCGCCACGCCCTCGGCGGCGGCCTCGTAGGCGGCGAGGAACTCGTCCACCGCGCGCTGCCGCCAGCCCTCGGCCCGTGCCAGCGCCTCTTCGTTGGCGGGCCCGAAGGCCTCGGCATGGCGCGCCAGCGCGGCCGCGGCCGCATAGTCGAACGAGCGCAGCATCCCGGCCACGTCGCGCAGCGGCGAGGACTTCTGCCGACGCTCGTCCAGCGAGCGGCGGGGTTCGCCCTCGAAGTCGATGATGGCCACGTCATCCTGCGCCAGCAGCACCTGCCCCAGATGATAGTCGCCGTGGATCCGGCTGAGCGCGCCCGACGCCTCGAAGCCCCGGACCCGGTCGAGACGGGCCAGCAGCGCGTCGCGCCGCGCAAGCAGCGTCTCGGCCAGCGGCTGAACCTCCTCGGGCAGGGTCATGCGCTGCCGCTCGAGCACCGAGAGCATGGCCTCGGCCTCGCCCCGCGCCCCTTCGGCCCACCGCGACAGCAGATCGCCCGTCAGCGGCTCCAGCCGGAAGGCGGGATCGTCCGTTTCGGTGGCGAAGGCGCGGTGCAGTTCCGCCGTCCGCTGGCCCAGGAGCCCCGCGATGGTGAGCGGGAAAGTGAAGCCGTCCGCGTCCGCCGGCGGCGCCTCGGAGGCGGCCCAGCCGCCATGCTCGCCCAGATCGCGCACGAGGGCATCAAACAGGCCGCGCCAGGCGTCGCCCATGTTGGCCACGAAGGCGAAGGCCGCCGCCACGACCGTGGCCTCGCCCTCCGGCGGCTGGAGGCTGACCACGCCGAGGAACCGCGGTGTGTGCGCGTAGCCTGCGACTTCGGTCAGGAAGCGCGCCACCTCGACATCCGGCTGCTCGCCCGCCCGAAGGCGGCGGTAGAGCTTGAGGATGATCCGGTCGCCGAAGGCGATCGAGATGTTCGACTGTTCGGCCCCCAGATAGCGCGGCTCGCCCGGATCGGTGATCTCGGCCAGACACGAGCCCGGGTCGAACAGGACATCGCCCGCCGGCCCCTTGAGGCGCCGCGCCTGCCGCAGCGCATCGAGCATCGCCTGCGCCAGACGTTCGTCATAGGCGCCGTCGATCAGCGCACCCACCTGCGGGCCGCGCCGCACCTTGGCGAGCGTGTAGCTCAGTTTCGGAGCACCCGAGCGGAGCTGGTCCTCGCCCCAGAGGGTCGAGGCCGGCAGGAAATACTGGTGCGCCTCGCCGCCCACCTCGGCATCGAGCCGCACGAGCGCATGGGCCTCGGACAGGGAGCCCAGAACCCGAAGCCGGACCGAGCGGATCCGTTCCTCCTTGGCGCCGAACCACCGCTGCAGCGGCAGCCAGTTCGGCAGGACATCCGCCTCGAGCTGGCCCTTTTCGCGCCCGTTGAGCGCCGTTTCGGCGCGCCCGTCGCGGGTGGTGAGCGTGATGAAATCGGGCAGGATCTCGGGCATCGGCTGGTGCCAGCTGGGCAGGGTCTGCTGATCGGACAGGACGAACCAGTAGAACCCGTAGGGCGGCAGGGTGAGCATGTAGGGCAGATCGCCCACCGGCGGAAATTCGGACCGGCCCGTCAGTTCCACCGGCACCGCCCCGCGGAAACGGCCCAGATCCAGCTCGACCGCCTGCGCCGTGTCCGACAGGTTCGCCACGCACAGGATGTCGGTCCCCTCGTGGCTGCGCACATAGGCCAGCACCTTGCGGTTGCGCGGATAGAGCAGGCTCATCGTTCCCCGCCCGAAGGCCGGATGCTGCTTGCGCACCGCGATCAGCCGCCGCATCCAGTTCAGCAGGGAGGACGGGTCGGCCGCCTGCGCCTCGACGTTGATGGCCTGATGGCCGTAGATCGGGTCGAGGATCACCGGCAGGTAAAGCTGTTGAGGGTTGGAGCGTGAAAAGCCCCCGTTGCGGTCGGCCGACCATTGCATCGGCGTGCGCACCCCGTCGCGGTCTCCGAGGTAGTAGTTGTCGCCCATGCCGATCTCGTCGCCGTAATAGACGATGGGCGTGCCCGGCATCGACATGAGCATCTGGTTCAGCAGCTCGATCTTGCGCCGGTCGTTCTTCATCAGCGGCGCCAGCCTGCGCCGGATGCCGAGGTTGATCCGGGCCCGCGCATCGTCGGCGTAGAAGCGCCACATGTAGTCGCGTTCCTCGGCCGTCACCATCTCCAGCGTCAGCTCGTCATGGTTGCGCAGGAAGATGCCCCACTGGCAGCTTTCGGGGATCTCGGGCGTCTGGCGGATGATGTCGGTGATCGGATGCCGGTCGGCCTGCGCCAGCGCCATGTACATCCGCGGCATCAGCGGGAAGTGAAAGCCCATGTGGCACTCGTCGCCGTCTCCGAAATAGGGGCGCGTGTCCTCGGGCCACTGGTTCGCCTCGGCCAGCAGCATCCGGTCGGGGAAGTGGGCATCCAGATCGGCGCGGATCTTCTTCAGGACATCGTGCGTCTCGGGGAGGTTCTCGTTGTTGGTGCCCTCGCGCTCGACCAGATAGGGGATCGCGTCGAGCCTGAGGCCGTCCACCCCCATGTCGAGCCACATCCGCATCACCTTGAGAACTTCCTCGAGCACCCGCGGGTTGTCGAAGTTCAGGTCGGGCTGGTGCGAGTAGAAGCGATGCCAGTAATAGGCGCCGGCCACAGGGTCCCAGGTCCAGTTGGACTTTTCCGTATCGAGGAAGATGATCCGCGTCTCGGGGAACTTCTGGTCGGTGTCGCTCCAGACATACCAGTCGCGCGCGGCCGAGCCCTTCTTGGCCCGGCGCGCCCGCTGGAACCAGGGATGCTGGTCCGACGTGTGGTTGATGACCAGCTCGGTGATGACGCGCAGACCGCGCTTGTGGGCTTCCTGCACGAAGAGCTTGAAGTCCCGCATCGTGCCGTAGGACGGGTTGATCGAGCGGTAGTCCGAGATGTCGTAGCCGTCATCGCGCAGCGGCGAGGGATAGAAGGGCAAGAGCCAGATCGCCGTCACGCCCAGCGCCTGCACATAGTCGAGCCGCTGCATCAGTCCGGCAAAGTCGCCGATCCCGTCGCCGTTCGCGTCCTGGAAGGCCTTGATGTGCAACTGATAGATGATCGCATCCTTGTACCAGTCGCTCTGGCTGCGATCGATCCCGTCGGTCCGGCGCACGGCGACGGTTGCGGGGGGCACGTTCTGGTTCATCTGGGCATTCCCGGCGCGTAGAGCCGCCAGATCGCATAGGGGCGCGACTGGGGGTCAAGCTCCAGCCACTGCCACTTGCCGTGCCAGGTGAAGCGGTTTCCGTTCAGCAGATCCTCGACCTCGACCGAGGCGTCATCGGGCAGCCCGAACTCCCACAGGGGGACCTCGAACTGGAAGGTCTGCGCATGGTGCGGATCGAGATTGACGTGGAACAACAGGAAGTCCGATCGGTCCTCGGTGCTCTTGCCATAGGCGAGCACCGCGTCGTTGTGGGCGTCGTAGAAGCGCAGCCGCGTGAAGTCCCGCATCGCCGGATGGGTCCGGCGGATATGGTTCATCAGCCGGATGTCGTCCTGGATGTGGCCCGGCTGGTCGAAATCCCACGCACGAAGCTGGTATTTCTCGGAGTTGAAATATTCCTCCTTGCCCGGCACCGGCGTCGCCTCGCAGATCTCGTAGCCGTTGTAGATCCCGTAATTGCCGCCGAGCGTCGCCGCGAGGGCCAGCCGCACCCGGAACCCCGGCCGCCCCGAATGCTGGAGGTAAACCGGATTGATGTCCGGCGTGTTGGCGAAGAAGTTCGGCCGCATGTAGTGCCGGCAATCTTCGGTCGTGAGTTCGGTCAGATACTCGATCAGCTCGGCCTTGGTGTTGCGCCAGGTGAAGTAGGAGTAGCTCTGCGAGTAGCCGACCTTGGCCAGCCGCTTCATCACCTTCGGCCGCGTGAAGGCCTCAGCGAGGAAGATGACGTCGGGATGTTCGGCGCGCACCTCCTCGATCATCCATTCCCAGAAGGGGAAGGGCTTGGTGTGGGGATTGTCCACCCGGAAGATCTTCACCCCCTTGCCCACCCAGAACAGGACCACGTCGCGCAACGCATGCCAGAGATCCGGGATCGCGCCGCGGTAGAAGTGGACGTTGACGATGTCCTCGTATTTCTTCGGCGGATTCTCGGCGAACTTGATCGTCCCGTCGGGGCGCCAGTCGAACCACTCGGGATGCTCTCGGATCCAGGGATGATCCGGCGCGCACTGGATTGCGAAATCCAGCGCAATCTCCAGATCATGCGCGCGCGCCGCCTCGACCAGCCGCGCAAAGCTCTCGAAATCGCCAAGCTCGGGATGGATCGCATCATGCCCGCCCTCGTCCGAGCCGATGGCATAGGGCGAGCCGGGATCGTTCGGCTCGGGCGTCAGCGAATTGTTGCGCCCCTTGCGGTTCACCCGCCCGATCGGATGGATCGGCGTGAAATAGAGCACGTCAAAACCCATATCCCGCACATAGGCGAGCTTGCGGATCACGTCATCGAAGGTGCCGTGCCGCTCGGGGTCGCCGGACTGCGAGCGCGGCATCATCTCGTACCAGGCCGAGAAGGCTGCGGCTTCGCGGTCGGCAAAGACCGGGAGGATCTTGTAGCAGGTCAGGTTGGTGCGCGGACCCGAGCGGCGCACCGCCGCGGCCACGTCCGGCGCGTTCAGACGGGCGAAGCGGTGACCCTGCTCCTCGGCCTCGTCGTCTTCGGCCAGCGTCCGGTCGATCAGCGCGCGATCCTCGGGCTCGCCCTCCTCGACCGCCTGCAACAGCCGTCGGCCCTCCTCCAGCTCCAGCCCGATGTTCTGGCCGGCCGCGAGCTTCTTGGCCACCTCCTTCCGCCAGGTCGTGAAGAGGTCGCGCCAGGCGAGGAACGTCAACTCGTGCGCGTCGTTCTCGGGAAAGGTGACACGCGCGCGCCAGCGATCGTTCGCGAGGAACTCCATCGGCACCTCGGCCCAGCCCTCGGCCCCGCGCCGCCGGTGCAGGACCGCCGCGTCGATGCTGTCGTGGCCATCGCAGAAGATGTCGGCCTCGACCGTCACCGGCCGACCCGAAACCACCTTCGCCGGAAAGCGCCCGCCGTCGATCTCGAGGTTCACGCCCTCGATCGCCAGGCGCGCGTTGGCCAGCAGCATGAGCCGATCATCCACGCCGGCGCGGCTCGGGGCAGCAGAGCCCCGTTGCACCGGAGCGCGCCTCTGTTCCTTCGCATCCGCCACTGTCGGCCGCTTGACCTCGGACTCCGGTCCCTTCGGAGCGCGCAAGGCACGGGCGGCCCGCTTGCGGCCGCTCTCGCCATCCCTGTCCGTCACGCCTGATCCCCATTCTCGTCCAATGTGGGGGGTCAACAGGCGCCTCAGGGGTTTTGTTCCCTCTCCGGTTGAGGGCCTGGCCCACCGATGAGCATTTTAGACATTCGAGGCCGCGCATTAGGAAAGGCTTATGGGTTGAGGCTTCAGAAGGAAGACAACGGATCCATTTACCTGAGGCTTTCTCCCATGCCCGCTTCCCCCGTTGTTCTCGCGCTTCCCGAACGTGCCAGTCTCGCCGATGCCGGCGGGCTAGTGGCGGATCTTCTGCGCAGCCTCTCCTCGCCCCTCACGGTCAGGATCGAGACAGAGGGTGCGCGTGACGTGAGCCTCGCGACCCTGCAGGTGCTGGTGGCCGCTCACCGTCACGCCGCCGCCGCGGGCGCGCGGCTCGAGGTGTCGGCCGCACCCGGATCGGCCGTGGCTGAGGCGCTGGCCCTCCATGCGCTCGGGCAAGACAGCGGCATCGTCATCGACAACGGGCTCTGGACTGGGGTCTCCGGCGCGGAGGCGCGGCAATGAGCAAGACGATCCTCGCGGTGGATGATTCCCCCTCGGTTCGCCAGATGGTGCGCCTTACGCTCATGGGGGCGGGCTACACGGTCGTCGAGGCCGTCGATGGGCAGGATGCGCTGGAAAAGGCAGGCTCTCAACGTTTCGACGCCATCCTGACCGACCAGAACATGCCCCGCCTCGACGGGATCGGCTTCATCCGCAAGCTCCGCACGCTGCCCGAAGGCAAGGGCGTGCCGATCGTCTTCCTCTCGACCGAGTCGCAGGACACGCTGACCGGTGTTCGCCCCCTCGATCTCCACCGGCAGGAACGTTGCTGTCTCCGAATGCGGCCAGAGAAGCTTCCGCCGCAACTCACGCCGCCACTGGTAGATGGTAAGCTGACGCCGAGGGCCGTCTTGACTTACCTGCTTTTCTCATCGGCCATGATGCGCTCGATGATGTCGCGTTAACGAACTTTCGGGCGTCGTCGTCAACGCGGAGATCGTGACCGGCGAGGAGTGAGGGCGGACCATGGCCGCGGTACGGCCGCGTAAGCCGCTCGAACGACAGGGGCCGGTGCTGGAGTGAGGCGCAGAACACAGCCATCCCGTGAATCGATGCGCCGCCGAACGGTCTCGCCGGTGAAGTGCTGGTAGTAGAGGTTATCGACCCACGCGCGACCACCGCCGTCCGACAGCCGGAACGCGTGCTGCAGGTAAAGCAGCCCCGCCACGAGCCGCGGCGACGTCGCGGGCCGACCGGTCGCGGACGGGAAGAAGCCCGCCCATTCGCGTTCAAAGAACTCCCAGTCGATCAGCACCGGCAGCGCCACCAGTGGTGGCGCCGGTCGATCATGTCGACGAGACGCGGCCGGAAGAGGTCGTTCTGCTCGGGCAGGCCGGAAGAGTGCTTCATGCGGCGGGCCGTAATTGCAGGGTTCCGGGCCCAACCCTAGGAAATCCTGAAGACCATGGCGACTGAAACCTGGGGTTCGAGGCCGCCACTTCGCCATTGTCCAGGCCGAACCTAAGTGAATTCAATCAAGCGTTTGACCAAACGGCCTCAGCCACCAGCACGTCGACCTGCCGAAGCATGGCGTCGATCTCCCTCGGCTTGTGCTTCTTGTAGCGCATTCCTGCTCCCTCCCGTATTCCTTGGCGCGGATCTCGATCTCCCCGCCTGATGCGCGCGGACCGGCCCTGGGGTCGAGAGCCTCAGACGCTCTGGCCTGCCGCCCAGCCCGAGGACCAGGCCCACTGGAAATTGTAGCCGCCAAGCCAGCCGGTGACATCGACGGCCTCGCCGATGAAATGCAGGCCCCGCACGGACTTTGCCGCAAGGGTGCGTGCATCGAGATGATCGGTGCTGACGCCGCCGAGGGTGACCTCGGCCGTGCGGTATCCTTCGGTGCCCACCGGCCGCAACTCCCACTGGCGGAGAAGCTGCGCGAGGCGCTCGAGCGTGGCGTTCGACTGCGCTCCGATCGGCCCCTCGATGCCCGCCACGCTCTCCATGTGCCGCGCGAGGCGCTCGGGAAGGTGCCGGGCCAGAACGGTGCGCACGGCGCTTTTCGGACCCGCGTCCCGCGCGGCGCGCAGCGCGGCCGACAGATCGGCGCCGGGCGTGAGGTTCACGCCAAGCGGCATCCCCTCGCGCCAGTAGGAGCTCGCCTGCAGGATCGCGGGCCCCGAGAGACCCCTGTGGGTGAAGAGCAGCGCCTCGTCGAAGCTTGCCCCGTCCGCCGTGACGCGTGCGGGGACGGAAAGACCGGCAAGCTCCTTCAACCGCTCGAGTTCCTGCGCGGCGAAGGTGAGCGGCACGAGGCCCGGCCGCGTCTCGACCACCGGCAGGCCAAAGCTCTCGGCCACGCGGTAGGCATAGCCCGTGGCCCCCATCTTCGGGATCGACTTGCCCCCGGTCGCCACCACGACCGACGCCGCCCGCACCGGCCCGCGCGAGGTTGCCACCTCGAATCCGTCCGGCACGGCCCGGATCTCGCCGGGTTCCACGCCCAGCCGCAGTTCGACCCCGGCCTCGCGCATCTGGCGCACCAGCATGTCCACGATCTGCGTCGCCGGCCCGTCGCAGAAGAGCTGGCCCAGCGTCTTCTCGTGCCAGGTGATGCCCTCGGCATCCAGCCGGGCGATGAAGTCCCACTGGGTGAACCGCTTGAGGGCCGAGAGCGCAAAGCGCGGGTTGCGCGACAGGAACCGCTCGGGCGCGATGCCGAGGTTGGTGAAGTTGCACCGCCCGCCCCCCGAGATGCGGATCTTCTCGCCGGGGGCGCGGGCGTGATCCAGCACCAGCGTGCGGCGTCCGCGCCGGCCCGCCTCGATGGCGCAGAACATGCCCGCGGCCCCTGCCCCAAGGATCAAGACGTCGGTTTTTTCCATGCGTCTCCATAACTTGCACCGATCTTCGGGACAATGCGAGAAATCTTCGACCTGCCCCTTGCGGAGGTCCGGAGGCTTCGCTAAACACCGCCGCAGTTGGGGCGTCGCCAAGTGGTAAGGCAGCGGTTTTTGGTACCGCCATTCGTTGGTTCGAATCCAGCCGCCCCAGCCACTCCTGCATTCGGAGGCCGCAGGCCACCGGTGCGGAGGGCCGGTTGCTCTTGCGGCCCAGAGCAGCCTTTGCTAGAACCGGCCGCACAGTTGGGGCGTCGCCAAGTGGTAAGGCAGCGGTTTTTGGTACCGCCATTCGTTG
>NZ_VDEK01000032.1:0-42042 GCF_007668225.1 Cereibacter sediminicola | reverse complement strand
CCGCCGCGTCGATGTCCGCCAGCCGCACGGTCAGGGCCCGGGCGAGGTTGGGCATGTTCGCGGCGGGATGAAGATGGACCACCACCGATGCCCGCCATGCCGCCGGATCCGTCATGCCCGCCGGGGCCCGGATCTCGGTATCCAGCTGATAGCGGCCGGCCGGAAGCTCACCATCAAAGCCGGGCAGGCGGAACGGCCGCAGGAACACCGCGGTGGATCGGACGATGCGGTCGGCCATGATGGTCCTCCTCCTGTCTCGGGGTCCGCTCGCGACCCGCTGAGGCGCTTCATGCCCGACGAGCGTCCGGAGCGGTCGTCCGCGCGGTGCCGGTATTCACAGGTCCGACGGGACGACATTTGCATTCGCGACCGCGGCACGATCCCGGCGCAGGGCACCATCCAGGGCGCGGAGATCGATTGGACGCCTCTCGCGCCGGTTCCAGTGCTCGATCGTGATGTAGAACTGGATCTCCCGCCAGCAAACTTCCTTCGGTTGATGGCTGGCATCGACCTCGGCCCAGATCTCGTACGTCCCCGGTGGGAACAGGTTGCCACCCAGGCGGAACGCGGCCTGGAAGGAAACATTCCAGTGGAAGGTGCGCCGTTTCATGGCAACTCTCCTTTGCAAGCAACCGTGCAGCGCTGATGCGGGCCGTCTTGCGTCGCATGGCGCGCCGTCCTGAAGGGCCGGATCTCGGCGGCCCTTGTGTTCGGGATCTGTCGTTCCCATATCGAGCCAGGGCACGGGTCCTGCACCGCGCCGCCTTTCGGACCAGGGCCGGGACTGGAGGCGCCTCTTGAAGCCCGCTTCTTCCCGAAAATCCCTGCGGCTTCCCTCCTGCAGCCTCGACCGGCGCGTGCCTGCCGGAACCCCTTCAACCGGAGAGCCCCATGGCCAAAGGCATGAACATCCGCGGAAACCGGCAGACGAAAAAGCCGAAACAGCCGAAGAAGGCGCCCGCCGTCGTTACGGTGACGCGCACCCACACGGCCTTGGCGCCGTCGTCGGGCTCGGGGACCCTGAAGAAGCCCTGAACGGCACGACGCGGGATGGCGGGTGCATCCGCCCGCGTCCCGGCGGCGGCGGGAATGTGAGCGAGACCACGGACCTCGATGACAGAACAAGGAACAGCCATGCGATCCTCCAAGCCCGACCCCGTTCGCGCCGGCCCTGGTCATGCCGCACAGCGCGCCGACGCTGCCTCCAAGGCAATTGTCGCCGCCGAAACAGATGCGCGGAATGCGCAGGTCGCGCGCCAACGGGCCGCCCGGCTCGAACGCGACGCGACGCTCGCGGCCTTGCCCGCGGCGCCCAAGCCGGTGCGGAAATCCGGCCGGAAATGACCGCCGTTCCCTGGGGAGCCGCCCGGTTCGACCACGGATAATGAGAACCGGCTCTTCCCTGCGAAAGAGCCGGCCCGCCGTCACGAAACGAACTGCCCGAATATCGCCGCATCATCAGGCACCGAGGAATTCCCTCTCCCGTCGCAGGCCCCGTCCGGACGTGCCGCACCCGAGCCCTTCATCGCCGTCGCAGCGTGTTCTGCCCGACGCTGATCCCGGCGATCAGCCGGGCCGCCTCCCTGTGCAACTCGGCATCACCGTCCTCGGGATGCCCCGCATGGGCCGCCGCCGCATCCTCGAGGAGGCCCACGATCTCGGCCTCTGGCAGGATCTTCCTGTCGAACAGCGAGAGGAGCAGGGCCTCGCAGATCGCGAGGGCCGCGACTCCTGCAGTGTCCGGGGGAGGCGCTTGCATGGTGGACCTTTACGACAGGTGTGGTGATCGGATGCTTGGCTGCCGATGCCGTCGAGTATCGCAGCAATCGCGGGGCGGGCACTGATCCAGAGCAGCGTCATGCCGGTTCGCTGTGATGGACAGGTTCGACGTCAGCCGCTCTTCGACGGCCGGGGATGCCATGCCGATCGCGAACCGCCCTCTCGGCCGCAAGCTCGACGCCTTTGCCGCGTGCTTTCCGAGGAAGAGTTGACGGTTCTCGAGGCCATGCATCAACGCCGTCGCGTCTATCCGCCGGGGCAGGCATGATCCATCAGGGGCAGGAGCGGCGCTCGCCCCATGTCCTCGCCTCCGGCTGGGCATCGTCCTGCAAGCTGCTCCCGGACGGGCGCCGGCAGATCGCCGATGTCCAGATCCCGCGTCATTTCCTCGGGCTTCGGTCGCTGCTGTTCCGCACGTCCGACGTCATGCCGGTGACGAGGATCGAAGCCTCCGAAGTCTCGATCCAGGATCTCCTCAGGGACTTCAACCGCGTGCCGCGTCCGGCGGCGGCGGTGCCGTGGGCGGCCTTGCGCGACGAGGCCATGCTGGTTGAACATCTGGGCGTCGGGGCGTGCTAGGCGCGGTGGTTCTTCTGGCCCTCGTGGGCAGGGTCGTGGCAACGGTGGTGAACTGCATGACCATCACGACCTGCCTGAGGCCATCCGAGGAACGGGGCGCCGTGGCGGTGCTGTCAGCCGCTCCGCAGGCCGGCCGGATGTGAGCCGTCGGGCGCGGCGTCCCCGTCGGCCGCGCTCCAGTCGAGGCCCGTGAAGGCCTCGCGGAAGGCGAAGGTCACAAGATGCGAGTCGATCACGAAGCGCGTCTGGATCAGCCCCTTGGGGTCCGGCGCCTCGATGCGGACCGTCAGGGCCCCCTCGTCCGCCACCAGCGCCGCGGTGCCGGTCAGGAAGGTGCAGGTCGCGCGGTGATCCTCGAGCTGCACCTCGACCTTGTGGGCGAAGTGACTGCCCAGCTGCCGCAGATATTTCGCCGCGTGGGGCGTGGCGTATCGGGCGGTCGTGGTCAGCATCTCTATCTCCGACTGTTTTTCTCTGGATATGGGCTGGACCGGAGGCGCGCAAGGCCTTAGGTGTCGTCCCGATGCGTGGAGCCAGTTCAAGCCACACGCCGGAGCATCGAGAGGAGATCGCCATGATCCGTCTTGCGTCCGGCCTGCTGGCCGGGCTTCTTCTGGCGGCACCCGCAAGCGCCGCGACCGTCGAAACCGCCCTCGGGCCGGTCACCGTCGGACAGGTGCCCGAGAGGGTCGCGGTCTTCGACATCGCCGCGCTCGACACGCTGACAGCCCTTGGCGTTCGCGTGGATGGCGCGCCGGTGCAGACCTTTGTGCCGGGGCTGGCCGATCTGGATGCGGCGCCCGTCGGCACGATCTTCGAGCCGGATCTCGAGGCGCTGTCCGCGCTGGCGCCCGATCTTGTGATCGCGGGGGGCCGCTCGTCGCCGCAGGTGAAGGCCCTGTCGCAGGTGGCGCCCACGCTCGACATGACCATCGGGCCGGACCTCATCGGCGATGCGCGGCAGCGGCTTGCGGCCTACGGCACCCTGTTCGGGCGGGAAGCCGAGGCCGAGCGGCTCGACGCCGCGCTGGGGGCGAAGCTCGACGAGCTTGCCGCCGCGGCCGAGGGCAAGGGGAGCCTTCTGATCCTGCTGACCAACGGCCCGAAGATGTCGGCGTTCGGGCGCGGATCGCGCTTTGGCTGGCTGCACGAGGCGACCGGCATGGCCGAAGCGGTGCCCGAGCTGGAGGCGGCGACCCATGGCGACGCCGTGTCGTTCGAGTTCATCGCGCGGACAAACCCGGACTGGCTCTTCGTCATCGACCGGGGCGCGGCCATCGGCGCCGAAGGCGCCTCGGCGCGGGCCGTGCTCGACAATCCGCTGGTGCGGGACACGACCGCCTGGACATCCGGTCAGGTGGTCTATCTCGATCCGGCCGAAGTCTATGTCGCGGGCGGCGGCTACCGCTCGCTCATGGGCACGCTCGAGGATCTCGTCACAGCCCTCGCCCGATGATCCTGCGCCTGATGCTTCTGGCGCTGGTGGCGCTGATGCTGGCCAGCCTCGTGGTCGGGGCCGCGGGGCTGGGTCCCGCGGCGCTTCTGGCCGATCCGCAGGCGGGGCTGCTGCTGGCCGTGTCGCGGGTGCCGCGGACGGCCGCCGTGGTGCTGTCGGGCGCGGCGCTGGCCGTGGCGGGGGTGGTGATGCAGCAGGTCGCGCGCAACCGATTTGTCGAGCCCGGCACCACCGGAACCGCCGAGGGCGCGGCGCTCGGCCTGCTGGCCGTCACGCTTCTGGCGCCGGGGGCCCCGGTCTGGATCAAGATGGCCGCGGCCAGCGGCGCGGCCCTTGCGGGCGCGGGCCTCTTTCTTGCGCTGATCCGGCGCCTTCCACCGCGCGAGGTGCTGCTTGTCCCGATCGTGGGGCTGGTGCTGGCCGGCGTGCTGCAATCGGTGGCCAGCTTCATCGCCTGGAAGGCCGACATGATGCAGCTGATCGGCATCTGGCTGATGTCGGGCGAGTTTTCGGGCGTGATCGCGGGGCGCTACGAGCTTTTGTGGATCGCGGGGGCGGCGGCGGCGCTCGCGTGGTTCGCGGCGGATCGGTTCGCCATTCTGGGCCTCGGCGAGAGGACGGCCACCGGCCTCGGGCTGAACGCCGCCGCGGTGATGCGGCTGGGGCTGGGCGTCGTGTCGCTGGTGACGGCGATGGTGGTCGTGACGGTGGGGATGGTGCCCTTCGTGGGGCTGGTGGTGCCGAACCTCGTCTCGCGGGTGATGGGCGACGACCTGCGCGCCTCATTGCCCGTCGTGGCGGCCGCCGGCGGCGCGCTGGTGCTGGCCTGCGATCTGGTCGGGCGGCTCGTGCGGCATCCCTACGAGGTGCCCGCCGGCACGGTGCTCGGTGTCCTCGGCTCGCTGCTCTTTCTCTGGCTTCTGTGGAGGCCCGTCCGTGGATAGGGCGCTTTTCTGGCTGGCCGCGCTGGCCCTGATCGTCTGCGCCACCTACCTGCTCTGGGGGCTGGGCGGGACGAACTGGCGGTTCGTCCTGGGCCTGCGTTCGGTCAAGCTGGCGGGGCTGGTCGTGGTGGGAACGGCGATCGCCGTGGCGACGGTCCTGTTCCAGACCGTCAGCGGCAACCGCATCCTCACGCCCTCGATCATGGGGTTCGACGCCCTCTATGTGCTGATGCAGACCACGCTCGTGGCCAGCCTCGGCATCACGGCCCATGCGCAGCTTCCTTCCAGCCTGTCCTTCGCGGTCGAGGTGGCGGTGCTGGTGGCCACGGGCCTTCTGCTCTTCGGCACGCTGCTGCGGCGCGGGGCTCAGGACATGATGCGGATGATCCTGACGGGAGTGATCTTCGGCATCCTGTTCCGGTCGCTCTCGTCCTTCCTTGCCCGGATCCTCGATCCGAACGCCTATTCGGTGGTGCAGGCCGAGAGCTTTGCCTCCTTCTCGCGGGTCGAGGCCGGGCTGCTGCCGCTGGGCGCGGGCCTCTGCCTTGCGGCGGCCGGCACGGCGCTGGCGCTGGCGCCCCGGCTCGATGTGCTGGCGCTGGGGCGGCGGACGGCGGTGCCGCTGGGACTGGCCTACGACCGGCTTTCGCTTGGGGTGCTGACGCTGGTCGCGGTGCTGGTCGCGGTCTCGACCGCGCTCGTCGGGCCCGTGGGCTTCTTCGGGCTGATCGTGGCCGCCCTCGCCCATTCCCTCACGACAAGCGCCCGCCACCGCGCGCTTCTGCCCGCCGCGGCGCTGGTGGCGATCGTGCTGCTCGTGGGCGGGCAGACACTCTTCGAGCGGGTCCTGGGGATGGGCGCCACGCTCAGCATCGTGGTCGAGTTCGCGGGCGGGCTGTTCTTTCTGTGGCTTCTGATGCGGGGACGGGTGAAATGATCGAGATCGAGGATGTCTCGCACCACATGGGACCGGCGCGCATCCTGGACCGCGTGACGACGCGGCTGCCCAGGGGCCGGCTGACCGCCCTGATCGGGCCGAACGGCGCGGGCAAGTCCACGCTCCTGAACCTCGTGGCGCGTCTTCTGCCGCTGTCGGCGGGCCGCATCCGCGTCGAGGGGATGGACGTGTCGCACACCCCCTCGCACGAGCTTGCGCTGCGCATGGCTGTGCTCGGGCAGGAGACGAGCGTGTCCAGCCGGCTCCGGGTGCGCGAGCTGGTGGGCTTCGGGCGCTGGCCGCACCACCGCGGCCGCCCCTCGCCCGCCGATGCCGCCGCCGTGGAGGAGGCTTTGGCCGCCTTCGACCTCGCATCGCTGGCGGGCCGCTTTCTGGACGAGTTGTCGGGCGGGCAGCGCCAGCGCGCCTTCGTGGCGATGGCCTTCGCGCAGGGCACCGACTGGCTGCTGCTCGACGAACCGCTGAACAATCTCGACATGGCCCACGCGCGGGCCCTGCTCGAGCGGTTGCGGGCGGCGGTGCGGGACGGCGGCAAGAGCGCGGTCCTCGTGGTCCATGAGGTGAACTACGCCGCCGCCTGGGCCGATCACATCGTGGCCTTGCGCGACGGGCGGATCCTGGCCGAGGGCACGCCCGCCGAGGTGCTGACGCCGGCGGTGCTGCGCGATCTCTACGGCATCGACATCGCCGTGGGGGAACATGCGGGCCGCCCGCTGGTCCTGCATCACGCCTGAGGCCGGGCCCTCCGGCCGGGCCGATCAACCGAAACCCAAGGCCCGGCCGGACGGCCGGGCCGGTCACGAAACCCAGGGCCCGGCCGGACGGCCGGGCCGTGCACGGGGCTCAAGGCCCGGCACTCCGGCCAGACCTTGCACGACCCCCGACCTCCCCCGGCCAGGGCGGGCACCCGAGGGCGCCCCGCCCCGCTCAGAACCGCGTCACCGCGCTGAGGGTGATGGTCCGGCCCGGCTCCTTCAGCGAGGTGACGGTGCCATATTCCGCGCCATAGGTCGCACGGTCGGCGAAGGTCGTGTCGAACAGGTTGTCCACCTGCAGTCGAAGCGTCAGGTTCTGCGCCTGCGGCGGCACATATTCGGCAAAGACATTGACCACCGAATAGCCCTCGAGATCGAAATCGGCCGCTTCGGGCATGTCGTGATCCAGCGCAAGGTCGAGCCCGCCGCCGAGGCGCAGGCCCGCCAGCGTCGTATCCTGCTGGACTTCGAACGCGGCCACGGTGCCCAGAGGCGCGCCGAAGTCGAGCGCCTCGTAGCCCGCGGCCTTCTCGCCATCCACCTTCACGTCGCTGTGCGACAGGGTGAAGCGCGCGAACCCGCCCTCCCAACCGTAGGTGGCGCCAAGGTTGAAGCCGCGGCTCTCGAAGTCGAAATTCTCCGAGGCGCTGCGGGCCCGGTCGATCTCGGTCAGGAACAGCTCGCCCCCCAGCTTCAGCGCGCCGCCATCCCAGTCGAAGCCGAGGCTGGCGTTCTGCGCCCGCGAGGGCCGCAGGTCCGCATAGCTCCAGCCCGGATTGAAGATGTAGTTGTCCTCGATATCGACGCCGCCAAAGATCGAGGACAGGCCACCGCGCAGCGTCAGGCTCTCGGTCAGCGCATAGCTGGCCGACAGGTTGCCCGAGCCGCCCGAATGGCGCTCGTCGCTGCCATCGACGCCCTCGAACTCCTGACGGTCGAAGCGCCCGCCAAAGGACAGGCGCCACCGCTCTGTGGGCTCGAGCCGGGCCTGCGCGAAGAGGCCGATGTTGCGCGACGTTTCCTCAAGGAACTCGCCGTAGGTGGGGCTCGAATATTCCCCGAACCGGCGCTGCCAGTCGATGCCGGCCGAGATCCGGTCGGTCGCGTTCAGGTGAAAGTCGTTCTGCAGCGTGGCCGACCAGGTGCCCGACAGGCCGTTGCTGTCGTAGGGCTCGGGGATGACGATGTCGCTCTCCGAATAGCCCAGCCGGACGCTCGGATCCCACAGGCCCCCGGCCTGCGTGTTCTCGTAGGACAGCGACCAGCTTTCCCGCGTCGTGTCATAGCGGCGGAGCGAATCCTCCACCCCGTTCAGGCCGCCGAAATTCGCCCGGAACTGGCGCAGCTCGTCATCGCGCAGGCGCAGGGCGGACAGCTCGACCCGGTGCCCCTCGGGGGCCTCGTAGGCCAGCTTGCCCAGAACGCTCGTGAGGTTCGCCGCCGTGCCGAGCCGGGTTTCGCCGTCGCCATCCTCGTAATCCTCGCCCGTGGCGCGCTTGCCGTAGGCCAGCCACTCGAAGCCGCCTTCGCGCCCGGCCAGCGTCAGTGCGCCCTGCGCGGTCTGCCCGTTGTCGCCATAGCTCAGGCGCAGGTTGCCGCCGAAGCTCTGGCCCTCGGCCAGGATGTCGGCCGCATCGACCGTCTCGAACACGACCGAGCCCGCCAGCGCGTAGGGGCCCGCGTCGGCCGGCGAGATCGTGGCATCCACCCGCACCTGCTTGAGCAGCCCCGGATCGATGGCGTTGGCCGAGACATGGTGGAAGGCGCGGTTGTTCTGGGCCGCCCCGTCGATGCTCACGCCGAGGTTCAGCATGTCCACGCCGTTGACGAAGATCTTCTGCGTCAGCGGCAGCGCGCCGCCCACCGACACCGAGGCGATGCCCGCGAAGACATCCTTCAGGTCGCCCGTCCGGGCCCGCTCAAGCTCGGCATCGGCGACATACATCGAGGTGGCACGGTCGGCGGCCTCGGCGAACTCGTCGCGGGACTGCACGACGATCGGATCGAGCGAAAAGGCCAGATCCTGCGCGAGGGCCGCGGTGCTCGGTCCGACGACAGCGGCACTGCCGGCCAGAAGCCGGATCATTCGGGAAGACAGGGGGGACATGGGACTCCAGGTTCTCAGCGGATGCAGGGGGTGCGGGCTGGGACGAGGAACCTGGCTCCGGTGACGCTACTGGAGGCCTGCGCCGGATGCAATCGCATGTTCGGACGGCGCGGGGGCGCGCCGCCCGAGTTCTCGATATGATCGCGGGCCCGGACGCGGGATGCCCATGCACTCCCCTCGGCCGGGGCGCCGCGCGAGGCTCAGAACCGCTTGGTCACTTCCAGAACCACCTCGCGGCCCGCGCCGTAAGAGCAGACATAGGCGGTCTGGCAGCCAGTCACGTTGGCCAGCAGCGTCACCTCGGTCCCGTCCGCGGTGGTGAAGCGGTAGGAAGGCGCCAGGGTGCCGCGGAAGCCCTCGTTCAGGTCGTCGTACCTGTCGCCGCCCTCGATCCGGCCGGTCAGGCGGAACGAAAGACCCGCGTCGAGATCGCGCCCCCAGTCCAGCTCCAGCCAGGCGCTCGTGGCGTCGTTGAGGCCGAACGTCAGCTCGCCGATGTCGCCGCCCGGCCGCTTCGAGACGTAGTTGACGAATCCCGCCGGGGTTCGAGCCGCCATAGAGCGCCGAGGACGGGCCCCGCAGCACCTCGATCCGTTCCAGCGTGTAGGGGTCGATGTAGAACGAGCCGAAGGCGAACGAGAGGTTCCGGGCATTGTCGAGGAAGACGCCGGTCTGGTCGGCCTGAAAGCCGCGGATGCGCAGCCAGTCGTACTCGTTGTCGTCGCCGAACACGTCCGAGGTGACGCCGGCCGTGTAGCGCAGCGCCTCGCTGACGCTCTTGGATTCGCCGCCCCGGTCTGCGGTTCCTCGGCGGCATCTGGCCGAACGACCCCACAGGGGGCATCATCCGTTCCCGTCCGGTCGCTGCATCGCGCCCAGGATGGTTGTGAGATGCCTGCGCATTGCGCCTTCGGCGGCCGGCGCGTCGGCCCGGGCAATCGCCGCGACGACATCGGCATGCTGATCGCTGTGCAGGCCGGTGAATTCCCCGACGCCGATCCTGCGGTAGGTCCGGTCCCATTCCCGTTGCCAGGCGGCGCGGCGCCGGGCGCTGGCCAGGTAGTCGAGAAACCCCAGGAGCAGGGGATTTCCCGCCACCTCGGCCACGCCGCGATGGAAGGCGGCATCCGCCGTCTCGGCCTGCCCGCGATCGGAAGCGCCCCGGCCCCGGGCCACGAGGCCCTGAAGATAGGCCATGTCGCGCGCCGAGGCGCGTCGGGCCGCTTCGGCCGCAATGGGCGGCTCGATCATCAGCCGGGCCTGCATGAGCTGATCCGGGGCGGTCGCACTCAGCAGGATCGTTTCCTTGACGGGGTGGCCAAGCGGGGCGGGTCCGCGGAAGGTGCCCTTGCCGACCTGCCGCCAGATCTCGCCCTTCCGCTCCAGCTCGAGCAGCGCCGCGCGGACGGTCTGGCGGCTGCAGCCCAGCAGACCCGCAAGCGCGCGTTCGGTGGGAAGACGATCGCCGAGGGAGGGGGCTTCCGCGTCGACAAGACGGCGCAACCGTTCCAGGGCAGTGGCCGGACTCGTTCTTGGCACGGGATCATCCCTCCGGGACTTCGCGGACCAATTTGCAGACCATTCCGGCGGCGGGCAAGAGCAGAGCGGTGATTCACCGGCCGGAGCTTGCCATGACCGTCTATCTTGTCCTGATCCTCGCGGGCCTTGCCGCGGGCGCGCTGAACGCCGTGGCCGGAGGGGGGACCTTCCTGTCCTTCCCGGCTCTGGTCTGGACCGGCGTGCCGCCGATCATGGCCAATGCGACCGCCACCCTTGCGGCCCTGCCCGGCTATCTCGGAAGCGCCTGGGCCTTCCGGGCCGACATCCGGCAGGGGCGCGGCCTTCCGGTGCGCCTGGTCCTGCTGGTGTCGGCCGCGGGCGGCATCCTCGGGGCGGCCCTGCTGCTGGTGACGCCGAACGCGGTGTTCTCAGGCATCGTTCCGTGGCTGCTGGCCTTCGCCACCGCGGCCTTTGCCTTCGGGCCTGCGATCACGCGGCAGGTCGCCCGTGCCGGACGGGGCGCGCCCGGTCTGCCCCAGTCGGCGGCTGTCCTGCTGGCCGTCACGACCTATGGCGGCTATTTCAATGGCGGCGTCGGGATCCTGCTGCTGGCGGCCTTCGGCCTGATCGGCCTGACCGACCTCAAGGAGATGAACGGGTTGAAAAATCTGGTCTCCTCCGTTCTCTCGGCGGTGTCCGTGGCGGTGTATGTCGCAGCCGGCCTGATCGTCTGGAAACAGGCGCTCGTGCTGGGGGCGGCCTCGGCGGTCGGCGGATATATCGGCGCGGCGCTCTCGCGGCGCATCCACAATGTGAAGGCGATCCGGGTCTTCATCACCCTGGTCGGTGCGACCATGTCGCTCGCCTTCTTCCTGCAGTGACACCGTGCCCGGAGTCGCTCAGGCGAACGGGCCGTGCCTGTCCTGCAGCGGCCGGATCGCAGGGTCCGGCCGAAACGGGGCCTGCGCGCCGGAGGGGTGGGCCATGACCCACATCAAGGCGAGGGCGGCTTGCCCTGCTATCGTGGCAAGCGACTGTGATCCGACGGCGGACGTCCCGTCTTCGGTCATTCATGCTGACGTTGGTTCGTATCGAGTGGTCGATCCTTCCGGGATCACGCGATCCTCCTGCGAACGGCCTACGAAAGGGGACTGCCGTGCTTGAACAGGCTTCCAGACCGCGGCGACGCGGCTTGCGCCGCGTTGCGATGGTGCTGCTGGCGGGCGTTGCGGGGTTTCTGGTCGTGACCTCACCCGCCACCTGGTCGATGATCCATCCGACGCGCGATCAGGCCGACGCGGGCCCGGCCGATCTCGAGAACGGCCGGACGATCTTCCTTGCCAGCGACTGCGCCACCTGCCACGCCACGCCGGGCCAGCCCGACCAGACGAGGCTGGGCGGCGGCCGCGTGCTGGACACCGACTTTGGCCGGTTCCACATGCCCAACATCTCGCCCGATCCGGTGGACGGGATCGGCAACTGGACCCTGGCCCAGTTCACCCGCGCGGTGCGCGAGGGGGTGGGTCCCGACGGGATACTGCCGGACGGGCAGAACCTCTATCCGTCCTTCCCTTACACCTCGTACCAGCGGCTGGACGCCAACGACGTGCGCGACATGTATGCCTATATCATGTCGCTCGAGCCGGTGGCGGGACAGGTGCCCGAGCACGAGCTGACATTCCCCTACAACATCCGCCGCGGGATCGGCCTGTGGCGGCTGGCGTTCCTGGACGGCCAGCCCCTGCCCTCGGCCGACGAGGACAGCGCCGACCCGCATCAGGCCCTGCTGGCGCGGGGGCGCTATCTCGTCGAAGGCGCGGGCCATTGCGCCGAGTGCCACTCGCCGCGCAGCTTCATGGGCAACGTGATCGCGGACAGCCGCTATGGCGGCGGGCCCACCCCCGACGGCCACGGCCATTTCCCCAACATCTCGCCGGATGAGACCGGGATCGGCTTCTGGTCGGTCAATGCCATCGCCAACTATCTCGAGACCGGGATCAGCCCGATCGGCAAGAAGGCCGGCGGCGACATGGAAGAGGTGATCCTGAACACCGCTCAGCTCTCGCGCGAGGATCGCCTCGCCATGGCGATGTATCTCAAGTCCGTGCCCGCCGTGGACGCGCCCGGCCCCGGCCGCCCCGAGCCGAACCGGACCCCGACGGTGGTGATGCTGGAGCGGCCCGCGGGCCAGGCGCCGGTGCTGCCGACATCCCCTGTGGCGGTGCTGGCCGAGGCCGCGGACGTGCATGTGGTGACGACAAAGCCGCTGTTCCTCGATCCGACCGGTGTGGGCACGGAGGGCGCCGAGGATGGCAAGCTCCTTGGCGGGGCGCGCCTCGAGGTGCTGGCGCGCGAGGGCGACCGGATGCAGGTCCGCCTCGACGGCTGGCAGGCCGTGGGGGCCGAGCAGGTGGTCTATGCCGAACGCGGCCAGCGCATCCTGCTGGCGGTGCTGGGCGATGCGGCCATGGCCGCGGTCAGCCGCAAGGCGCCGGAGGAAGATCCGGGCACCGGGCAGCCCTGGGCGCGGGCCAGCCTGACCGCCTGGGTGGATGGGCAGGGGCTTCATGCCGATCTGCCGGCGCTCTGGGGCTATGCGGGCGATCTGTTCAACAGCAGTTGCGCCACCTGCCACAGCCTGCCGCACACCGACCGCTACCTCGCGAACCAGTGGATCGGCAACCTGAACGCGATGAAGCGTTTCACCTCGCTGAACGACGAGCAGTATCGTCTGCTGCTGGCCTATCTGCAGAACCATTCCAGGGATGTCGGGCCACTGGCCGAGGCGGAGTGAGGCGCCTCGCCGCCGCCTCCGCAGGACAACATCCGACATTCGACGACAGAGGAGACACCCTCAGATGAGCAATTCGTGCGGCAGACCGGGCGACGATCGCAAACGCGGCCTCTCGCGCCGGGGCTTCCTGCGCCAGAGCGCGACCGTGGCGGCCCTCGGCATGGCGGATGCCGCCCTTCCGCGCGGCGCAGCCTTCGCGCAGTCGGCCGGGACCGAGATCCTGACCGGCTGCCACTGGGGCATGTTCCGCGCGACCGTCGAGAACGGGCGCGCCACCGCGATCCGGCCGTGGGAGGGGGATCCCTGGCCCTCGCCGCAACTGAAGGGGGTGCTGGATTCGATCTATTCGCCCACGCGGATCAAGTATCCGATGGTGCGGAGGGCCTGGCTGGAACAGGGGCCGGGCGCGGACCCCGCCGGCCGCGGCACCGATGATTTCGTCCGGGTGAGCTGGGACGACGTGACCGAGCTTCTCGCGCGCGAACTGGTGCGGGTGCGCGACAGCTACGGCCCCGAGGCGATCTTCGGCGGCTCCTACGGGTGGAAGAGCCCGGGAAGGATGCACAACTGCCAGACCCTGCTGCGGCGGCTCCTGAAGCTGAACGGCGGATTCACCAGCTCGATGGGCGACTATTCCACCGGGGCGGCCCAGGTGATCCTGCCCTATGTGACCGGCTCGATCGAGGTTTACGAGCAATGCACGGCCTGGCCGAACGTCGTCGAGAACACCGAACTCATGGTGTTCTGGGGCGCCAACCCGCTGCGCAACTCGGAGATCTGCTGGCAGGTGGCCGACCACGGCGCCTTCCTCGGGATCGACGGGCTGAAACAGAAGGGCACCAAGGCGATCTGCATCGACCCGATCCGCACCGAGACCGCGCAATATCTGGATGCCGAGTGGATCGCGCCCCGGCCGCAGACCGACACCGCGATGATGCTGGGCATCGCCCACACGCTCTACAGCGAAAACCTGCATGACGCGGAGTTCCTCGCGAAATACACCGTGGGCTTCGACCGCTTCCTGCCCTACCTGCTGGGCGCGAGCGACGGCACGCCCAAGACGGCCGACTGGGCCGCGAACCTGTGCGGCATCCCGGCCGAGACCATCCGCGATCTGGCACGCCGTTTTGCCGCCAACCGCACCATGCTCGCGCTCGGCTATTCCACCCAGCGCCAACACCATGGCGAGCAATCGACCTGGATGCTGGTCACGCTGGCCTGCATGCTGGGCCAGATCGGCCTGCCGGGGGGCGGCTACGGGCTCAGCTATCACTATGCCAACGGCGGCGCGCCCACGCATCTGTCGCCGATCCTGCCCAGCATCACCGACACGCCCGGCCAGTCGGCCGGCGGCGGCGCGGCGTGGCTTTCGGCGGGCGGAACGGTCGTGATCCCGGTCTCTCGGCTGGTCGAGACGCTGCTGAACCCCGGCGCGACGATGGACTACAACGGCACGAAGATCACGCTGCCGACGCTGAAACTGGCCTGGTGGGCGGGTGGCAACCCCTTCTCGCACCATCAGGACCGCAACGAGATGGTGCGGGCGTGGCAGGCGCTCGAGACCTTCATCGTGCAGGACTTCCAGTGGACGGCGACGGCCCGCCACGCCGACATCGTGCTGCCCGCCACCACCTCCTACGAACGCAACGACATCGAGCAGGTGGGCGACTACGCCCTCAGCCACATCGTCGCGATGCGCAAGCTGATCGAGCCGCTGCACGAGGCGCGGTCCGACTATGACATCTTCACCGCGGTCGCGGACAAGCTGGGCTTCGGCTACGCCTATACCGAGGGCCAGACCGAGATGGACTGGATCCGCAGCTTCTACGAGGCGGCGATGATCGAGGCGCGCGCCAAGGGCATGGAAATGCCGGTGTTCGACGTGTTCTGGAACAGCAACCAGCCGCTGGCCTTCCCCCTGCCCGAGGAGCAGCGCCAGTTCGTCCGTCATGCCACCTTCCGCGCCGATCCGCTGCTGAACGCGCTCGGCACGCCCAGCGGCAAGTTCGAGATCTTCTCGCGCGCGGTTCAGGCGATGGGTTATGACGATTGCCCGCCGCATCCGACCTGGATGGAACCCATCGAGCGGCTGGACGGCCCCACCGCGAACTATCCGCTGGGCGTGGCGGCCAACCATCCGGTGAAGCGGCTTCATTCGCAGCTCTGCGGCACCATCCTGCGCGAAGACTACGCCATCGCCGGGCGTGAGCCCTGCTGGATGAACCCGGCCGACGCGGCGGCGCGCGGGCTGAAGGACGGGGATCTGGCCCGCGCCTTCAACGACCGGGGCCAGATCCTTGTCGGCATCCGCATCACCGACGAGATCCGCCCCGGCGTGGTGCGCATCGACGAAGGCGGCTGGTATGACCCGGCCGACCCCCGCACGCCGGGCAGCCTGTGCCGCTATGGCGATGTCAACGTGCTGACCACCGGCATCGCCACCTCGCGGCTGTCGCAGGGCAACTGCGGCCAGACCGCCGTCTGCGAGGTCGAGCGCTACGAGGGGACGCCCCCCGAGGTCCGGGTTTTCCTCGAGCCGGGGGCGTGATCCCGGCCCGGGCAGGCGCGGCGCCGCAAAGGCTTCGGCAAAGCGGCAGGACCGGCCCCGGCATTGCCTGAGCCGGAGATCCTGGCCACGCGCGGGGCCCTTCCCGGAGGACCATGCCTCCGCGCCCCTCCTGCGGCGCCCATCTGCGAGAGCGCCGGGCGTCAGCGCATGGCGACGGGGACGCTGGCCGGCATCCCCGCCCCTGGCACCGCGCCTCCCTCACGGGCGTAGAGCATGGCGACCGGGGGCTGCGGCAGCGAGATCCCGGCCCGGCGCAGCGCCGAATCCACCTCACGCCAGATCGCATCGCGGCAATCCCATTCGTGATCGAACCGACCAAGCCAGTAGCGCAGCGCATACCGCACCCCATCGGGCTCGATGGCCTGGATGCGCACGTCGGGCGCGGGCGACTGGCGGATCAGCGGCGCGTCGCGCAGGGCCTTGTGCAAAAGCTCCGCCCCTTCGGCCGCCGGAGTGGCATGTCCCAGCTTGATCTCCATCTGCGCCCGGAATTCGGACCGGGGCGCGCTGTAGTTGACGATGCGCTGACGCGAGACCTGGCTGTTGGGCAGGATCACATAGGTCGAGTCGCGCGTCAGAAGCCGCGTGGTGCGCCAGCCGATCTCGACCACCCGGCCCTTGCCCAGCCCCTCGATATCAACCCAGTCCCCGATGCGGAACGGCGCCTCCAGCCCCAGGGCGATTCCCGAGAGCGTATCGGCCACCACGTTGCGGATCGCGAAGCCGAACAGGGCCAGCATGACCCCCGACCCCGCCAGCGCGCTGCCGGCGCCGTGGCCCAGGATGAGCAGCACCCCCGAGACGATCGCCGTCAGGAACAGAAGGGCCGAGACGAGATCGCCGAGCAGCTTCGGCAGCGGTCGGCTGTGCGGCCTCAGCCGGGCCAGCAACTGACCCAGGATCCGGCTGAGAAGCCAGGCGACGCCCAGATAGGCCGCCATCTGCAGCGCGTTCTGCCCGTTCCGGCCAAGCGGCGCCATGTCGAAGCGCCGGCTCACCTCGGCTTGCGCGAAGGTCATGCCGGCGATGCCGAGCAGCAGAAGCGCGGGCGCGATCAAGGGGCGCAGCCTGATCACGGCCGCCTCCCGGGCGGACGGGGTGCGGCTGCGCCGTTCCCGGCAGGGCGGCCGATGTGGGCCATCGGCCCCCCCTGAGAGGGTGGCCTTGAGCCGACCCCCGCCGGGGCGAACCCGACCCGGCAGGAGGGACAGCGTCCGGCGGCGGCCCGGGGAATGGCCGCGCCGCATTCGGCACAACGGGTGGGTATCATCCGATGCGACATGGCAGCCTCCCTCCCCGGCCGTCAGGACAGCTCGGGGCGCGGCGCGGCCGGGGCCGCAACGGGCCGGGGCTCCGACCCGACCTGCAGCACGGTGAGGCTGCGCCGCTCTCCGGCACGGGTCTGCCACTGGAACCGATCGCCCGCCGACAGACCCAGCAGGGCCACGCCCACCGGGGTCAGGATCGACACGGATCTGCGGCTGATGTCGGCATCTTCGGGCCAGGACAGCGTCACGCGCCGGTCACGCGCGCCCTGATCGTCATGATACAGCACCTCGCTGCCGATGGTGACGACATCGGACGGCAGGCGGGCGGGGGCCAGCAGTCGGGCGGATGTCAGCTTGTTGATCAGCGGATAGGCCACATCGGGCAGCCGCGCGATGGCGGCGCCGGCAAGCGTGTCCAGGCGCTCGATCAAGGTGACGTCGATGGCCGGCTGCGAACGGCGCGGAGTGGGGGACATGAGGAACCTCCGTAAAAGGGACTGGAAAAGGGGGAATTGGGCGGACCCGGCGGCTGGCTGGCCACGGCAGGCGCCCGGGAGACCCCCGGACACCCGCCATGCGCCCGCGAGGCCCGCCCTTCGGCAGGCCCCTTTTGGGCAGCCAGCGTCAGCCGATCAGCGCGGCCGGAGCATCCCGGCCCGGCGCGGCGCCGGACCCATGCGGGACGCACCCCGCGCCCGGAGGCGGCGGGACTTCGGAAGGGGATGGCATGATGGCTCCTTGCGGACGATGTCCGCCTGGCAGATCCGGATCTGGGAAAACGACAGCGCCCCGGGAAGAGGCGTCAGCGGGTGACCGCCTCTGCCCGGGGCAGAGCGTGCGTGAGCGGCGAACCGCAGAAGACCCGGAATCCGGCCATATGAAGGAGCGTCAACATGCGGTGAAGGTAGGCCCCTGCGGCCGTCAAAACAAGAGCGCCTGGCGAATCCCGCGAATAGCCCCGCACTGTGGCCTTTCTGGCACGGTCCTGTTGCAGCCACCCCGCGCCTGCCCGGCGGTGCGCGCGGCCGGAGCGTATTGCCACACCCACCCCGAAAGGCGGAATAAAAGCTTTTCCAACCGCGCAGGATCCTGTTCACCTGTTGGCGGCACAAGATCCGATCTGGTCTTGAAGACTTCTGATTCCCACGGAGAATTTGAATGACAATCAAGCTGCGCCTGACGGCGAGCTTCCTGCTGTTCTTCTGCCTTTCCGGGCTGTCGGTCGGTCTGGCCGGGCTGGGCCTCTGGCGCACCACCGGCACTCTCGACACGCTCATCCATCGCGACTTCGGCTATGTGCGCGCAGGCGACCGCCTGATCGCGGCGCAGCTCGAGTTCGACATCGCGCTGCACAACTATGTGCTGGCGGGGGATCCGGAAGAGCGTGAGGGCTACGCCGCCGAGCTCTCCGACCTGCGCCGGGAACAGGCCGATATCGTGGCCGGGCTTGAAGCCACCATCGACGCGGACGGGCTGGAAAAGCTGGACCTCTTCCGCGACCTCGGGGCCGGGGCCAACGAGGTGGCCGACGAGGTGATGCGGCTCCTGCAGGCCGAGGGCCGCGACGCGGCCCTGGCGTATCTCACGCGCGAGTCCCAGATCGCGCTGTTCGACGCCCGGATCGTCCTCGCCGACTTCCGTGACGGCTACGCCGCCCTCATGGAAGAGGCGACGGACGAAGCCGTGGGCAGTACCCACTCGACGCTCGTCGCGCTGGCGGCCCTGGTCGCGGCGGCCCTGCTGATCGGGGTCCTCGTCGCCGCGCATCTGATGTGGACCATAGGCCGGGGCCTGAACCGGGCGCTGGTCGTCTCGCAGCGGGTGGCGGCCGGAGACCTGACCTCGACCACGGCCGTGTCCGGGCGCGACGAGATCAGTCACCTGCTCGCCGCCAACGATGCGATGGTCGTCCGGCTGCGCGAGATCGTGACCGCAGTGGCCGCAGCCTCGCGGCTGCTGTCCGAAGGCGGGGAGCGCATCGCCCGCAGCGCCCAGCGGCTCAGCCAGCGGGCGAACGAACAGGCGGAGTCCACCGCCCTGGCCTCGGCCTCGGTCGAGGAAATGGCCGCGAGCATCCAGCAGACGGCTGACAATGCGCAGCAGACCGAGCAACTGGCGGCCAGCGCGGCCGGCGAGGCGGCCGAAGGCGGCCGCGCCGTCGTCGAGGCCGCCGACGCGATGCAGCGCATCGCCGAGCGGATTCTGGTGCTTCAGGAGATCGCGCGCCGCACCGATCTGCTGGCGCTGAACGCCGCGGTCGAGGCGGCACGCGCCGGCGAACACGGGCGCGGCTTCTCGGTCGTCGCCTCCGAAGTGCGCAAGCTGGCGGAAAACAGCCGCACCGCGGCGGTCGAAGTGTCCGATCTGTCGCAGAGCACGGCCGATCTGGCAGGGCGCGCCAATGGCGTGATTTCCCATCTGGTGCCCCGGATCCAGCAGACCTCGAGCTATGTCAGCGAGATCTCGGACGCCTCGCACGAGATCTCCGCCGGCGCGCAGCAGGTCGCCGGAGCGATCGGCCGTCTCGACGAGACGACGCGGCAGAACTTCGCGGCGGCCAAGGATCTGGCGGAAGAGGCCGAGCACCTGCTCGATCAGGCGAAGCTGCTGGACGAGGCCGTTTCCTACTTCCGACTGGAGGACGCTGACGGAAGCGCCCCCGCGGCACCAGAGCCGGCGGAGCACCCCGCCGCGCCGGACACCGCACCGGACACGGGGCCGGATCCGGCGACCGGCGAAAGCGGCGCCCCTTTCGGCCAGGACCCGCGGGAGCGGCGCGGCGCACGCAGGCGGATCGGGGCCCTGGCCATCGGGAGCAACCTCGGCTGAGCGCCGGCCCCCGCCGGACCGGCGCCGGTCCGGCGGGGGCCTTCCGCGCCAGCCTTCGGGCGCCGTCGGGGCCGCGGCTCGGCAGACCGACAAAAGTCAGCGACCATACCAATGCGCACGCGACCAGGACTTTCCGGAGTGGTATGCGCATTGGTCACCGAGAGATTCTCATGAACATGTCGCCCACGACGCACCCTCAGGACCGGACGCCTCCCCTTCGCAGGAAGCGTGGCAAGGGGGAAGCGGCCGGCGCGCCCGTGATGTTTCCGCCTGACCCGGACCCGGAACCCGGATGGCAGCCGCCCCTGCCCCTTGCCCAAGACCTCCGGCAGACGACGGCCGGGCTTCACGAGCGGACTGAGACGCTCCTCGGCCTGCCCGACAGCATCGCGGACCGGGCCGACTACATGGCCTGGCTCGGACATTATCTTGCGCTTTACGAACCGCTCGAGAACCGCATGGCCGCCTTCGACGGCTGGAGGGAACTGGGGCCGTTCGACCCGGACCCCGGCCATTCGCGGCGCCTGATCCGGGATCTCGACGACCTCGGCATCGACGCGCGGCGTCTCGGGCGCGCCCCTGCCGCGGTCTGTCCCTCGCTTGCAAACTTTGCCCAGGCGCTCGGCGCGCGCTATGTGCTCGAAGGTTCGGCGCTTGGTGGGAAGGTCATCCTGCGCCATCTTCAGGCGCGGATCGGCGACGCGATCGGGCCGGCCACCGCCTTCTTCGGCGGCCCGTCCCATCCCGAGGCGGGGCACTGGCGGAGCTTCAAGGCCGCGCTCGACCGGTTCGGCGACGAACATCCGGACGAAAGGGCGGATGTGCTGGCCGGAGCCGCGGCGACCTTCATGGCGCTGCTGGAATGGTTCACTCCCTTCATGGCGGAGCGGCGGGCGTGACCGCCCCGCGCCGTCAGAAGGCCCCTCGCCTGCCGGGACGCGATGGTCCCCGATCCCCGCGAGTGCAAGGACACATCCTCATGACGGCCGCCTGCGACCCTTCGATCTGCGAGACGGAACCCATCGCAACGCCCGGCGCGATCCAGCCGCACGGCGCGCTGGTCACGGCGCAGGCCGACAGCGGCCTCGTCGCCCACGCCAGCGCCAACCTGGCCGAGATCCTCGGCCTGCCGGCGGCCGCGGCCCTGGGCCGTCCCATCTGCGACGTGATCGGGCACGTCAACGAGGTACTTCTGCGCGAGGCGCGCCGTCGCGGCTCCGAGACACTGGAGTCGATCGGATCGCTGCGCCGGGCGGACGGGCGGCTGCTGCATCTCCATGCCTTCCAGTCGGGCGACTACATGTGCCTCGACCTCGAGGCGGTGCGCGACGAAGACGACCGGCTGCCGCCGGGGCTCACCCAATCGGTGATCGAGACCTTCTCGGCCGCCGTGACGCAGGTCGAGCTGTGCGAGCTTGCGGTGCATGGGCTGCGGCAGGTGACGGGCTATGACCGGGTGATGGCCTATCGCTTCGGCCCGGACGGCCATGGCGAGGTCATCGCCGAGGACCTCAGGCCGGATCTCGAGCCCTACCTCGGCCTGCGCTACCCGGCCTCGGACATTCCGCAGATCGCGCGGGCCCTCTACCTGCGCCAGAGGGTGGGCTCGATCGCGGATTCGCACTACAAGCCGGTGCCGCTGCTGGGCCATCCCGGGATCGACGCTCTCGACCTGACGCACAGCGCCCTGCGCAGCGTCTCGCCGATCCACCTCGAATACATGCGGAACATGCACACGGCCGCCAGCCTGACCATCGGACTGGCCGATGGCGACAGGCTGTGGGGGATGCTGGTCTGCCACAACATGACCCCCCGGACCGCCGGCCCCGAGCGTCGGGCGGCGGCGGGCATGATCGGTCAGGTGGTCTCGCTGCTGCTGAGCCGGCTGGGCGAGGTCGAGAATGCCGCCGAGAAGCTGGCCCGGCAGGCGACGCTCTCGACGCTGGTCGATCGGCTGTCGATCGGGGACACGCTGGCCGCGGCGATCACCGCGGCCGATCCGCTGCTGCTCGAACTGGTCGGGGCCAGCGGGGCCGTCGTCCGACTGGAAGGGCAGGAACTGCATTTCGGGCGGATACCGCCCGCCGACGCGGTGCGCAGGGCCCTGGAGATCCTGGGCCCCACCCGGCCGCCAGAGATCCTGGCCATCGACGATGTCACCCTTCGCCATCCCGAACTGCCGGAACTGGCCGCGGCGGGAAGCGGCCTCCTCCTGCTCCCCCTGCCCTCGGGCGACGGAGACCTGATCGCCTGGTTCCGCCCCGAGCATGTGCAGACCATCACCTGGGGCGGCAATCCGGCCGAACATGGGACCTGGAACCCGCAAACCCGGCGGATGAGCCCGCGCGCCTCGTTCGACGCCTGGAAGGAGACGGTCACCGGCCGCTCGCTTCCCTGGACCTCGATCGAACTGGCCTGCGCCCATGACCTGGGCGAGGCCATCACCGCCGAGATGGCGCAGCGCACCCGGGCGGCGCTCGCGCGCCTGCGCCACTACGATCCGCTGACGGGCCTTGCGAACCGCAGCTTCCTTCAGGAATGTCTGGCCAACGCCACGCTGGCCGGCGGGCCGGATGTGGCCCTGCTCTTCATCGACCTCGACCGGTTCAAGGCGGTGAACGACTCCATGGGCCACGGCGTGGGCGACGGGCTGCTGATCGAAGTGGCGCACAGCCTCGTGGCGAGCGTGCGTCCCGAGGATCTGGTGGTCCGGCTGGGCGGCGACGAGTTCGTGGTTCTGTGCCACGGGCTGGACAGGGCCGCGGTGATGGGACTGGCCGAGCGGTTGCGGCAAGTGCTCGAGCGGCCCTTCGAGGTCACCGGCCGCAAGTGCCACATCTCGGCCAGCATCGGCATCGCGATGTCCGACAGCATCGGCGAGCTCGATCTGGTGCGGGCGGCCGACATCGCGATGTATGCGGCCAAGAAGAACGGCGGCAACCGGGGCGAGCTGTTCCGTCCCTCGCTCTACGAAGAGACGACGCAGCTTGTCGAGCTTGACAACGACCTGCGCAATGCGCTCGAGAACGGCCAGTTCCATCTGGCCTACCAGCCGATCTTCGCCCTGGCCCCCGGGACGGAGCGGCTGGTGGGCTTCGAGGCCCTGCTGCGCTGGGAGCATCCGCACTACGGCTCCCTTCAGCCCGGCGTCTTCATCCCGATGGCCGAAAAGCTGGGCCACATCCATGTGCTGGGCGACTGGGCGCTGCGCAACGCCCTCCGGCAGGTGCAGGCGTTCCGGTCGGCCGGCCCGGAGCTGGATCTGAAGATCAATGTGAACGTCTCGCCCCTGCAGCTGGCGAAGCCGGGGTTTGCCGCGCGTCTGACGGACATGCTGGGGCAGATGCCGGACCTGCCGTCCCACGCGCTCTGCCTCGAGATCACCGAGACCTGCCTGAGCGACGAGGCCGTCTCCGAGGCTCTGGGCGCGATCCGGGCGCTGGGGGTTCAGGTCGCCATCGACGACTTCGGCACGGGCTTCTCGTCGCTGGCCTGCTTGCGCCGCCTGCCCGCGGATATCGTGAAACTGGACCGCGCCTTCCTGAAGAATTCCAGCGCCGAGCCGCAGGACGACAGGTTCTTCGCGGCGGTCAACAGCCTCATCCACGCGGTGGATCTGAAGGTGGTGCAGGAGGGGGTCGAGACGCCCGCACAGATCGACTTCATTCGCGCCACGGGGGCCGATTTTGCCCAGGGCTTCCATCTCGCCCGCCCTCTCTCCATTCCGGCCGCCCTCGACCTGATCTCGGCCTCGCGTCCGGGCCGGCCGCGCCCGCCGGATCGGACGTGACCGCGCGGCCGCCATGCGCGCGCCCCGCGCGGCTGCGGAAGGCGGCTTCGGTGACACCTGCCCGGCCGGGCCTGCCTCGCTTCGGATCCCCGCCGCCTGATCCGTGACGACACGGGCCGGTCAGGCGGTTCCGCGACAGACGCGCGGGTGTCGGCCCGGAACCGCGCGCGCGGCGCCGGTGTCGGCCCGCGGTCCTGCGATCGTGCGCCGGTCCCAGAGGTCCCGGGCCAGCCGCCGCGCCTCGGCCAGATCGTAGGGCGCGGCTCCTGTGGCAAGCAGGCCCAGGGCGGCCGTATCGACGATCGCGGCGATCGCCGCAGGATCGCGGGACTGCCCGTTCCAGACCGCCCTGCAATGTTCCGCGCTGGTGAGGCCCGGAGGCGGCGAGGCGCACCGTTCGGCAAGGCGGGCGGGGGCCGAGAGCCATGACATCTCCGCCCGCTCGCTCAGGGCCAGGCCCATCAGGCGGTGCGGCGTGGCCTGCGCCACGTCGCGATGGCTGTCGATGCAGAGCAGCCGGTTCCAGCCCAGAAGTCCCGCCGCCTCGCGGTGCAGCGTGGCGAGCGACGCCCCCGGAAGCCCCATCACCGTCGCGGGCGCCGCCAGCGGATTCAGCAACTGCAGGGACAGGTTGACCGGCGAGCGCATCTGGAGCACGCGGTAGAGGTTCACCAGGGCCTGAAGCTGCGGCAGGATCGCCGGCAGGGGCAGGAACACGCATCCCGGACCCGAGAGGCGCGCCTCCGCCTCCGCGACCGAACCGGCGACCGGAATGCCGAGCGCCTCCAGCACCGGATCGAGCGGCGACAGTTGCGGTCCGAAGCCATGCAGCAGGACGCGGTGCCCCGCCTCTCCCAGCAGGCGCGCCGCGGGCAGGAACCAGGGCGTGCGCCGGTTGCGCGGCGACAGATAGGCAGGCCAGTCCAGATCCACGGGCCCCGCGTCCGTCAGGGGCCGCAGGTGCCGCCGCGCCGCACGGACGAGGCCCGCCAGTTCGTCCGGTGTGATGCCGCGATATTGCAGCGCCACCAGAAGGGCCCCGACCTGCACCGGATCGGCCTCGCCATCCAGCAGGATCGCGAAGGCATCCTCGGCTTCGGCCAGATCCAGCGGGCGCGCGCGGCTGCGGCCCGCCCCGACCATCGCCACGTGACGCGCCAGCCGGTGTTGCGGCGGATGGGCGGGGCCGATCTCGAACAGGCGACGCAGACGACCGCACTCGTCCGGCTGCCCGTCCAGCCGCGCCCCCCTCTCGAGGGCCAGCGGCGGATGGGGCGGGGGCGGATCCGCCGGGGCCGGCTCGCCCCGCATCAGCGCGTCCGCCTCGGCGGCCAGCCCCCGCACCCGCAACCGCAGCCGGCCCGCGAGGGCCGTCGGCACCATTCCGCGGCCGGACCGGACCAGCAACTCGTCGTCGAAGAGGCGTCGCAGCTGCGCCAGCATCCGGCTCGCGGCCGGAGGCGAGATCCCCAGCGCCTTGGCCGCCCCCGAGACGCTGCCTGTGGCCAGAAGCGCATCGAGCGCCACCAGAAGCCGCAGCCGCGCCAGCGGGGCCACGGGCAGAAGCGGCTCCGGCCGGCCATTCGACGCTCCGCACCCGTCGGGTTCCGCAAAGCTGAATTTGGAATCGTTCTCGAACATCGGCATTGCCCTGACCGGCCCACACATTAATGACAATTCTTGTCAGGAATTATGGGAGAGCGCAACGCCATGCAGGATGTGGGCGTCCGACAACTCAGGTCGAGGACTTCAGCGACGGCGATAGTGGGGGGGCTGGCGGCTGTTGCCATGGCCCTTCCCGCAGCCGCCACAGCGCAGGAAGCGATTGCGCTCGACCAGATCGTGGTGACGGCCGGCGGCTTCGAGCAGGCGCTGAAGGACGCCCCGGCCAGCGTTTCGGTCATCCAGGCCGAGGAACTGGAACGCGGCGCCTTCACCAACCTCGCCGACGCGCTGCGTGAGGTGCAGGGTGTGTCGGTCACCGGCGTTGCGAACGAGCGCGACATCTTCATCCGGGGGCTGCCCGGCGCCTATACGCTGATCCTTGTGGACGGCCGCCGCCAGAGCACGCGCGACGCGCGCCCGAACGGCAATTCCGGCTACGAGCAGAGCTTCATCCCGCCGCTTTCGGCCATCGACCGGATCGAGGTCGTGCGTGGGCCGATGTCCTCGCTCTACGGGTCGGACGCCATGGGCGGGGTAATCAACATCATCACCAAGCGCGCCGATCAGGAGTGGCGCGGCAGCGTCACCGCCGAGGTGACGGCCCAGGAGCATGACGACAGCGGCCACAGCGGGCAGCTCTCGTTCCACATCGGCGGCCCGCTGGTGCGGGACCGGCTGAGCCTGCAACTCTGGGGCCGCGTGCTGGACCGATCCGAGGACCGCATCCTGGCCGGCAACCAGGGCCGGGAAGAGAGCGATCTCGCCGCACGGCTGACCTACGCGCTGACGCCGGAGCATGACCTGTGGTTCGAGGCGGGGCGCACGGTCGTGCGGGGCATCACCTCGGCCGGGCGGGTGCTTGCCCCCACGGCCGAGGATGCCTATCGCGACTACAGCCGCGAGTCGGTGGCCGTCGGCCACAGCGGGCGCTGGGGCGATGCGCGGACCGAACTGTCGCTGCAGGTCGAGGAAGGCCAGCGCGAGACCTACGAGCGCGAGACCTACGAGCGCGAGGCCGGTGGCGCGTTCGTCCGGGACGATCGGGTGCCGCGGATCCGCAACACGGTCCTCGACGGCAAGCTGACGCTGCCCTTCTCGATGGGCGGCGATCACACGCTGGTGACGGGCTTCCAGCACCAGAACGCCCGCCTGACCGACCGCGGCAGCCGCGAGGAGGACCAGCGGCTGAGCGTGGACCAGTGGGCGCTCTTCGCGGAGGACGAATGGTGGCTGTCGGACCGCTTCGCCGTGACCGCGGGCGTCCGCTACAATCATCACGAGACCTATGGCAGCCATGTCACCCCGAGGCTCTATGCCGTCTTCCACGCGACCGAGGCGCTGACGCTGAAGGGCGGCTATTCCACCGGCTTCCGGGCGCCCGAGATCCGTCAGGTGGCGCCCGGCTACTACCTGCCGACCCAGCGGGGCGCGGGGCTGCTGGCCCCGAACCCGGATCTGGAGCCCGAGACCAGCGACAGCCTGGAACTGGCGGCCCTGTGGGACAATGGCCGCGGGCTGAGCCTTGGCGGCACGCTGTTCCACACCCGCTTCCGGGACAAGATCAGCAACTTCAACACCGGCCGTCTGATCGACCCCGACACCGGCTCGATCATCGACCCGCTGGGCGGGGCGGCCTGCGACGCCGCGGCGCTGGAGCCGTTTCCCGGCTATTCCTGCCTCTGGCAGAATTTCAACATCGACGACGCGGTGATCAAGGGCGTGGAACTGACCGCCGACTGGGAAGCGACGGAGAGCCTGTCCTTCCGGGCAAGCTACACCCACACCAGCTCCGAGCAGCGGACGGGCGATTTCGCGGGCTATCCGCTGGCCCGGACTCCGCGGCATCAGGCGTCGCTGCGGCTGGACTGGATGACGCCGATCGAGGGTCTGGAAGCCTGGACCGCGGCCAACTACCACGGCAGCGAGCTGGCCGCCGGCCCCCGCATCGGCACCAACGGCGCCCCCGTCGTGATCAACGGCGTCGAGGGCCGCAAATATGCCGCCTATGCCACGGTGGATGTCGGCGCCTCCTACCAGGTGAACGACCGGGTCAGCCTGAGCTCTGCCATCTACAACATCACCGACAAGCGCACCGACGAGGCGGACTACAACAGCGTGGGCGAGGGACGCCGGCTCTGGCTGGGCCTCACCACGCGGTTCTGAGCCTTTAGGCCCCGGCACAAGGGCTCGGTGAGCGCTTGATCATCCGGCGAATGAGGTTGCAAGTGCACTTTATCTCTGCGGAACAAGCGCTTGTCCTGCTGTCCACCATGGCCGGGAAGGGCGGCTGCACACGAACCACGCCCTTCCCGCAGCAGACCTCCACCGTCTCGCCATGCCTGGCCCGGCGTCGTCCGAGTCCTTCATTGCCGGCGTCTTGACCCCCGACACATCTCGGCATTGACCCTGTCAGGCGACCGAGAGGAGGATGACCGTTCAGCGATCGCTCTGCCGGTGGCGCACGACCGGCCGGTCCCTGGACACCAGCAGCTTGTCGATGCGGCGTCCGTCGAGGTCGACAACCTCGATCCGCCAGCCCTGCAGATGGAAGATGTCTCCGACCGCGGGAATACGGGCCAGCGCCTCCAGCACCAGGCCGGCGGCCGTGTCGTACTCCCGGCCGTCCGGCAGCCGCAGCGACAACAGATCCGCAAACTCATCCGCCGGCATCCAACCCGCCACCAGCATCGACCCATCCTCCCGAGTGACCACGACCGGCTCATCGGTGGTTTCCTCGTTGAAGGCGCCGGTGATGATCTCCAGCAGGTCGAGCGGTGTCACGATACCCTCGAACGCGCCGTATTCATCATAGACCAGAACCATGTGCGACGGTGTCGCGCGCAACCGCTCGATCACTTCCAGCGCGCCCTGGTGTTCGTGGACCACCGGCGCCTCCTGCACGAGGTCACGCAGGTCAAACCCGTCGCTCGCGGGCGCGGCGGCCACATCGCGGATCGAGACCACGCCGATGATGTCATCCGGGCCGCCGGCGCGGACCGGAAGGCGCGAGCGGCGCGAGCCGTTGAACAGCGCCATGGCCTCGGCACGGGTGGCGCCTGCGTTCAGCACGTCCACCTCATGGCGCGGCGTCATCAGGCCGCGGGCGGTCCGGTCGGCCATGCGCATCACACCCGAGATCATCCGGCTCTCGGCCGCGTGGATCGAGCCCGAGGCCTCGGCCTCCGAGATCAGAAGCCGGACCTCTTCGTCGGTCACGGCCTGCGTGCGCGCGCCGCCCTGACCCAGCAGCGCCAGCACCACCTTGCCCGACCGGTCGAGCAGCCAGACCAGGGGCGCGGCCACGGCCGCCACGGCCCGCATCAGCGGCGCCACGCGGCAGGCCACCTGTTCCGGCGACCGCAGCGCGATCTGCTTGGGCACCAGTTCGCCCACGATCAGCGACAGGTAGGTGATGGCCACCACCACGGCGCCTACGCCCACCGATTGCGCGAGGGTGGCGGGCATTCCCGCGGTTGCCAGCGCCCCGGCAAGCCGGGCACCGAGCGTTGCGCCGGAGAAGGCGCCGGACAGGACACCCACAAGGGTGATGCCGATCTGCACGCTGGACAGAAACCGGCCCGGATCCTCGGCCAGACGGATGGCGGTGGCTGCGCCCGGGGTCTCCTGGTCGGCGAGAACCTTGAGCCGCCCGGGACGCGCCGAGACGATGGCAAGCTCGGACATGGCCAGAAGGCCGTTGATCAGGGTCAGAAGGACCACGATCGCGATTTCAAGATACATCACTCAACCTCTTGGGGCAGCAGACGCACGTGGCGCGCCCGTTCAGGATCGGCAGGACACGCTCGACCAGCGCGGAGAAATCCGCACGCGCCAGAGATCTTTCGGCATCGAAGCGCGGCTGCCAGGGCCGCTGGCCGAGCATGAGTTGGCTGGAGAGACAGACAAGAGGAAGACCCAGGAGGCCAGAAGTTCCGGGCGGGGTCGGCAGCACGCTCGGCAGGGCAAAGATGAGCCGCGATGCCTCGGAGGCCCGTGCGTCCAGGATCCGGAGCAGATCTGCCACAGACACGCGGTCACGCGTGCCGTCCTGTGCAAACTCCTGCAGGATTCCCGACAGCCGCCGCCGTTCCTTCGGCGGCCGACTTCGTCGGTCGCCCGGATCCGAGGGGGACCCGCATTCGTCCTTGTCCGTGGACATGGCCGTTGTATCACCCTGCGTCAGTTTCCGCCCTTCCCTCGCCGTGGCTGGACCTTCCCGCAATCTGCCACATTCTGGGGCGGTCCGTGGTCCATATGTATCTGACGCGGCCTTTTTCGCAAGGTCGTGCCTTGCCTCCCCGGCACTGCGGCCCCGAACCGGCTGTTCCCCTCCAGTTGCACTTGAACCGAAGCTGCGCCCCAAGAACGCGCCGTCCGTAATCCGTGAGCGCGCCATCCGGGCCCACGCAGCGGTAGAGTGTGATCCCGAGTTCGGAGCGGAGATCCGTAACGGAAACAAAGGCTCGAAAATCCGTCTTCAGGATCAAGAGGAACATCCTGCTTCTGGAGTGAACCCCGCGGGCTGGACCACGGGGGCTGGAAGATCTGATACGCTGGGCGGGCCTTGCCAGGAGAAGGCCCATGACGTCACGAGGTCCCTACCGTCGACATTCGACGCCGTTCAAGTTTCAGCTCTGCCAGGATATCCGGGCTGGCATCATCGGGCGGCGCGATGCGCAGCGCAGCCATAACATCTCCGCGAACCTCATCCAGACCGGGCCGTCGGAACCGCGGTCCACCGTCCTGACCGCGGCCGAAGAGGCGGCGATCGTAGCGTTCCGGCGCCATACGCTGCTTCCGCTCGATGACTGCCTCTATGCCCTGCAGCCGTCGATCCCGCACCTGACCCGTTCGGCGCTGCACCGCTGTCTTCAGCGCCATGGCATCTCCCGGCTGCCGGATGTCGAGGGTGACAAGCCCCAGCGGCAGAAGTTCAAGCGCTACCCCATCGGCTTCTTTCACATCGATATCGCGGAGGTGCAGACCGACGAAGGGAAGCTCTACTGTTCGTCGGCATCGACCGGACGTCCAAGTTCGCCGTTGCTCAACTCGTTGCAACAGCTGACAGAAAGACTGCCTGGGAGTTCCTCCAGCACATGCTCGAGGTCGTGCCCTACCAGGTCCAACGGTTCTCACCGATCGAGCCATTGGAACGCCATTGGTCCGAGAGACAATGGCGAAGGGCATCCAGTTCGCCGAGCAGCCCCGCAACCGGAACACCATCTACTCCCGGCCAATGCGCGTCGACATGATCTGCGAGGCGAACGGGATCGAGCACAGACTAACCAAACCCAACCACCCGTGGAGTGAGGCGGGGCAGAAAACGATCCAGTGGATCGTTTTCCCGCCGAACGGCCAGGTCGAATGAACCGCACGATCAAGGACGCCACCGTCAAGCGCTTCCAGTACGAGAACCACGACCAGCTGCGAACACACCTCGCCGACTTCCTGGCAGCCTACAACTTCGCCCGCCGACTGGAAGACACCCGGCGGCCTCACGCCCTACGAATACATCTGCAAAATCTGGACATCAGACCCGGATCGATTTGGTCTGCCGCCAGAAAAGTGGTCCTCCCTGAGGTAGGCTTTCGGGCCCGAAGGAGGACGCAGGAATGGGACAGAAGAAGCATAGACCGGAGGAGATCGTCGCCAAGCTTCGGCAGGTCGACGTGTTGGTGTCGCAAGGCCGCTCGGTGGCCGAGGCGGTTCGGTCGATCGGCGTAACCCAGTTCACCTACTACCGCTGGCGCAAGGAGTTTGGCGGCCTGAAGACTGATCAGGTGAAGCGGCTGAAGGAGCTGGAGAAGGAGAACGAGCGGCTGCGGAAGGCTGTTTCGGATCTGACACTCGAGAAGCTGATCCTGAAGGAGGCCGCCTCGGGAACCGAAGGTCCGCGTCAGCGAAACTATTGAGCCCCGCCCGCCGGCGGGCCTGCATCGATCACGTCCGCCAGAAGCTCGGCGTGTCCGAACGGGTCGCCTGCCGCGTGCTGGGGCAGCATCGCTCGACGCAGCGTAAGGTGCCACAGGGCCGGCCCGACGAAGAGGCGCTGACGGCCGACATCGTCGCGCTGGCCAGCCAGTACGGCCGCTACGGCTATCGCCGGATCACCGCGCTGCTCCGCGAGGCGGGCTGGGCGGTGAACGTGAAGCGGGTCGAGCGGATCTGGCGAAGGGAGGGGCTGAAGGTCCCGCAAAAGCAGCCGAAGAAGGGGCGCCTGTGGCTGAACGACGGATCCTGCATCCGCCTGCGGCCCGAACGGCCCAACCATGTCTGGTCCTACGACTTCGTCGAAAGCCGGACCCACGATGGGAGAAAGTTCCACATGCTCAATGTCCTCGACGAGTTCACCCGCGAATGTCTGTCCATCCGCGTCTCCCGCAAGCTCAACTCGACCGACGTCATCGACGTGCTGTCCGAGGTGTTCATCCTCCGCGGTGTGCCCGGCCACATACGGTCCGACAACGGGCCGGAGTTCATCGCGACTGCGGTCAGAACCTGGATCGCCGCGGTCGGCGCCCGATGCGCCTTCATCGAGCCCGGCAGCCCCTGGGAGAACGGCTACTGCGAGAGCTTCAACTCGAAGCTCCGAGACGAGCTGTTGAACGGAGAGATCTTCTACAGCCTCGCCGAAGCCCGGATCGTGATCGAGTCCTGGCGCCAGCATTACAACACAAGGCGCCCGCATTCATCGCTCGGCTACCGTCCCCCGGCACCACGGGCGGTACAGTGGCCGGCTTCGCCACCCGCACCCGCTACGCCGGACACTCCGACCGTGGCGCAAGACCCGTCATGCACTAAGATTGAAACCGGACCACCCCATGGGGGCAGGCCAAGTACTGACAGGCTTGCCTTTCCTTGAAGCGGCAGTGGAAGCGATCATTGATCCTCCGTTCGATGTTGCCCGCGGGCGCATGGGGCGGGTAAGCAGTCCTCGCAATCCGCAGAACACGCCTAAGTTGTGCGGTAGATAACGGCGCAACTTTGGGATGCAGGTACGTGAGGATTTGATGGGCGGAGGTCTGCTGCTCGGAAGGGACCCCGTGTCTCGCAAGCGCGAGATTGCCGCAAGGACCTGCCTTCGTGGCCCAGCCCTCGAACGACCACGGCCAGATCCGCGCTCTGGCTACCGGGCGCTTCGTCAACGGCCAAACGGTGTTGCTTCTTGAACAAGTCACGGTCAAAAAACCGGCTTTGCTCGCGCGGTTGCCGCGTCTGGCCGATGCACGAACTGCGCCTGCCTTTACAGCGCTGGCCGGCAGGGGCGACTTGCGCTTTCGGCCTCGCGCCGTGAAGGTTGACCCGAAGACAACGGCGAGGGAGTTCGCATGGACCTCGACAATGTGTACCGCCTGCTGCGCGACCCGCTACTGGTGCTTACGTGCGACCTGACCGTCATCAGCACCAACCCGGCCTTTTACAGAACCTTCGCCACCGACCGCGACAGCACCTGAAGGACGGTCCCGAGCAGGGCCGATCGCGTCCGCCAACTTGCCGAGAAGCTGGCAGGCGAAGGGCGACATCTGCACTTCTGCTATGAGGCCGGTCCATGCGGCTGCGGCCTGCACCGGCAGCTCACTGAACTCGGGCATGACTGCATGGTCGTTGCCCCGTCCCTCATCCCGATGAAGGCGGGCATCCGCCCAGTTCCCTGCCACCTTGCCCCGAATGCCGCTCCGCCTACACCTACGAGGCGGATTCCCTGCTGACCTGCCCGGAGTGCGGGCATGAGTGGTCGGCAGAGGCCGCACCAGACTCGGGAGCGGAGGTCCGGGACAGCGTTGGAAACCTCCTTGCGGACGGCGATACAGTCAGTGTCATCAAGGACCTGAAGCTCAAAGGCTCGTCGCAGGTGATCAAGGTCGGCACCAAGGTGCGCGGGATCCGGCTCGTCGACAGCGACCACGGCATCGACTGCAGGATTCCGGGCGTCGGGCAGATCGGCCTCAAGTCTCAGTTCGTGAAGAAGGTCACTGACTGAGGCGATCGCGGTTTGCGGCGCTGACCCGCCGCGCGGCCGAAGCGCGCGACAGGCCGCACGGTCGGTCTCAGGCCCCGAGCGCCTGATGACGGCGGGGGATATCGGGCGGCTCCACGCATGTTGGACGCGCAACATCCGCACTCGATGACCGACACTGTCCGCCCCATCTGCTGGGGCGGGTTCCTCTGCGTCAGACTCTGTCAGGGCTTGTGGTCGCCGTCAGACACGGCGGTTTCCTGTCATTCAGCCGTGACATGGGCGTCTTAAGCCGTGTGCAACCCCCTGATGAGGTTTGCCATGAAGCATCTTCTTTTCGTCACCTCTGCCGTCCTTGCGCTGTCGTCCGCAGCCGTCGCGCAGGATCTGCCGCAAAGCGGCAACGACTGGTTCAAGGCCGGTCAGGCCACGGTTGCCGACCGTCTCGCCAACCAGCCGATCACCAACAGGGCGAAGAACGTGATCCTGTTCACGGCCGACGGCAACGGCGTCGGCACCAACTACGCCATCCGACTGTTCTCGGGCCAGAAGGCCGGGGGCCTTGGCGATGACTATGTCCAACCGCATGAGACCTTCCCGAACGTGGCGCTGGTCAAGACCTACTCCTCGAACGGCCAGACGCCGGATTCGGCCCCGACCGCCGCCGCGATGAACTCGGGCATCAAGACCAAGAACAGCATGATCAACATCCTGGACAGCGTTGCGGTCGGCGACTGTGCCGCCGGCGCGCAGGCCGGCACCCGCACCTTCGCCGAGATTGCCAGCGAGATGGGCAAGTCGGTCGGCGTCATCTCGACCGCGCGCATCACCCACGCGACCCCGGCCGCGGTCTATGCCCGCACCGTGAACCGCGACTGGGAGGACAACACCACGATTCCAGAAGGCTGCACCCAGAAGGACATTGCGAGCCAGCTGATCGATCAGATGAAGGCGGGTGTGATCGACATCGCGTTGGGTGGCGGTCGGGCGCACTTCCTGCCCGAGACGGTCACCGACGTGGAAGGCAAGGCGGGCAAGCGCACCGACGGTCGCGACCTCACCGAAGAGGCGAAGGCCGCGGGTGCGCAGGTCGTATTCGGTCAGGACGACTTCGCGGCACTGACGATGGGCGGCAACGCTCCGGTGCTTGGCCTCTTCGAGGCGAGCCACATGAAGTATGAGCACGACCGCACTGGCGAGCCCTCGCTGGCCGAGATGACTGAAGCCGCGATCAGGTCGCTCTCGCAGAACGAGAAGGGCTTCTACCTCAACATCGAGGCCGGCCGGGTGGACCACGCCAACCACGACGGCAACCTCTACCGCACCCTGACCGACGGCAAGGCCTTCGCCGATGCGATCGCCAAGGCCATGGAACTCACCCGCGCCGAGGACACGCTGATCATCGTCACCGCCGACCATGAACATGCGATCGCCTTCAACGGCTACTGCGGCCGCGGTTCCAGCATCCTCGGCCTCTGCATGGAAGAGAATGAGCAGGGCGTGGAGCACACCGGAAAGCCGGACCTCGGCGACGACGGCAAGCCCTACACCGTCGCGGGCTATCTGAACGGCGTGGGCTCGGTGCTGATCGAGCAGGCCGACAAAAGCTATTCCGGCAGCCGCCCCGACCTGACCGAGGACGAGGTCACCGACCCCGACTACGTGCAGCAGGCGCTGATCCCGCTTTCGTCGGAAACCCACTCGGGCGAGGACGTCGCCGTGTTCGCGCGGGGGCCGTGGGCGCACCTCTTCGGCGGCGTCATCGAGCAGAACGTGATCTTCCACGTCATGCACCACGCCATCTCCGCTCCGGCTTCCTGAGCGGGCGGCACGGGGCGGAGCCCGGCCCGGCCGGGATCCGCCCGCTGTCCTTTTCCTGCGGGTCACCTGATGAACCGACGCCAGCTGCTTGCCCTGTTGCCGCTTCCACTGCTCGCCACGCCGCTTCGCGCCGCGGAAGACCCCGTCCGCCTGCGCGACCTCTACAACAAGGACCTGAGCTTCTCGCCCCTCGCGATGTCCCGCGAAGGTCGACGCATGGCCGCCCGCGGCTTCATGGCGCCGCCGCTCCGGGCGAACTCGGCGTTCTTCGTGCTGACGAACCGCCCCATGGCCGTCTGCCCCTTCTGCGAGCCGGGCATGCCCTGGCCCGACGACATCCTTGCCGTCCGCGCAAGGCGCGTGGTGGACGTGGTTCCCTTCAACGTGCCGATCGTGGCCGAAGGCGTGCTGGAGCTTGGCGACCATGTCGACCCGGAGCTCGGCTTCTACTCCCGGGTCCGGCTGACCGATGCGACCTTCCGGCGGGTGTGACGGCATGAGGCGCGGCCTGCTGGTCGAAGAGGTCGAAGTGCATGGTCCGGACGGCCGGTGCCTGCTGTCGGTCGGGCGCCTCGCCATTCCTGCCGGGCAATCGGTGGCGGTCTGCGGGGCCTCGGGCGCAGGCAAGACGACGCTCCTGCACGTTCTTGCGGGCCTCGTACGCCCCACCGCCGGCCGCGTGGTCTGGGGCGGGCAGGACCTTGCCGCTTTGTCCGACGCCGGCCGGGCGGCCTTCCGGCGCGACGGTATCGGCATGATCTTTCAGGATCATCACCTGTTAGAGGAACTCTCGGCACTCGGCAATGCCGCCCTCGCCGCGGCGTTCGCCCCTCCGGCCACCCGCGAGGCGCTGCGCGCGCGGGCCGCCGCCTGGCTTGATCGCCTGGGCATCCCCGCGGCCGAGGCGCGGAACGTCTCGACCTTTTCGGGCGGCGAGCGGCAGCGGATCGCCGTGGCGCGGGCGCTGGCCGCGGACCCGAGGATCATCCTTGCCGACGAGCCGACGGCCAGCCTCGACAGGGGCGCCGCCGATTCCCTCTCCGACGCGCTGGCGGAACTGGTGGCGGACGGCGGCCGCAGCCTGATCGTCGTGACGCATGACCAGGGACTCGCCCGGCGCATGCACCGGGTCCTCACGCTCGCGGACGGCCGCATCATTGGAGACAGCGATGACTGACCTCTGGAACGCGCTGACGCCGGACGCGCAGGATGCCGCAATCGCGCTTGCGCTGATCGCGCCGGGCCTCATTGCCGGATGGACGGTTCTGCGCGGGCTGGCGCCGTTTCCGCTCGTCCGCGCCCTGCTGCTGCGTTTTCGCTGCGTCAACCTGCTGTTTGTGGCGCTGATCGCCGTCTCGGTCGGTCTCGGCGCGGCGCTCGTCGCGCAGGAGCGCGGGCTGCGGCAGGGTTCCGCCCGCGCGGCCGAGAAGTTCGACCTCATCGTCGCCGCTCCGGGAAGCGAACTGACCGCCATGCTTGCGAGCGTCTTCCTCCAGCCCTCCGACATGGCTCTGCTCTCGGGCGCGCAGTTTGCAGAGATTGCCGGCACCGAGGGCGTGGCCTTCGCCGCGCCGATCGCCTTCGGCGACAGCATCGACGGCGCGCCGGTCGTCGGCACAACCGCCGAATTCGTCACCCATCTCGCCGGGCCGCTCGTCGAGGGCCGGCTGTTTGCCACCGCGTCCGAGGCCGTGGCCGGGGCTTTTGCACCGGTTGGCCCGGGCGACGCCTTCACCCCGGCTCACGGCGCGCATGAGAGCGACGACCACGAGGAAGAAGGGGCCGATCACGGCGACGGTCATCACGACGGTTTCGCCTATATCGTCACCGGCCGTATGGCCCCCACCGGCAGCCCCTGGGACCGCGCGGTTCTCGTGCCGGTCGAGGGCGTGTGGGAGGTGCATGGCCTGGCCAACGGCCACCCGCCCGATGAGACGCGGATCGGACCGCCGTTCGATCCGTCGCTCATGCCCGGCACACCGGCCATATTGGTGCAGGCGACGGACCTCTGGGGCAACTACGCGCTGAAGTCGCGCTTCACGCGACCCGACATGATGGCCTTCTTTCCAGGAACGGTGCTGTCCCAGATGCACGAGGTGATGCGCGACCTGCGCACCGCAATGTCGGTGCTGGCCACCCTGACGCAGGTTCTGGTGACGCTTTCAGTGCTGACCGCCCTCCTTATCCTCGTCAGGCTGATCGCCCGGAGCCTCGCGCTTCTGCGCGCGCTGGGGGCGCCGGCGCGCTTTGTCCTCGCCACCGTCTGGACCTACACGGCGGCTCTGGTCGCGTCCGGTGCGGTGGCGGGTCTGGCCATCGGCTGGGGCACCGCCGGGGCGCTTGCGGCCTATCTCACGGACCGGACCGACGTCCTGGTGAGCGCCCGCATCGGCTGGAGCGAGATCCACCTGACGGCCGGCTTCCTCGGCCTGACGCTGGTGCTGGCCCTGCTGCCCGCCTGGCGGGCGGTCGGCCGCAGCATCGTTCCCGACCTCCGCGCATGAACTTCGTGAACGTCGTGCAATGCCAGGGTCACAGGAATAACTCTGCGCTGCCCGCAATGATGATGGCGCTCCTTCACGGATCCGGCGGGGTTGTGAAATCCTGCCCGAAGATCGACATAATCCAGTCGTCATGGAAATTCTCCCCGCTCCGGGCGCGACCGTAGTACTTACGCGGCCATTTTCAGCTTCATGGCAGGGCCCTTCGCGTCAACCGCGCCTTGCACCAGACCTTGTAGGGGTGACGCGCCTATGGCTCTCTCCCGATCCCGGGGATGCCGGCAACTTCCTTCGCCAGGAACTCCACCATGAGCCGGATGCGCGCGATCTGTGCCCGCTCCGGGACAATGAGCAGGCTCAAGGGGATCGACGGGAGCGCATGATCCGGCAGGATCGATTCCAGCTGCCCGTCGGCCAGCAGATCGTCCACAAGCCACAGATGGGCGGGGCCGAGGCCTCGCCCTGCCCGGTAGGCCTCGCGGGCGGCGAGGCCGTGATCGACGCGCAGGCGCCCGCCAAAGGGAACGACGTGGGTCGCGCCATCAGGCCCCGCAAGGGTCAGCCTCTCGCTTCCAGTGATGTTGAACATGCGGATGCCCTCATGCCGCTCGAGGTCGGCCGGCGTTTCCGGGCGGCCCCGACGCTCGAGATAGCTGGGGGAGGCCACGAGAATGCGCCGGCTTCTCCCGAGGGGGCGCAGCTTCAATCGGCTGTCGGCCAGGGTTCCCAGGCGAATGGCCAGATCCACGCCCTCGCGCACCAGATCGATCCGCTCGTCGGTCAGGCCAAGATCCACCTCGATGTCCGGGTGCCGGTCCTGAAACTCGTGGATCAGCCGACCGATGTGGCGCACGCCGAGGGCGGCCGTGCAGGAAACTCGCACGAGGCCCGAGGAGGCGGCGCCTGCGCGGCGGGCCTCGTCGCCGGCTTCCTCGATGAGGCGCAGGATCTGAACGGCGTGCAGGTAATAGCGGTGGCCCTCCTCGGTCAGGGTCACGCGTCGTGTCGTACGGCTGAGGAGGGCGACGCCCACCGCCCGTTCCAGCTCGTTCAGGTGGCGGGTGACGCTGGACTGACCGATCCGCATGTCGCGGGCGACGGCCGAGAGCGATCCGCGCTCCGCCACCCGCACAAACGTGCGCATGCGGTCGAGCGTGACCTCCGATCCATCCATCTTACGGCACAATCCTATCCATTCATCCTGCATACCGCGGAAATACGCCAGCGCCTAGTTTCGCCGGGCAGATGTCCAGGAGGTTGCCCCCATGAACGTGCTCATCGTCTATGCCCATCCCGAATCCCGGTCGCTCAGCGCCGCCCTACGCGATGTGGCCATCGCGGAACTGACAGCCGAGGGTCATTCGGTCGAGTTGTCAGACCTGCATGCCATGGGCTGGAAGGCCGTGGTGGATCGCGCCGATTTTCCCGCGCTCGGCCCCGGCACGCGGCTGCGGGTCCCGTCCGCCTCGGGGCAGGCGGTCGCGACCGCCACGCTGACGGATGATGTGGCGGCCGAGCAGGAGAAGATGCGCCGGGCCGACTTGCTGATCCTTCAGTTTCCGCTCTGGTGGTTCGCCATGCCCGCGATCCTGAAAGGGTGGGTCGACCGCGTCTATGCCCATGGCTTCGCCTATGGGGTGGGCGAGCACAGCGATCGCCGCTGGGGTAACCGATATGGCGAGGGCACCTTCGTCGGGAAGCGGGCGATGCTGATCGTAACCGCCGGAGGATGGGAGCCGCACTATTCGGCGCGAGGCATCAACGGTCCGATCGAGGATCTGCTGTTTCCGATCCATCACGGAATCCTGCACTATCCGGGATACGATGTGCTTCCTCCCTTCGTCGTCTATCGCGCGGATCGGCTGGACCAGGTCGGTTTCGACCATGTGGCCGAGGGCCTGCGCCAGCGGATGCGCACGCTCGACAGCCTCCGGCCGATCCCCTTCCGCTGTCAGAACGGCGGGGACTACCTGATCCCGGAGCTCGAGCTCCGCGCCGAGCTCGGGGCACCGGGCGCGACCGGCTTCGCCCTGCACCTCAAGACCGAAGATGGTAGAGATCCCAGCGATCGCGACCCGTCGAGGTGATCCGCGCCTGCGGTCGTGCCGCCCGTTTTCTTCATATATGCTGCGGTTGGGCCGGCCGCAGCGGTTTTGCCGCCGCATGCGTGCCGGTCAGCCCATGCGTCCTGCGGCTGACCGATATGAGTGCCTCGGGATCCCGCTTGCCAAGCAACAGGTGCGTGACGTTCTGGGCTCAGTCAGCCAGATGACGCAGCAAGAGCTCCGCTGCGGCATCGGGTCGTTCCATCAGCGAAAGATGCGGCCCCTCGAGCCAGGCAAGCGTGGCAGCTGCGATGCCTGCGGCGAGTGTGGTCGAGGCTGCCGGATCCACCATCTGGTCGCACCGGTTCCCGATCACGAGCGTCGGAGCCCGGATCAGGCTCAGGTCTTGGGAGACATCGACCCTTAGATCCAACTCCGCCTGACGCGCGAAACCTTCCCAGTTGCCGCCCGACACCATGTCGGAGACGATCGCCTCCATGTCGGCAATTCCGGCCAGGAAGGTGTGGCTGAAACCCGTTAGCATCATGAGCCGCGCGAGGGCGGCAGGATCTCTCCGGGCCAGGTCCGCCCAGAGCCCGAACTGCAGACGCGAGCGCGGGTCGGCTCCATTGATGAACCCGCCGATCAGCACGAGCCTGTCGACTCTCCCGGGATAGAGGGCGGCGAGCCGGACCGCGACGGCAGAGCCGAGCGAGAAGCCCGCGAGATCAAAACTGTCGAGCCCAGCATGGTCCGCGGCGGCGATCACCTGCTTCACCAGATGATCGAGGGTCAGGACTTCGGTGGGATCCTCAGTGAGCCCGGATCCGGCATAGTCCGGCCGCAGCAGGCGCCGGCCCGACAGATGCGTCAGAAGGCCGATGCCTGCTGATCGCTCCCGCGAAGGACCCGGCCGGGTGTGATCATCCACGCCAACCTTACGGGATCCTGACACCGACCCACGGCATGAAAGAACCCGGCCGGCGGGGACACCGGCGGGGCAGGTACGGGCCGAAGGGACAGGTGGCCCGTCACCGGTCTGGCGGATCAGGCGACATCACCCGGTTCGGCGGGGCGCTTGAGGCCCGTGACCATCGACCGCGCCAGGTTCTCGCGGTGGCGGATCGAGGCCAGCGCCACGCCGCCGAGATGCAGCACGACCAAGGCCAGCATCAGGTTGGCCAGCGCCTCGTGAACCTCCTCGACGGCACCTTCGCCATGACCTTCGCCGTGTTCGCGCTCATCCGCAAAGGCGGGCGCGACAATCGCCGGCAGAAGGGCCGCGCGCTCGGGCTCGGCCATCAGCCAGCCGGTCCAGGCGGTGCCGGCCATCGACAGCAGCAGCGCCACGATCATCGCGGCCCCCGCCGGGTTGTGGCCGATGAAGCGCCGCTCGCGCCCCGTCGCCATGTCGCGCAGGTAGGCCAGCACAGCGCCCGGTCCGCGGACGAACTGCGCGAACCGGGCATAGTGCGAGCCCATCAGGCCCCAGATCACCCGCGGGGCCACCAGAGCGGCCGCGGCATAGCCCGGCCATTCGTGCGCGCCCTGCGCCTCCTCGGCCGTGAGCCAGGCCAGCGCGAAGCAGGCGGCGAGGCCCCAGTGGAAGACACGCACGACGGGATCCCAGACACGGATCATACTCACTCACTCCTTTCGCTGTTCAGGACGGTCGCGGCCGTGCCGCCCGTCCTCGTGGTCCGTCTCGATCTCGATGACGGCAAGAGAGGCCGGATCGAGCGTGATCTCGACCTCCACCCCGTCACGGTCCCAGCCCTTGATCTCGTAGCAGCCGTCGTCGACCTTCAGGCGCCGGATCGTCCAGCCTTCAGTCGCGGCCAGCGCCTCGACCGCGGCGCGGGGCTGCCAGTCGGCCATCGGCATGTTGCAGTCGTCGTCGGCCCGCGCTGCCCCGGCCACAACCAGCATCGCCATCGTCAGCAGTCCCGGCCTCATCCTGATCGCCTCCATGGGATCGTTGCTCCGTTTTCCCCCGCGCGCCTTACGGCCACCTGACAGGCGGCAGGAAAAGCTGTCAGCCTACCGTCAGGCAAGCGGCCGAGAGTGACGGCGGGCGGCAACAGAGAGTGACATGCGTATCCTGCTGGTTGAGGACGACGAGGTTCTGGGCAATGCGGTGGCGGACCACGTCGCCGACGAGGGGCATACGATCGACCGCGCGCGGCGGCTGTCAGAGGCCGCCGACGCGCTCGCTGTCGCGACCTACGACCTGATCCTGCTGGATCTCATGCTGCCCGACGGGCTGGGCATCCCGTTCCTGCGGGGGCGGCGCGCAAGGGGCGATACGACGCCGGTCATCATCCTGACCGCGCTCGACCAGATCACCGAGCGGATCGACGGGCTGAACGCAGGCGCCGACGATTATCTCGTGAAGCCCTTCGACCTGAGCGAGCTTTCCGCGCGCATCGGGTCCGTCGCCCGTCGCTATTCGGGCAATCCCAACCCGCTCCTGCGCATCGGCCCGTTCGAGATTGACCTCGCTGCCCGCAGCATCCGCCGAAACGGCAGGGCAATCCCGCTTACCGCCCGCGAGTGGGTGCTGTTCGAGGCTTTCCTCGCGCGGCCGAACCAGGTGCTTTCGAAGGCGCAGCTGGAAGAGCGGCTCTGGTCCTTCGACGTCGAGATCGAGAGCAACGCAATCGAGGTCTATGTCAGCCGCCTCCGCCGCAAGCTCGACCATGCGGTGATCGAGACCGTGCGCGGC
>NZ_VDEK01000031.1:0-43922 GCF_007668225.1 Cereibacter sediminicola | reverse complement strand
AGCAGGCGCCGCGTCGTCGGCCCGGCCGCCGCGCAGGCCACGGCCGCCGCCAGTGCCGCCGCCTCGGCGTCCGGGCCGGTGGGCGCCTCGGCCCGCGCCTCGCCCGCGGGGCGCGCGGCGCGCTCCTGCAAGGTCAGCACCGCCGCCACCGCCAGAAGCAGCGCCTGCGGGGCTGGTTCGCGCCCGCCCCGAGCCAGCAGGCGCAGGGTCACGCGCAGCGCCTCGGCCGCGATCAGGGCGGCGGAGCGGCGGGCGGGCGGCGGCAGGCCCGCCTCCTGCAAGAGCCGCAGGGCAGCCTCCAGCGGCGGGGCTTCGGCCGCCGCCTGCAGCAGAAGCGCGCGCGCAAGGGCGGCCTGCGCCTCCACCGGCCAGCGCGCCACGGGATCGGCGGGATCGCCGCGCGCGGCCGGGGCCACCGCCAACCGGGCCAGCACCTCGGGACGGGCGAGGATCAGCTCGGCCGCGGCGCGTTCGGCCGGAAGATGCTCCAGCGCCGCGAAATCGGGAAAGGCCCAGCCCTCGCCCCGCCCGAGGCCCGCGCGGAAGAGAATGTAGGCCGCCATGTGGCTGGCATGGTCCGGCCAGTGCCGCACCTCGCGCGCGCCGCCCGCCAGCGCCGCCTTCAGCGCACCCACGATCCGCTCGGCCAGCAGTCGGGCAAAGGCCGCCTCATCGAGCCCGTCGCCGAGATCGAGCCGGACGCGCAGGCGCCGCAGCCGCACCACGCCCTCCTGCGCCGAGATCACGGGCGCCGCCGCGCGCGCGAGCGCCGCCGGAAGATCCTCGCGCACGGCCCGATCGAGCCGCGCGCCCGTGGCCACGGCCACCGCCGGACCGGCGACGGCGGTGCAGCGGGTCGCGACGCGCCCGAGGACGAGGCGGTCCGCCCCCGTCATGGCCAGCCCCTTCGCCGCCATGCGCCGGGCCTGCGAGGGATGATGCGGCGCGGGCGCATGGCTCAGAACCCCGGACCGCGGGCGAAGACGGCCAGATCGGCCAACTCGGCCTTCATCTCGGTGATCTGCGTGACGGACCGGCCGAGCGTGGCGGCCAGCTGTGCCTCGTCGGCCTCGAGGAAGGCCGCGGGCGTGGCGATGCCTTCCGCCGCGAGCTTGTCGCGGATCGAGACATCGGTCACGAGGTCCGGGATGCGCAGCCGTTCGGGCGGCAGCACCTCGGCCAGACGGAAGCCGTTGGCCACCAGCACGCCGCGGAAGTCGTCGAACGGGCGGTCGAACACCGGCGGCCTGCGGTCGGGCGGCTCGACCACCACCTCGCCCGGCTCGGCGGGCGGCTCGGCGGGGCGCGGCCCTGTCAGCGGGCAGATGCAGGCCTGCAACCAGTCCTGAACCACCGACAGCGGCAGCACGGCGCGGCGGTCCTGCGGCTGGAAGCGGGAGCCCTCGGCCCCGGCGAGGATGCGCCCCAGCACCAGCAGGTTGTCCTCGGGCGGCGGTTCGGCCGGCATCGGCAGCATCTCGGGCGGAGCCGCGCAGAAGAAGGGCGCCAGCGCGTCGCAGGCCGCCGACGGCACCGCGAACGAGGGCGGAAGCGCGCACAGCAGCTCGATCGAGACCACGTCGCAGGCCCGGCTGGGCCGCAGCCGGTTCGCCGGATGGCCGCAGCCGTCCGCCACGCCGGGCCGCAGGCTGCCCTCCTCCTCGGCCGGGCGGGCCACCAGCCACGCGGTCACCGTCTCCAGATCGGCCGCGCCCGCCCGCCTGCGACGCTCGTCGGGATCGACCACCTCGCAGGACAGGGGCCCCGGCCCGCAGCAGCCCCAGACCCGGCCGGTGATGTCGGGCACCGTCAGCGCCTCGGTCAGGTAGATCTCGTCGCCCGTCCGGGTGATGCCATAGCCGGCGGACAGGGTCAGGCTGTCGTCCCGGCCGATCACCGGGATGAGGCCCGCCACCACGCCCCAGCCGTGCAGAAGCCGCCGCATCCGCGCCAGTTCCCGGTCGTGCGACCGGCGGTCCAGCGTCAGATCCTCGGCCCGTATCACCTGCCGGTCGAAGTAGAGCGGCGTCACGACCCCGTTCTTCGCCTCGGCCAGCGCCTGCGCCTTGCGCTCCACGGTGCTACCTCTCCTCCCTGACATGGAACCAGCTTCGGAACGTGCCTCCCCCGCCCGCGGCGCCGGTGGGCAGGCGCCCGCCGATGAAGGCGCCCGAGACGGCGATGCCGTCGGGGTCCGTCACGAAATCGGCGTGAAAGACGACGCGGAAGGGCAGCCGCTCATCAAGGCGCAGGTCGAAGTGCGTGTTGTCATCGGCCCGCAGGCAGAAGCCCTCGGCCTCCTCGGCCTCGTCGAGCACATCCCAGCCCTCGAGCAGGTCGCCCGCGATCTGCAGGTTCTCGATCGGATGGGCGATCATGCGCGGCCGCGCCCAGTGGATGAGGCCGTGATCGTCCTCCACCGGGATCTCGAGTTCCGCCACAACCGAGGGCCCGGCCTTCGTCTGGCCCGTGAAGGCGGGCCACAGCACCTTGCCCTTGAAGGCGATGGCGAGCCCCGGCCCCTTCACCTGCTCGCTCAGGCCGCCCAGCCCGCCGGGGAAGGGCTCGGCGTGCCTCCAGCTCAGCGCGACGATGGGAATGCCGGGCAGAAGCCCCGCCCCGTCCGCGCCGTCCCGGCCATCCTGGCCGCGGGGCCCCCGCTCGCCCCGGTCGCCCGTGTCGCCTTTGGGGCCGGCCTCTCCCCTTTCGCCCGGTTCGCCCCGGGGGCCCTTGCTGCCGGGCGCGCCGGGATCGCCGCGGGGCCCCGGCGGGCCTTCGGCGACACCCTGTTCCAGGATGCAGTCGATCACCTGCCGCAGCGTCGCCGCCGAGGGCACGAGCGGCCGGTGGGTCAGGTTGTCGAGGAACAGCTCGCCCTCACGCGCCTCGGCCCGGTCGTGGATCACCGGCAGGTCCGCGTCCGGCCCCGGCCAGCGGTAGCCCGCGACATGCCCCAGCACGACCCGGTGGGCGCCCTCGCCACAAAAGCGGCAGCCCTCCAGCGCCTGAAGGAAATGCGCCCCGCAATCCTCCTCGGCGATGTCGATCACGGCCACCACCCCGCGCTCGGGCAGGGTCTCGGGCTGGTCGGCGGCCGCGGCGTAGATGCGCGTGCCGTTCGCGTTCATCGCAAGGTTGAGGCCGATCCCCTCGATGCGGAACGCGTCGGGCGACAGGCCCAGCGTCGGCGGATCGCCCGCATCCTGCGACTTCACCGGATCGAGCGGAACGGTGGTGAGACGCGTCACGCCCTCGGCATCGGCCAAGAGCAGGTAGGCCCGCATCTCGGTCGGCGCGAGGGCCATGTCGAGGGCCCGGCCCGCCATCCGCACGCCGCGCCCGCTTTTCTGCACACTCGCCCCGGCGTCGATCAGCCGGTACCGCTCGAGCAGGAAGGTCTCCTCCTCCTCCTGCGAGGCGGTGTAGAGAAAGCCGTCGTCAAAGCTCCAGTTCAGCAGGACCAGCCGGGCGCCCGGCGCGGGGGCGTAGCCGCTGGCTTGCGCCGCCTCGGGCGTCAGCGCGCCCTGACGGAAAAGCGCGGTGTCGATCAGGTAAAGCTGACCGGCCGCACCGCCCTCGGGCGTGGCGATGGCGAGGAAGCGCCCGTCGCGCGTGATCTCGATCATCGAGGCGCCGCGGGCGGCCGCATCCTCCGGCCCGCCGAACCCATGCCCGAAGGCGAGGCTCGGCTGCCCGTCCAGAGGCCCCGTCTCGCCGGTCTCGAGATAGGCCTCGATCACCTCGCGGCTGTAGGAGACGAGGCGGCTGTCCGCGCCGTTCACGTCCAGCACATAGAGCGTCCCCGAGGTGGGCGACACCGCCAGCCGCGCCGCCGCCCCCGCGGTCGGGATCACGCGCACGGGCTCGACCGGCGTTCCCAGCGCCCCGGCCCGCCAGATCCCCACGCCGTTCGCGGCCCCGCCGTCAAAGCCGCCACCGGCGACGAACAAAAGCCGCGCCTCGCGCGCCGAGGCGGTGTCCGAGATGCTGGCCGAGCCGCCGATCAGCGCCTCGAGGTCGTGGGTGTTGCCGTCATGGGCCAGAAGCCGCGCCCCGAGCGCGTCCTGAACGCCCAGCTGCACCAGCGACTCGCCCTCGTTCACATGCACGGCCCGAGGCACCGCCCCGGCGAAGGAAAAGCTGTGAACCCAATCGAGCCGGGGCGCCTCGACCGGCTCGTGCCGGGCCAGATCCTCGGGGCGCCCGGCATAAAGGACGAAACGGTAGCCCTCGGCCACATGGGCGAAGGCGCCCTCGCCCTCGCAGCCGGGCAGGATGACCGGGGCCTTCTCCTCGCCGCAGTCCTGCCGCTCGATGGCGATGAAGAGATGCGCGCTGCCGTCGAGCTGCTCCTGCAGGGCAAGGTCCGCCCGCAGCAGATCCGCGATCCGCACCAGCCCCCGCTTCGGCACCACGATCTCCTGCCCGCAGCAGTCCAGCGCCAGCCCCGGCTCGACCACGACAAAGTCGCGCCGGCAGGTCTCGGACGGGTGCTGGACCAGCTTCAGCCCGCAGACCGTTCCGGCCCCGTGCAGCAGCGCGTTGTGCATCTGGCGATGGCCGCGGTGGTAGTCCTGCTCGGTGATGAAGTCGCGGGCGAAGAGCGGCTTGCCGTCGTAGTAGTTGGTGCGGATCGGTTGATGCAGGCCGCAGGGCAGGCAGGATTTCTTGCTGGCATCTAGCATGGGAGGGCTCCTTCGCCGGGGTCGGCGCTCAAGAGATGCGGAAGGTGCAGCGCGTCCGCGGGCCGCCGCGGCGCGGTGGTGAGGCTGGCCCCCAGCCGGCCGGCCCCCAGCGGCAACCCGGTCGGGCCAAGGATCATGTCCACCCCCAACGTGGACCGGCTGCCGATCGCAACTCCCGGCTCGAACAGCCGCAGCGCGAAACGCGCATGGGCGGGAACCGAGGCCGCCACGAGGCGCTCGATCGTCGCCAGATCCTCGGGCGTGGCCGCAAGATGGGCGGGCAGGACGATGGTGAAGCGGTGCGCGGGCGCGGCCGGATCAAGGGGCGCGCCGCCGATCGTCGGCCCGTCCGGCTGGCCGAGATGCTGGGCCACCGGCGGCAGGCGGAAATGCTCGATCACCTGCGGCAGGGGCTCGGCCAGCCCCGTGTGCCATTGCAGGATGCGCTTGAGGCCCGCGATCGTGCCGCGCTGGCGGAAATGCCCGATCGCCTGCGCGATCATCGCGCGCCGGGTCGCCTCGGGCCAGGAGGCCAGGAACTCCAGGTCGAACCAGGCGCCGAGCCAGGACAGGAAGCCCTCCGGCACCACCCGCGGGTCGAGGATCTCCTCCATGCTGCGATGACGGGCGGCGATCTCGGCGAAGACCGTGTCGAAATAGCCCAGGAACCGATCGAGGAACCGCGCGCTTTCGGGGTCTTCGTGGAAGGGCGCGGGCAGGTGGCGCAACGAGCTGCGCCGCGGCCCGTGGATGTCGATGACCCGGACAAGGGGCGAGGCGCGGCCGTCGCCCGACAGCTCGACCCTCAGCCACAGGAAGCGTCCGGGGCCGCTCTGGACCAGCCCCTCGGGCAGGGCGCCGCGCCCGAGGACCAGCGGGCGTGACCAGCGGTCCTCGGGCACCAGCGCCAGCCGATCGAAGGGGATCGCCGCATCCGCCGTCAGCGTCGCGAAGACGAGCCGCGTGTTCACCGGCAGATCGAGGTCGAAGGTGATGCGGTCCCAGGCAAAGCCGGTGCGCCCGCTGTCGAGCGCCAGCGTCGTGAAGCCGCCCGCGCGCGGCACCTCGATCCGCCGCGGCAGGGCGATCAGCGGCCGCCGGCTCGGCCCGTGCCGCCCCGTGGCGTCGGGCGCAAGGCCCCGGAACAGGATCGGCGCGTGCCCCGGCCACCCCGGATCGGCCCAGGCCAGACCCTCGGCCGTCCGCCGAAGCGGCGGCAGCGCCAGATCGAGCGCATCCTCGGCGACCGTCACGCCCCGTCCCCGCGCGTCGTACGAGACCATGCGGCCGCCGTCGATGGCGTGGATGACGGCGGGCGGCGGCGGGATCGCGGCGCAGCCGTCGCCCGCGCATCCGCCGCCTGAAGGCGCGCGCGCGGCCGCCAGCGCGGTGGGCTTGCGCAGCGGGATGCGCGGAAAGGTCGGATCCTCCCGCAGCGCGCCGTCATGGCGGCGCAGGTGTCCCGGATCCGTCAGCGCCACATAGAGCCGGCCGGCCGCGTCATAGGCGATGGCCTCGGGGCGGCCCCCCTCCAGCACGGCCGCATGGCGCAGCGCCGCAAGCGGCAGGGCCAGCACCAGAAGCCGCCGCGCGCCGCGGTCGAGGATCGCAAGGTCGCCCGACGGGGCAAGCGCCACGTCCACCGGCTCGACCAGCGCGAACGGATCACGCGGCGGGCCCTCCTCGGCCGGATCGCAGGGCGACGGCGCGGGCAGCGGCCGCGCGGGCCAGAGCGGCTCGAAGGGCCCGACCTCGGCCGGGTCGGCCCCGGCCTGCGCCGTCAGGATCACGCGGCGCACCGGATCGGCCAGATACATCCGCCCGTCGCTCGAGATCGCGAGGCCCTTCGGCAGCGTCCGCCCCCCGAAGGTGCCGAAAGGCTCGGCCAGCGGGATCGCGCTGCGTCCGGCGATGGCCAGCGCCAGCGGGCGGTCGGCGTGGGGAATGCCCGGCCGGCTCTCGGGCGGGCCGAGAGGCCAGCCCAGCCGCGCCGACAGCCGCAGGAACGGCGGCGCGGTGTCCTGGACGCGCGGCGACGCCGGGGGGCCAACATCAGTCATGGGCGGCCACCAGATCCACCGCATCGCGGCCGAGGGACGGCAGATGGCCCTCGGGGACGGGCACGACGTCGCCCGAAGGCGCGGGCTGCCCCTCAAGCGCGATCGCCAGATGCGAGGCGCGCCGCACGCCGGCCACCCCCAGCATCCGCGCATAGAGATCCCCCAGCGCAATGTCGGCCCCGAAGGTCCAGCCGGTGCCCGCCTCGCCCCCCGTAAAGGGGCTGAAGAACCCGACCAGCGCCGCCGCCACCGCCTCGGTCACCTGCGCCAGATCACGGTCGCGCGCGACCGTCAGCCGCGCCGACAGGCGCGCGACGCGCACATAGTCCGGGCCGGAGATGTGCAGCTCGGTCGTGATCAGCCGGCGCGGCTCCAGCCAGCGGCAGATGGCGCGCTTCTGGTCCTCGCTCGGCTGCGGCATCGCCTGCGCCAGCCGCGGCACGACAACCAGCGTCACCGCCCCGTCCTTCTCGACCAGACCCGCCGCGCCGACCGCCCGGCGCGGCAGGGCGTGGGCGCTGTGCAGCGCGACGCCGGGAGTGCGCATGGCCAGATCGGCAAAATCGGCCGCGCTCACCGCGCGGTCGCGCATCCGCAGATCATGGGGCGCGCGCAGCTTCACCTCGTCCAGCGGCTCGGCGTCCGATCCGTCGTGGGCCGCGCGCAGGTTCGTCACGCCCTTCACGTCGCGCAGCCCACCCTTGAGCTTCGTGACCAGCCCGGCGCCCGCATTGCCCGCGCGGCCCCCGCCCACCCGGTAGCGCACCGCCGTCACGGCCGCCCCCGCCACGGGGATGCGCCCGCGCCGCCCGTCGCCCAGCCGGATCGTCCCCGTCGCGGGATCGAGCAGATAGTGCGGCGACTCAGGCCCCGAGAGGTGGAAATCCTCCACCCGCTGCCACCCCGGCGCCTGCCCCTGCTCGGCGATCTCGAGGTCGAGGTCCGGCGCCCCGCTCGCCGGGTCGATCAGCACCGGCCCCTTCGGCAGGCGGAACTCCTGCGCGGGGCGGCCGTTCGAGCGGCCCAGCCGGTCGTCGAGCCGCGTCGCCGCCTGCGTCGCGGGCACCGTGTTCAGGTGAAAGCCGCGCAAGGCCACCGGGGGCGCGGCCTCGCCCGGCGGGCGCAGGAGCGCCCTCAGCCAGTAGAGCGGCAGGTAGCCCCGGTCGTTGCGCGGAAGGGCCGCGCGATAGCCTTCGTTCACCTTGATCCAGTCGGCCAGCGTCAGCCGCGAGGGATCGAGCGCGAAGCCACCCGGCCCGGCCTCCTCGATCAGGTCGGCCACCGCGCCCGGATCTTCGCCGCAGGCCGCCACCTCGTCCAGCTCGGCCTCGGTCGCGCCCATCTTCGTCCAGTGGTCGGCCAGCCCCTCGAGGATCTCGAGCGGCCCCTCGCGCAGCTGCTCGACCAGATCGCCCCGGTCGCGCGGCGGGCGGACGGCGCCGAAGCTGCTCCAGAACCCGGCCGAGAGCTTCATCGGATCGAGCGGCGTGACGGCGGCGGGCATCTCGAACACCAGATGCCCCGAGCCCGACAGCGCCGCGGTGCCATCCTCGGTCAGGGCCAGCCGGGTCCAGCCCGCGCTGGCCTCCGGGTCCGAGAACGGGTCCGGTTCGTCGCCCGTCCCGGTGAAGACGTGCCAGACCAGATGATCGAGAGGCACCCCGGCCGCGCCGGGCGGCGGGCAGGCGGTGCCGATCGGCCCCTCGACAATCCCCGCGCCGTCGCCCGCACCGGGATCGCCCACCCCCACCGCATCGACAAAAAGATCGAGCGGCCCCGCGGGAAAACGGTCCTCGGAATAGTCGTCGGACTTGTCCTCGCGCCCCGGCCGCAGCCGCAGCCCGAGATGGAGCGCGACCGGACCCTCCTGCCGCCCGAACGGATCGAAGCTGTAGGCCCAGCTCGTCACGCCCTTCTCGAACCGGGTCACCAGATCGCGGCTGTGCCCGCCCGAGGGCGCGGGCCGGGCCACCACCAGCGCCCCCACCGCGGCATCGAGCGCCGCCAGCGTGCGGTCGGTCTCGAACACCAGATCCGAGGGCACCTCGAGGTCTTCCACCCCCACCCGCGTCAGCCGCGGGATCGACACGCCCACCCGCACCGGGTCCTTGAGGGTAAAGGTCAGCTCGGTGCGGGCCGGCCGCGCGGGCTCGGGGCGGATGCCCAGCAGGTCGAGGAACCGGAGGTAGTTCAGCTCGGGCACCCGGTTCAGTTCGTAGAGGATCGTCTCGGTCATCCAGGCGTGCAGCTGCACCAGCGCCATGCCCGGATCGCTGTCGTTGAAGTTCGTCCATTCCGGCGTGTAGCGCGGCAGGCGCGCCCGCGCCTCGTCGAGCAGATCCTTGAAGGTGCGGCTGTCCAGCGGGGGCGAGGGAAGCGGCATCGGCTTACTCCATGCCTTCCAGAAGATAGAACGGATAGACGATGTTCTGCGCCGCGTTGTTGGCGCGCAGCCGGTAATCGACCGACAGCAGCAGCGTGTTGGCGGTGTCGGGCGGCGAGGCGGCCGAGACGGCGAGGACGTCGATCCGCGGCTCCCATCGGATCAGCGCCTGCCGCACCTCGTCCATGATCGCGGCGCGGGTCGCGGGATTGTTGGGCGCGAAGACATGGTCGTGGATGCCGCAGCCGAAGGTGGGGCGCATGATGCGCGACCGCCGCGGCGTGGAGAGGATGATCCAGATCGCCTCGCGGATCGACTCGGGGCCCGCCGACCAGTCGAGCCCGCCCTGCGCGGTGACGCGGATGGGAAACCGCCAGCCCTGTCCCAGAAAGGCATCGCTCATGGCCCGGCCTCCTTCGGCGGGGCCCCCGGCGCGCCGGGCGGGGCTGCGCTCCGGCGCCGCGGGGGGCCAAGGCTCGATCCGTTGCGGGGCACGGCGCGCATCGTCAGTCCCCCACCAGCACCGAGGGCAGGCCGGCCAGCACCACCCCCTGCGCGTTGTCGTTGTTCTGCGCCGTCCGGTCGAGCTGGCGGACGATGCCCTTGCCGTTGGCCTTCACGCTGCGCGAACAGCTCGTGAAGGTGCAGGCCTGGTTGAACGTCCCCGAGGTGGTGCCGCCGCCCGTCCCCGCCTCGCCCCCCGACGAGGTGGGGATGCGGCTGTCTTCCAGGATCACGGGCTTGCCGCCGGCCATGACATCGGCCGAGGCGCCCTGGGCATCGGCCAGCTGGGCGATGTTCGGATAGGGGATCGGCACGAGCGCGCCGCTCGGCGTCGGCGTGTTGAGGATGTCGGGGAAGGCCATGCAGGTGCCCTCGGTGCGCGCGACGGGTTTGCCCATGTCACTCCTCCTCCCGGATCTGGACGCTGCGATAGCGGTCCGGGGGCTCGGTCCCGGCGGCCCAGCGAAGCCGCCACAGGATCTCGGCGCGGTGGGCCGCGGGATCGACGATCAGCGTGTCCGCCCGCATCACCCCCAGCGGCACCTTGCGCCAGCGCGGCGGCCGGTCGGGGCCGTGGCCGCACCAGACCCGCAGCCGCACCCTCGGCACGAGGTCGGGCAGGCGCAGCGCGTAGGGCGTGCCGGTGGTGGCATTGTCCTGAAAGATCTCGACCCGCCCGCCCGCGGGAAGCGCCGCGCCGGTGCCACTGTCGTCGAACATCCCGCCGCCGCGACGGTGGAACGGGGCAAAGGCCGCGAGGTCCCCCGCCAGCGCGCGCCGCGCGTCGCTGCCGCGGGGCTCGAAGCCGAAGAGGTTCCGCGCGCTGTCGCCATCCGCGTCCGCGGGCGGGGTGGCGCGGCCGAGCCAGAGCGTCTCGTCCACCGTCACCGCGCCCCGCCGCGAGGCGCCGATGAACCCCAGCACCACGATGTCGGCCCGCGCCTTCTCCAGCGCCGTATCCGCCTCGCGGGCGACGCGGAACTCGAGCCGCTTGTCGGGGTCGGTGGCGATGTCCTCGGTCTCGAACGTCTGGCCCGCGACATCCAGCACCTGCACGGCCGGAGGGGTCTCGCCCGGCCGCGGATCCAGCCGCAGCGCCCCGGCCGGCACCTCGGCCTGATCGACGGGCGGCGCCAGATCGGTGGCGGTGAACAGCAGGGTGCCCTGATCCGCCATCAGGATCGCGCGCCGCGCGGGATCGGCCGAGGGCACCATCCGCCGCGCCCCGGCCCCGTCGGGCACGAGGTCGTAGGCCGCCTTCATCACCACCGCCAGTCCCGGCGCCCCCGCCAGCACCGCGGCCGAGAAGATCGCGGGATCAGGGGTTTCAACGATCATGGCGCGCCTCCCCACCGGGCGGGCGGGCCCGCGGACCCGTTGGCCGGGTGGGGCCCTGCCGGGGGGCGGGTGCCGCGGGCCTTGGCGCGGGGGACGGGCTGTCGCATCAGTTCAACTCCACCGTGGCGCCCTTGATGGCGGTCTTGCCCGAGGCCTCGAGCGTCAGGTCGCCCTTGCTGCGGATGGTGATCCCGTCCGAGGTCATCAGGATCTCGTTCTCGTGCCGGTCGCGGATGGTGATGCCGCTGCGGTCGCCGTCGATCAGCACGACCATGTTCCGGTCGCGCGAGACGAGGCTGCGCTCGGTCAGCTCCTGCGTGGCCGCCCCGCCCTCGCCCGCCGTCAGGAAGCCCAGGATGACCGGGCTTTTCGAGGCAAAGGCCAGCACGGCCAGATCGTCCACCTCGGGGGCGAAGAGCGCCCCCACCTCGGGCCCGGCCATCGGCGAGGCGACCTGGACCCAGTCGGTCACGATCCCCTCGGGCCGGTCGAGCCGCTGCACACGCGCGCAGAGCCCGCGCTCCGAGATTTCCACCTCTACGACCCGTCCCAGCACCAGCGCGGTCGGCAGATCAGCCATCGAGCACCTCCTTTCGGCACTGGAAGCTGGTGGTGTAGCCCGCGCCGCCGATGGCGTGCGTCGTCTGCGTCAGGCGGTAGATCCCGTCAAAGCGCGCGCCCATGCCCGACATGGCGACGGTCTTTCCGGCGCGCAGCGCGGGCAGGCCGATGGCGCTGCCCGCGCCGGTGATCATCTCGGCCGCCAGCTCCTGCAGCCGCGCCAGCGCCGCGCGCTCGGCGTCGGCCACGGTCTGCACGCCGGCGGGCTTGATGACCTCGCGGATGCCGCGCACCGCCGTCTCGAGATCGGCCACGCGCGCGGGCCCCAGCGCCTCGGGCGAGAGGCCGATGTCGGCCCAGGTCCGCACCACCTCGATGTTCTGCGCCGATCCCGAGGCGTGGGGATCGCCGCCCCGGCAGACCACGGCCGAGACCTGATTGGCCGCCGACAGGGCCGGGGTAAAGGAGATCAGCGTGCGCCCCCAGACGAACTCGGCCACCGGCCCGTCGTTCGACTGGCTGGGCCGCGCGAGATACAGCACCGGCTCCTCGCCCGGCGCGTCCGGCGGCACGACCGTCATGACCAGACCGTAGCCCTTGGCGCGCCTGGCGATCTCGTCATAGAGCGTGCCCTCGACCTCGACGTTCGTCTCCGCCTCGCCCTCGGCCTCGAGCGTGGCCCAGCGGACGCTCACGCCGTTCCCGGCGCAGATCGCATCCACCACATCCCTGGGCGTGCCGTTCTCGTTCTGCTCCACCCGGATCTTCTGAAGCCCGCGCAGGAAGGCGTTCAGCGCCCGCACCCGGCAGGTCGGCGTTCCCGAGGCGGGAAAGACCGGGGCGAGCGAGACCACCTCGCCCTCCATGATCAGGGGCAGCGCCCCGTCCTCGAGATAGCCGAGATAGAGCGCGACCCGCGCGCCCGGCTCGAAGTTCGGCACCTCGGGCCCGCCGTCGTGCAGGGTGAAGGGCTGGCCGTTGGCGTCCCACGGGCTTGAATAGCGCGGACGCAGCGCCACCGGATCCCAGTCGTGCAGCACGAACTCGAAGCTGGGGATGTTGGCCAGATCGTCGGTGAAGGACACCTCCAGAACGTCCGAGATCACCTCGGGGCCGGCGCTGCGCCCGTCAAGCTCGATGCGGAAGGCCGGGGTCAGGAAGGCCCGGCCCGAAAGGAAGGTCTCCGCCGTCATGGCGTCACCAGCGGCGGCAGTTCCAGCAGCGCGCCCGGCACCAGATCGCGCACGTCCGACAGGTTGTTGTGCCGGGCGATCACCCGCCAGAGCGCCGCGTCGGAATAGGCGTCGAAGGCGATCAGCGGCAGGGTCTCGCCCTCGGCCACCACATGCAGCCGGGTGTGGTCGGCGGACTGGTAGTTGATCGCGGCCACCTGCTCGGCCACCGTCGCGTAATGCTTCAGCGCCAGCGTCACCGTCGCGCGCAGCGGCTTGCCGTCCGGGCTGAACAGGGTGAAGCGGCGGGCGACCGACAGGACCACGGCCTTGAAGCTCTCGCCCGCCGTCTCGGTCGCGCCCATCGAGCTGCCCGGAAAGTCGTCGCCCCACGACAGCTTGACCAGCGGCGGCGCGTGCAGGTCGCCCTGGATCTGCACCAGCTTGTGAAAGGCCTCGACCTTGCGGGTCACGGCGGTGGCCGCGGGCCCCGTCCCGTCCTGCGTGGAATCGAAGAACAGCTCCAGGTTCAGCGTCTCGGCGTCGCCCCGCACGAACTGCAGGATCGGCTGTTCCAGCCCCGGTATCGCCACCTCGGCGAATTGCGCGGCCTTGGAAAAGGACAGCTCGGCCGGCGCATAATCCAGCAGCATCGGCTCGCCGATGGCATTGCCCTGAAGGTCGATCTTCTGGAACATCAGTTGCCGCATGGCTCAGCGCCCCGGCGGCGGGGTGGGGCTGCGGTCGCGCTCGCGCCGGCCCTTCTCGAGATCGTCGCGCGCCAGCTCCTCCTTCACCAGCCGCACGATGCGCGCGATGAAGCGCGGATCGTCCAGCAGTTTCGGGTCGGTCGCCGTCACCTGAGTCTCGACACTGCCGATGTGAACATCCATGGCCGCCTCCTAGATGCCGATGGCCCCGGCGAGCGCGCCGAGCGCCTTGCCGGGGCTGAGGGTGAGGGTCAGTTTCTCGTGCGCGATCTCGAGCTTTTCGACCGCCGTGGCCGAGCTTGCGGCGTTGAGCGCCGGCCCCGACCATTTGACGGGGATGCCGTTCTCGAAGGTCCAGGCCTTGATCGGCACGCGCCGTTCGTTGGCGAGAAAGATCAGCCCGTTGCGCCGCTTGCCCTCGCCCTTGAGGAACCCCTCGTGCCAGAGGTAGAGATCCTCGGAGAAGCCCACGCCCCGCGACAGGGTGATGTTGGGATAGGCCGCGCGGCCGGGAAAGCGGAACACCCGGTCGTTGATGCCCCCGGCCGCGTACTCCTGGATCTGGATCTCGCTCTCGAGGCCCGAGGCCTCGGAAAAGCCGCCCAGCACGAAGGCCTGCCCCACCGCCGCCGCCGTCTTCAGCGGATTGTCCGCATCCTCGATCAGCGCGATGTAGAAGTTGAAGCTGGGCAGGGGATCAAGCCGGATCATCGCGGGCGCTCCTTCGGGGCCGGGGATCGGGAGGGGACGGCCGCAGGGCCGAGGCAGGGGCGGCTCATCGCGTGGCCTCCGTGACCTTCAGCGCGTCCAGCGCGTTGCCGAGGCGGAAGAGGATGAACTCCAGCGGCGCCGTCGGCGCGACGGCCACATCGACCACAAGCTGCCCGGTGGCCCGGCCCTCCTCGGGGTTGTTCTCGATGTCGCATTTCACCCCGTAGGCTTCGGCCGGGGCCGAGCCGGCCAGAACCCCCTCGCGCCACAGCCGGTCGAGCAGCGCCACCGCCGACTGCGCCACCGCGTGCCGCGTCATCAGGTCGTTGGGCTCGAACACCATCCAGTGCAGCCCGCGCTCGAGCGTCTTCTCGATCGCATCCACCACCCGGCGCGCGGTCAGGTAGCGCCATTCGGGATCGGCCGAGAGGGTGCGGGTCCCGTAAAGCCGGATGCCCCGGCCCGCAAAGCTGCGGATCGCGTTGATGCCTTCGGGATTGATCAGCCCGTGCGCCGCCTCGTCGATCTCAAGGGTCGGCGCCTCGACATGGCGCAGCGGCAGGTTCGCCCCGGTGCGGTGGATGCCGACCGAGAGTTCCGCGCGCGCAAAGGCGCCGCAGACATGCCCCGAGGGCGGGCACACCGGCAGCCCGCCCGGCCCCGGCCCCGCCCCGTCCGGCGGCAGACGCAGCCAGGGCGCGACAAAGGCCATCCGGTTCGACTCGCCCAGCCGCGCGCGCCAGGCCCGCAGATCGTCGAGCGTGGCGTCCGGGCGCGGCGGATCGACCACCGCCACCTTGTAGGGCCCCACGAGAGCGGGATCGGTCATCGCCGCGACCACGCGCAGCACCTCGTCGGCGACCAGCGCGCGGGGCAGCGTCAGCGGCGCCATCGACAGCGTGACCGGCGCGGCCGGCACATGGCCCTCGGCCTGCACCACCACTTCGGCCGGGATGTAGCCGTCCTTCGACAGCCGCAGCGTGGCCAGACCCACCGGGATGCCGGTGGCGAGAAAGATCCCCTCCGCATCCGTCCGCGTCCGGCCGCCCGGCCCCAGCACATCCACCTCGACCCCCGCCAGCGGCGGCGCAGCGCCGTCCGCGCGCTCTTCCACCACCCGCGCCAGGATCATCCCCGGCGCGCGGGGGCTCAGGTCGCAGCAATCGGCCGGCTCGGGCGGCAGGGGCTCGGCCGGATCGGGCATCAACGGCTGCAGCACCAGATCGGGGGCCGCGATCAGCGCCGCCTCGTCCAGCCGGGCCACCTGTGCCAGCCCCGCAAGCCAGTCGCCGGCCGAGACCGCATCCAGCCCGTCGCTGCCGCCCGTCAGGCGAAAGCTGCCCTCGGCGGGCCAGTGGGCCGGAACGGCCCAGTCGTCCCCACCCACCTCCTCGGGCAGCAGCGCGACCGAGCGCGCGGCCGACCCCATCACCGCCGCGATGCTTGCGGAATGGCGCGGATCGGGCGCCAGCGCGCGGAACGCCTGCTCCAGCTGGCCCGCGGCCCGGATCTCGATGTCGAATTCGACCGATGTCACCTGAACCGGCTGGTCCGGGGCGAACTCCACCGGCCGGCCGTGCGCGTCGCGCAGCCCGGTCAGGCGCTGCGGCAGCAGAAGGCGCTGGCGCGCCGGGTCCGTGCCCGCGACCGAGACCGTCACCTCGCGGCTGGCGCCCTGCCGCGTCTGGCCCAGCACCACCACCGAATGCGCCTCGAGCCCCGCAAGCGACCGCAGCCAGAGCGCGCGCGGATCGTCGAGCGCGGCCGGGATGCTCTCGGTCCGGGCGCGGGCGGTGCGCACGATCCGCACGTCGCAGGCGTTGCCCCAGGCGCCGGGCGCGGGGCTGCGCGGGCCCGTGGTGCGGAACACCTCTTCCACCAGCTGCACCCAGGTCGCCTCGTCGGGGCGCGCCTCGCGCCGCCTCTCGCGCGGGTCCACCAGGCTCCAGCCAAAGCTGGCCCGCGCCACCCAGCCGCCCACCCGTGCCGAGGCCGTGCCCGCCGACGGCGGCACCAGGCGGATCACATAGGCGGTGCGGCCGCCGTTCTCGAAAAAGCCCTTGAGGCTGGCCTGCAGGTGCCCCCCTTCAAGCGGCGGCCCGAAGATCTCCTGCGCCAGCGTCAGGCTGCCCAGCCGCACCGGCCGCCCCGCCGGGCCGCGCCGGGCATAGCCCAGAAACACTGCCACGTCGCCCCGGCTGAGCCGCCCCGAGGCGCGCAGCGGGGCTACGGGCTCGAACCAGAGGCCGGGGGCGGTCAGGCCGCGCACGGGTCCGCTCCGCAGGAGGCGGGCGGGGCGCGGCGGTCCGGCCGGGGGGTGCGCGGCTCATCCATCGCTCACTCCGCCAGCTCGACCCGTTCGCACACAAGCTCCACCGTCTCGATCGCCGCCTCGTTGGCCGAGGATTTCATCGCCGGCCATTCCAGCTTCTTCACGAAGGCCTCGTAGATGTTCCAGCGCACGGCCGGCTGGCGCGCCTCGTCCAGCAGCGTGATCGAGCAGTTCTTGCGCTGCGTCGCGCCGTCGAGGGTCGTCTTGCGCCATTCCCACAGGTCGCGGTTGACGGTCTGGCCGCGCTTGAGGGTGATGTTGCCGTATTTCACCAGGCCGGGCAGCTTGCGCATCGTCGCCAGCTCGTTGCCCTCGCGGTATTCGATGATGTCGCTTTCGGTGTTCATCCCGCCCACCTCGGTGAAGCCGGCCGAATCCAGCCCATCGATCTGGAGGATGAAGTTGAACTGCGAGAGGGGATCGTTGCGCATGGGGCCTTCTCCTTCAGGTCATGCCGGGGGGCCGCTCAGCCCTGGGCTTCGCGGGTCTTCTGGCTGATCTTGACGATGACGAACTCGGCGGGCTTCACCGGCGCGACCCCGATCTCGACGATCATCCGGCCGTTGTCGATGTCGTCCTGGGTCATGGTCACGTTGTAGCCGATGTTGACGAAGAAGGCCTCCTCGGCCTTCTGCCCCTCCAGCGCGCCCGACCGCCAGACGGTGGTGAGGAACCCCGTCACCGACTGTTTCACCGTATCCCAGAGCGGCTTGTCGTTCGGCTCGAACACGGCCCATTGCAGCCCGGTGTCGAGCGACTGCTCGATCATCAGAAGCAGTCGGCGGACGTTGACATACTTGAACTCGGGGTCCGAGGTGGCGACCCGCGCGCCGTAAAGGCGCAGGCCCCGGTTTTCCGAACGGAAGTCGCGGAAGCAGTTCAGGTTGATCGGGTTGAGGATGTCCTGCGCGCCCTTGTCGAGCTTCACGTCAAAGGCCAGCGCGCCCCGCACCACCTCGTTGGCCGGCGCCTTGTGGACCCCGCGCGCCGTGTCGGTGCGCGCATAGATCCCCAGCACATGCCCCGAGGGCGCGACGATCCGCCGGTCCCCCGGCGCCCCGAAACTGTCGGCGCGCTCCAGCGAGGGGTAATAGACCGCGCAGCGCGTGCTGTCGAAGTTCTGCCGATGCTCGCGCGCGCCCTGAAGCGAGGCGCCGATCGGCGTGTCGAGCACGGCAAAGCGGTAGCGCATGTGCTCGCAGTGATCGACCAGCGCCTTCTGCACCGTCACCGAGGTCTGCCCCGGCACGGCGACGATCGAGACCGCCGGCTCGTTCTCCATCGCGAAGATGCCGCGGCGTCGCGCCGGATCCTCGGCGGCCTGCCCGACATAGGTCGCTTCGGTGACGCCCGCGACATCGTCGGTTCCGCCCGCCATCCGGCGCGAAACCCCCATGACCAGCGGCAGGCCGCGGGTTTCGGCGTCCGACAGATCCTCGATGCGGATGAGGTTGGACCCGCCCGAGACCGAGGGCGTACCCGTGAGCGCGTCCCAGCTTCCCACCAGCTTCAGCACATGGCGCGGATGGGTCGGCGCCATCGCCAGCCGCTCGAAGGTCTCGCTTTCGACGGCCTTGCCCTTCTCGATCCGCTCGACGACGAGGGTGAACTCCTGGCTCGTCACCAGAAGCCCCGCCGCCAGCGCCTGCCCGTGCGCCTCGGTAAAGGTCACGCGGCCCGACGCGGTATCGACGGCGCCCACCTCGCGGGAAAGCAGCGCCGTTTCAGGCGCGCCCGGGTCCGCCAGCGTGACGAACGACCCCGGAAAGAGGCCGAAGGCGCTGCCGAGCGTCACCGCCGCCTCGCCCGCGCCGGCCGGCGCCCGCGTCACGGTCGAGACGATGTTCGCCGGCAGCAGGGTCGCGCGCAGTTCGTTGCCCCAGAGGCCGGGGTAGCGCGCATGAAGCCGCAACACCGGCCGCGCCGCCACCAGACGCACGCCCGCCGGATGGCTGTTGGCCAGCGGCTCGGCCAGCGTCACCGCCTGCGCGATCCCGCGGACCATCGCATGTTCCTCGCCCTCGCCGCCCGCGATCCTCACCACGACGCCCGCCGAAAAGCCCGTGACATCCATCGCCAGCAGCGCGCCCGATCCGCCGGCCGCCACATCCGCCGACAGCGCGGAGTGGGTGGCCGCATCCTCCAGCACGAAGACCGCCTCGCCCCGCGCGCGGGCCCGCGCAGCCGGGCGCGCCAGCGTGATCCTCGGCCCGTCCTCGTCGAGCGCCCCCACCTCGACCAGCTCCGCCGTCGCCCCCTCGCCGAGCCGGATCGTGTCGCCCGCCTCGATCCCGTCGGTCGAGGTCAGCGTGATCTCGCCCGCCCCGGCGGCCATGTCTTCATCCAGCGTGCCGTCCGCCGCCGTCGCCGTCTGAAGGGTCACGCTGTCGCCGCTCGCAAAGGGCTGGCGCAGCCCGCTTGCCAGCAGAAGCTGCGGCACGAACTCGGCGTCCGACAGGCTCACCACCTCGCTGGCCTCTCCGTCCAGGATCAGCAGGCGCGCCTCGGGCGCCACCGCGCCGGGATCGGCCAGCACCAGCCGCGTGACCTCGGCCCCGCCCGCCACCACCGCCGCCTCGGCCAGCACCGGCGCGCCCTCGACCGCCGTATCGCGCGCCTCGAGATCCAGCACCGCCTCGCGCGCATCCTCCCCCACGATCCGCACCACAAAGAGCCGCGCGCCGCCGTTGACGAAAAAGCCCTCGGCCGCATAGGGCAGCGCGTCGCGCCCCGCGCCGAAGACCAGCGGATCCAGCAGCCCCCCGAACACGCGCGAGAAGGCCCCGAGGCTCGTCACCAGCGTGGGCGTGTTGACCGGCCCGCGCGCGGTCATGCCGATCATCCCCGCCGTCGAGGTGCCGGCCGCCTCGATCGGCTTGAGGCCCGAGGGGATCTCCTCGACATAGACGCCGGGTGCGAGATATGCGGGCATGTCGGTCTCCTGTGTCAGGCGCTCGGGATCGAGAAGGTTGCGGAAAGGACGCGCCGGCCCCAGTCGGGGCGCAGGACATGCGTCGTGGTGGCGGCGGTGTCGTCGAAATCCAGCGTCACGCTTTCGGCCAGCGGCAGCGCGGCGATGCGGAACCGGCCCTCGGCATCCGTCACGGCGGCGTCGGCGCCGTTTGCCCGGACGGCCACGCCGGCGGCGGGCTCGGCCGGGTCGTGGTCGCGCAGCACCAACCCTTCGAGGAGCAGCGGCGGCGGATCGACCGTCACGGAAAAGGCAAAGGGCGCCCCCGCCACCCGCTCGGCCGTCAGCGCCTGCCCCGCCACAAGGAGCGGCACCTCGACCAGCGCCAGATCGGCGCCGGTGACGTTCAGGCTCCGCTCGACCGGGGCGAGGCCGCGGGCCCTCAGGGTCAGCGTCAGCGTCACCGCCCCCGGCGCCGCAAGGTCGGGCATGTCGCGCGCCGGATCGAGATGCAGCGCGAACCAGCCGCCCGGCCGGAGGGTGAGGCCGGTTCGGAACACCGCGCCGCCGCCCGCATGGCTGCCGCGCAGCTGCGCCTCATGGACGGGCAGGCCGCGTTCGGTGAACCTCTCCCACGCGCGCCCGGTGACCAGCGCCTGCCGCAGGCCCACGCGCCGCGAGGGGAAGGCGAGCCCGGTCATGGCACCACCTTGCCCAGCCCGCCGGCCAGTTCCTCGACGCGGCGCAGCCGTTCGGGCGGCACGGCGCTGTCCACCGCCACCACCTCGACCAAGAGGCCCAGCGACACCCGGTAGGGCGCGGAAAAGGCGTTCCACATCTGCGCAAGCTGCTCGAGGCTCAGCAGGTCCGGCTTGACCCGCAGCTCGGGGCTGGCCCCGCCGAAGGCGTCCCCGATCGGCCGACCCGAGACATCGGCAAAGCTGGGGAAATCGTGAAAATGCTGCAGCACCCGGCCCAGGAGCAACTGGTTCACCGTCTCGTCGTCGCCGACCGGCGTGAAGAGGTAGCGCAGCTGCATCGGCAGCGGGGGCCTGCGGAACCGGTCGGGCAGCGCGCGGTCGGGCAGCGGCTGCCGGTTTCGGCAATGCTGGTTGATGTCGAGATGATAGAGATAGAGGCTCGCCACCGCCGCCGCGTCGAGATCCTCGCCCGGTGATTGCAGGGTGATCCGGTCCACGATGCCGGCCAGTCCGAAATCCGTGTCGGGTGTCGCCTGAAGCGCGGCAAAGATCTGGCGCCGAAGCTCCACCGTCACATGGCTGAGGATGCCGAAATCGGCCATTGCACGCGCCTTCGCAGCAAGGAACGGGCGTCGGCAGCGGCCCGCCGGCGCAGAATGAGATCCTGGGAAATCGAAGGAAGAAGTGCCGGAACTGTCAGATCCGATCCGGCGCTCGGGACGGCGGCAGGAACATGTGCCTCACAGTAATTTTATCCGAAATCCGCGTGATTCTCAACCTTGGAGGAAGCGCACTCGTCCGGCGCGGGTGCGCCCCCCGCTCCGGGCCCCTGCGCCGCCCGGCTCAGGGCGGTCGGTTCGAGACGACGCTCCTCGGCCGGGCGGAGCGAGCGGAGCACGCGCGCGGGATTGCCGGCCACCAGCGTGAAGGGCGCAACATCGCGCGTCACCACGCTGCCGGCGGCCACGATCGCGCCCTCGCCCACCGTCACGCCCTTCAGGATGGTCGCCCCCGCCCCGATCCAGCCGTGATCGCCGATGCGGACCGGCATGGAGCGGATGTTGCCCTGCTCGCGGAACAGGCCCCTCTGCATGTCCCGCCAGCTCGCCTCCCGCTCGCGGTGATCGACCTCGTGCGAATCCGTGTCCATGATCGAGACATTGTGCGAGATCAGGCAGAAGTTGCCGATCTCGACGCCCGACATGGACCAGACGCGCGAGTTCCGGCCCAGAAAGCAGGCCTCGCCGAAGCGGATCCGGCCGCCGGTCGGAAAGATGATCAGTTCGCCCAGGATGACGGACTCGCGCCCGATGCGGATGCGCGCGGGCTCGCCCCTCCAGTTGAGCACCACGGCCTCGGCGCCGAACACCACACCCTGGGCCTGGGCGTTCTCGTGGCAGCTCCGGGTGCGGCGGTCCTGCAGGTAGCGCTCGCATTCCGCAAGGAACCCGGCCCGCCCCAGGGCCGAGACCGCAGCCGAACGGGCCTTGCGGGCAAACCGGCGGATCATGCCGCCCCCCGATGTCCGAGCGCGGCGCACGGTGCGTCGTGAAGGTCAAGCTCGGTCAGGGCGACCATCGCACGTCTCCTGCTTCCCCGTCGGACACGACGTCCCCTGCCCTCTCCGCAGGTGCGGCCCGGTCACGATGAGGATCCCGCCGTTTCTGCGCGCGCACATTGACGCCAGTCACCGCCCGCAGGGCAGAAGGCTCAGGCCGCCGGCTGCCCCTCCGAGGCGATCTGGGGGATCTCGGTGCGTTCGGCCGCGGCCGCCCCGCCGAGGATCTCGACCGCGCGGTCGGCCGCGTCCTGGAACGGCTCGAGCACGATGTCGGCGCCCGCGCCGAACAGCGCCTCGGTCTCGCCCGCCCCGTGCGAGGCCACCGCAAGGCGCCCGCCAAAGCCCGCGGCGCGGGTCAGCTGGATCAGCGTCGTCCGCGTATCCTCGTGGCTGAGGCCGGTGGGGTGGCGCGGCACGGTCAGGACGATCCACTCCGCCCCCCGCAGCGGCAGTTCGGCCACAAACTCCGGGTCCGTCGCGTCGCCGAACTCGGCCTCGAGGCCCAGCTCGCGCCAGCGCCGCACGGCGAGCGGGTTGAAATCCACCCCCAGCACCCGCAGCCCGCGCTTCTTCAGCCGAAGCCCGATGGCCGTGCCGAACCGGCCCAGCCCGAACAGGATGACCGGAAACGACCGGCCGCCGTGCGCCCCCGCCTCGTGCGGCTCGCGCGGGGTGCCGCGCCGCTCGAACACGCCCAGCACCGGCTCGCACAGCGCATAAAGCCGGTGCGACCAGGTGATCATGTAGGTCGAGGCCGCGATGGTCACGAGGCCGACCAGCGTCACCAGCCCCAGCGCATCCTCGGTCACATGGCCGAGCGCCACGCCCATCGCCACGAAGATCAGCGAGAACTCGCTGATCTGCGCCACGGTCAGCCCGGCGAGGAAACCCGTGCGCTTGCGGTAGCCCATCGCCCCCATGATCGCCATGACGATCAGCGGATTGCCGATCAGCACGAAGAGCGAGAAGATCAGCGCCGCCTCGACCTGCGCGCCCAGCAGCGACAGATCAAGCGTCGCGCCAAGCGCGATGAAGAAGAAGAGCAGCAGGAAGTCGCGCAGGGGCGCAAGCCGCGCCGCGATGGTCTCGCGGTAGGGGGTCGAGGCCAGCGCGACGCCGGCCAGCAGGCCGCCCACCTCCTTGCCCAGCCCCACCGCATCGCCGATCGCGGCGAACATCGCCGCCAGCGACAGGGCAAAGATCACCAGCAACTCGGGCGCCCGCGCCAGCCGCTCGGTCAGCGCATCGGCGGCGTAGCGCACGAAGAGCGCCACCGCCGCCACCAGCGCCACGCCCGAGGCCAGCACGCTCAGCACCGCGCCCCCGCCATGCCCCTCGCCCGCCGGGGCGCCGATGCCGATGGCCGACAGCACGATCATCGCGAGCACGACCACCAGATCCTGCACGATGAGGAAGCCAAGCGCCACCTGCCCGTGCAGCGCGTCGATCTCGCGCTTGTCCGACAGGAGCTTCACGATGATGATGGTCGAGGAAAAGGTCAGCGCGATGGCGACATAGAGGCTCTCGATCGCCCCCAGCCCGAGGGCCAGCCCGATCAGCCAGCCAAAGCCCGCGGTAAAGGCCACCTGCCCGAGGCCCGTCGTCACCGACACCGCGCCCAGCGACCGGATCAGCTTCACGTCGAGCTTGATCCCCACGAGGAACAAGAGCACCGCGATGCCCAGCTCGGACAGCAGGTCGATCTGCGCGTCCGAATGCACCACGTCCAGCGCCGACGGCCCGGCGATCAGCCCCACGGCGATGAAGCTCACGATCAGCGGCTGGCGCAGCAGCGTGCCCACAAGCCCGAGGCCCGCCGCCATCACCAGCAGCAGCGCCACCTCGGCAAAGGAGGTCATCCCTGTCATCGGCCGTCTCCCTGCCCGTTTCACCCCTCCCGTCTCTGGCCGTGCCGTCCCGGTCGGCGGGGTTTGGCCAAGTATGGCGATGTCCGCCGCGCATCAACCTGAGATGGATCAAGTCCGGCCGGTCCCGTTCATGCTGGAATGACCGGCGGAAACGGAGGGCGCCGCCATTGCGCACGATCATGATTGCCACGGACTTTTCCGAGCGTTCGGACCGCGCCCTGCGCCGCGCGGCGCTTCTGGCCCGCGCCACCGGCGCGCAGGTGCACCTTGTTCATGTCGTGGACGACGACCGCCCCCGCCGCATCGTCGAGCATGAAACGGGCGACGCGCGACGGCTGCTGCACGATCTGGGCCATTCGCTGCGCAGCCATGACGGGATCGGGTGCAGAACCTCGGTCGTGCTGGCCGACCCGTTCGCCGGCATCACCCGTGCCGCGTCCGAGGCCGGGGCCGACCTTCTGGTGATCGGCCCGCACCGCCGGAACCTGCTGCGCGACGCCTTCGCCGGCACGACGGCCGAGCGCGTGATCCGCACCGCGTCCTGTCCCGTCCTGATGGCGAACGGCCCGCCCGTCGGGCCGTGGCGACACCTCCTGCTGACCACCGATCTCTCCGAGGCCTCGCACGCGGCGCTGCGGCGCTTTGCGGATCTGAAGATCGGCGCGGGCGCGGCCCGGACGGTGCTGCATGTCTTCGACGCGCCGGCCCTGCGGCTTGCGATGGCCGAAACGCTGCCCGAGGATGCGCGCGGCGCCTATCTCGCCGATCAGCGCGCCGAGGCGATGGGACGGCTGACGGGGTTTCTGGCCTCGGCCGGGCTGTCGGACGCCGATCCGGTCGTGCGGCGCAGCGGCTCGCCCCCGGCGCACGAGATCCTCGCCGCGGCCGGGGAGGTCGGGGCGGATCTGCTCGTCCTATCGAGCGTCGGCAAGGGCAGGCTGGCGCGCGCGATCCTGGGCAGCGTGGCGGCGCAGGTCCTGGCCTCGGCCTCGGTCGATGTGCTGGTGGTGCCTCCGCCGGATCGGGACGGGTCCTGAGCGCGCCCCCCCAGCGCCGGGGATCGCCGCATTGGCCTTCCGCACCCACGCGATAGCGGGGCGCAAGCCCGGCCGCAGCCGCCGCATTGACGCGGGGGCCCCGATCTGTCACGCCATGCCATGACGGTTCCCGAGGGTCGCACGGCCCGAGGGATGAAAAGGGAACACGGTGAGGGGGAAACCCCGAGTCCGCGACTGCCCCCGCAACTGTGAGCGGCGAGCCGCCCCGACGGACACCACTGGCCGATGGCCGGGAAGGTTCGGGGACGGCCACGACCCGCGAGTCAGGAGACCTGCCGTCGGGCGCATCCGCGCCGCCACTGCCGGTACACCGGCCCAACCCCAAACGCCGTCGGGGATGACGGTCAGGAGGACGACAATGCATATCGAACCCGGTCTTGTGACCGGAGCCAAGGCCCTCGTGGGCTTTGCCACCGCCGCCGCCGCGGCCGGCGTGACGCTGAAATTCGCGTGGGACAGCCTGCGCGAAAAGGGCCTCGCCTCGCTCGCGGTGCGCAGCCTGATCGCGACCGCCGCGGTCTTTGCCTTCTTCGAGATCCTTCCGCACTATCCGGTCGGCGTCTCCGAGGTTCACCTGATCCTCGGCTCGACCCTGTTCCTGATCCTGGGCGCCGCGCCCGCGGCCATCGGGCTGGCGCTGGGTCTCCTGATCCAGGGGCTGCTGTTCGCGCCCTTCGACCTGCCGCAATACGGCATGAACGTCACCACGCTTCTGGTGCCGCTCTTTGCCGTGCAGGCGCTGGCCCGGCGGATCATCGCGCCGCACACGCCCTATGTCGATCTCGACTACCGGCAGGCGCTGGCCCTCTCGACCGCCTATCAGGGCGGCGTGGTGGCCTGGGTGGCGTTCTGGGCCTTCCTCGGCCAGGGGTTCGGGGCCGAGAACATGACCTCGATCCTCGCCTTCGGCAGCGCCTACATGCTGGTGGTGCTGATCGAGCCGCTGGCCGATCTGGCGGTGCTCGCCGGCGCCAAGTCTCTGCGTGGCCTCGCAGGCTCCGGCCTCTTCACCCACCGGCTGCATCACGCGGCCTGAGGCCGCCTCCGCCGCGCCCGGATCGCGGGCGCGGCGGTCGCCGCTGCGATCTCAAGGGACAATCCCCATGCGGGACGAGACTGCCCCCTCCTCGTCGGCCCTGCCGCCCGGCCTGATGATCGCCGCCCCCGGTTCGGGCGCGGGCAAGACCACGGTCACGCTGGGTCTGTTGCGCGCCTTCCGCGACGAGGGGCTTTCGGTTCAGCCTTACAAGAACGGCCCCGACTACATCGACCCGGCCTTTCACCGCGTCGCCGCGGGCCGGCTGTCCTGCAATCTCGACGGCTGGTCGATGGGCCCCCCCCTGATCGCCGCGCTGATCCGTCAGGCCGCGGGCGCGGATCTGGCGCTGGCCGAGGCGTCGATGGGCCTTTTCGACGGCACCTCGGCCGCGGGCGCCGCGGGCAACGGCTCGGGGGCCGGGATGGCCCGGCGTCTCGGCTGGCCGGTGGTGCTGGTCCTCGACGTGCGCGCCCAGGCGCAATCGGCCGCCGCCACGGCGCTCGGCTTTGCCCACCATCCCGACGCGCCGCCGCTGGCCGGCGTGATCCTGAACCACATCGCAAGCCCCCGCCACGCGACGCTGATCCGGCGCGAGATGGCGCGGCTCGGCCTGACCGTCCTCGGCGCGCTGCCCCGGCGCCCCGACCTCGCCCTGCCCGAGCGGCACCTCGGGCTGGTGCAGGCGGGCGAGCATCCCGACCTCGACGGCGCCATCGCGGGCTTTGCCGCGCTCCTGCGCGAGAACGCCGATCTGGGCGCGATCCGCGCCGCGGCCCGCCCCACGCTCGCGGCCGATCCGGGCCCCCTGCCCCGCCCGCCCGCGCAGCGGATCGCGCTGGCGCAGGACATGGCCTTCGCCTTCACCTATCCGCACCTGATCGCGGGCTGGCGCGCGGCCGGGGCCGAGATCCTGCCCTTCTCGCCGCTGGCCGACGAGCCCCCCCCCGACGCCGATCTGGTCTGGCTGCCCGGCGGCTACCCCGAGCTTCACGCCGGCCGCCTCGCCGCCGCCACGACCTTCCGCGCGGGCCTTTGCCGTCATGCCGAGACGCGCCCGGTGCATGGCGAATGCGGTGGCTACATGGTGCTGGGCGAGGCTCTGGTGGATGCGCAGGGCCACCGCCACGCGATGACGGGCCTTCTGGGCCTCGTCACCAGCTTCGAGCGGCGGCGGCTGCATCTGGGCTACCGCCGGGCCGAGCTGCTGGCGCCGATGCCGGGGCATGAGGCCGGCGCGGCGCTGCGCGGCCACGAGTTCCACTATTCCACGATCCTCGAACAGCCCGACGCGCCGCTCGCGCGCGTCACCGACGCCGAGGGCAATCCGGTGCCCGAGACCGGCTCGCGCCGCGGCCTCGTCACCGGCTCGTTCTTCCACCTCGTCGCCTGATCGGGCGGGGCCCCGAAGGCCCCGCCGGCCGCTTCACCAGGAGGTGATGACCGAGCCCTGATACTTCTCGTCGATGAAGGCCTTCAGCTCGGGCGAGTGATAGGCCTCGACCAGCGCCTTCACCCAGGGCTGTTCCTGATCGCCGTTCCGCACCACGATGATGTTGACGTAGGGGTTGTCGGCCTTCTCGCTCGCGATCGCGTCGGTCTTGGGGTTCAGCCCCGAGGCGAGCGCGTAGTTCGTGTTGATCAGCGCCGCATCCAGATCGGCGAGCGACCGCGGCAGCTGCGCCGCGTCCAGCTCCCGGAACTTGATCCCCTTGGGGTTCTCGCTCACATCGAGAACCGTGGGGGTAAGGCCCGTGTCCTCGGCCAGGGTGATCTGCCCCAGATCCTGCAGGACCAGCAGCGCCCGGCCGCCGTTCGTCGGATCGTTCGGGATGCCCACGAGCGCCCCCTCGGGCAGCGCGTCGAGGCTGTCGATCTTCGAGGAATAGACCCCCATCGGCGTGGTGATCGTGGTGGCCACCGGCACCAGATCAAAGCCGCGGTCCTTCACCTGGTTGTCGAGATAGGGCTTGTGCTGGAACGAGTTGGCCTGGATGTCGCCATCGGCGAGCGCCTGGTTCGGCACCACATAGTCCGAAAACTCGATCACGTCGATCTCGAGCCCCCTGGGGGCGGCGATCTTTGCAACCTCCTCCATGATCTCGGCGTGTTCGCCCGGCGAGACGCCGACCTTGATCTGATCGGCCAAGGCGCCGCCCGCGATCAGGGCCAGGGCAGAGGCAAGCGTGGTCATGCGCAGCATGAGAAGTTCCTTCTTTGGGAGTCCGAAATTCAGCGGCCGCGGTTGCGCGGCGCGCGCCGGTCAACCGCGCGGGCGATGCCTTCGCCCACCGATTGCACAAGCTGGACGAGAACGACAAGGATCACCACGACGGCGGCCATCACCTCGGGCATGAACCGCTGATAGCCATAGCGGATGCCGAGATCACCCAGGCCCTCGCCGCCCACCGCGCCCACCATCGCCGAATAGCCGATCAGGCTGACCAGCGCGAGCGTCAGCCCCAGCGTGATGCCGGGCAGCGCCTCGGGGATCAGCACCTTGCGGATGATCTGGAAGGGCGTGGCGCCCATGGCGCGGGCGGCCTCGATCAACCCGCTGTCCACCTCGCGGATCGCGTTCTCGACCAGCCGGGCGATGAAGGGAATGGCCGCCACCGTCAGCGGCACGATCGCCGCCGTGGTGCCGATCGAGGTGCCGGCGAGCGCGCGGGTGAAGGGGATGATCGCCACCACGAGGATGATGAACGGCACCGAGCGCGTGGCGTTCACCACCAGCCCCAGCACCTTGTTCACCAGCGGCGAAGACAGCAGCTCGCCCCGCTGCGATGTGGCCAGGAACACCCCCAGCGGCAGGCCGAAGACCGTGCCCAGCACGCCCGAGACCGCCACCATGTAAAGCGTCTGCAGCGTCGCCTCGAGAAGCAGGGGGATCAGGTTAGCCCACATAGCCCAGCACCTCCGTCAGCAGCTGGTGGCGTTCCAGATAGGCCCGCGCCTCGGCCCCGCGCGCCGTCTCGACCGAGACGAGCAGGTTGCCGAACGGATGCGGCCCGATCTCCTCGATGGCGCCGGCGAGGATGTTGACCGCGATCCCCAGCTCGCCCGTCAGGCGCGCGAGCATCGGATCGGTCGCGTGGCGGCCGGCAAAGGTGATGCGGATCACCTCCTGCGACGGCCCTTCGGGCGGGGCGGGCCGCAGGCGGTTCGCCACAAAGGCCGGCAGCGTCACCCCCGTCACCCCCGACAGGAACGACCGCGTGGTGGGATGCGCGGGCCGCACGAAGATGTCGTAGGTCGGCCCCGCCTCGACGATGCGCCCGCCGTCGATCACCGCCATATGGGTGGCGATGTCGCGCAGCACGCCCATCTCATGCGTGATGAGCAGGATCGTCAGCCCGAGGTCGCGGTTGATATCGGCCAGAAGGCGCAGCACCGTCCGCGTCGTCTCGGGATCGAGCGCCGAGGTGGCCTCGTCCGACAGCAGCACCTTGGGCCCGGTGGCCAGCGCCCGCGCGATCCCCACGCGCTGCTTCTGCCCACCCGACAGCTCGGCCGGATAGCGGTCGGCCAGCGCCTCGAGGCCCACGCGCGCGATCAGATCCTCGACCCGCGGCCGGATCTCGGCCTTGGGCCTGCCCGCGATCTCCAGAGGCAGCGCGACATTGCCAAATACGGTGCGCGAGGCGAGCAGGTTGAAATGCTGAAAGATCATGCCGACCTCGCGGCGGATCTCGCGCAGCTCGGCGCCCGTCGCCGCGCCCACGTCGCGCCCGCCGACCAGCACCCGGCCCCCCGTGGGCCGTTCCAGCCCGTTGACCATGCGCAGCAGGGTGGATTTCCCCGCTCCCGAGCGGCCGATGATGCCGGTGATCGTGCCGGGCTCGACCGTCAGCGAGCAATCGGCCAGCGCCATGACCGGCGCGCCACCCTTCTGGGCGAAGGACTTCTCGACCCTGTCGAAGGTGATCGCCGCACCCTGTGCCTGTTCAACGCGCATCCGGGCTCCTTGCTGCCCAACGTCTGGCCTCCCGCGAGTCGCGATAGACCGGATCGGCGCGCGGGGCGCAAGCCCCGCCATACCTCTGCGCCGACGCCCGCACGGAAGCTTGGCCCGGCCCCCGCCCCTTCCGCCCGGACCCGCGTTCCGCCATAGCCGCCCTCCGGCGCACCGCCGGTCCGGCCCGCGCGCCCGGCGCGGGAGAGCGTTCTTTTTATGCCCCCCTGCCCCCGCTTGCCGGTCCCGCTCCGGGGCGCTACCACCGGCCAGCGGGCCGACCCCGCCCGGAGGAGCCGAGATGACCGAACGCCGCCTGTCCCCCGAAACGCTCGCCGCGCAGGCGCTCGGGCAGGTCGATGGCGCGACCGGGGCGCTGATCCCCTCGATCCATCCCTCGACCACCTACGAGCGCGACGCCGACACCGGCTATTCCCGCGGCCGCGTCTATGCCCGCGCCGACAATCCCACCTTCGACACGCCCGCCGATCTGCTGACGCGGCTCGAGGGCGGGGCCGAGACCCTGCTCTTCTCCTCGGGCATGGCGGCGGCGACGGCGGTCTTCCTCGCGCTGGCGCCCGGCGATCATGTGCTGGCGCCGCGGGTGATGTATTGGGCCCTGCGCGGATGGCTGCTCGATTTCGCCACCCGCTGGGGGATCGAGGTCGAGCTGGTGGACACGTCCGACCTCGACGCGCTGGCCGCGGCGGTGCGGCCGGGCCGGACGCGGCTGATCTGGCTCGAGACGCCCGCCAACCCGACATGGGAGGTGGCCGACATCGCCGCCGTGGCCGACATCGCCCGCGCCGCCGGGGCGCGTCTGGCGGTGGATTCCACCGTGGCCACCCCCGTCCTGACCCGCCCGCTCGAGCTGGGCGCCGATCTCGTCATGCATTCGGCCACCAAATATCTCAACGGCCACACCGACGTGGTGGCGGGCACCCTGACCTGCGCGCAGCGGGATGACTCCTGGGCCCGGATCGCCGCGGTCCAGCGCCAGAACGGCGCGATCCTCGGCCCGTTCGAGGCGTGGTTGCTGCAGCGCGGGATGCGCACGCTCTATCCCCGGCTGCGCTGGCAATGCGCCTCGGCGGCGGCGCTGGCCGAGCGGCTGGCCGCCCATCCGCGCGTGGCCGAGGTGCTCTATCCCGGTCTCGCCTCGCATCCGGGCCACGCCATCGCGCGGCGCCAGATGCAGGGCGGCTTCGGCGGGATGCTCTCGATCCGCGTCGCGGGAGGGCGCGAGGCCGCCATCGCCACCGCCGCACGGGTCAGGCTCTGGACCCGCGCGACCTCGCTCGGCGGGGTGGAAAGCCTGATCGAGCACCGCGCCAGCATCGAGGGCCCGACCTCGCCGGTCCCCGACGACCTGCTGCGCCTGTCGGTCGGGCTGGAGTCGGCCGAGGATCTCTGGGACGACCTCGCCACCGCCCTGGGCTGAGGCACCCGCTGCGCTGCCGGATCACCGCCTCGACCTGGCGTCCCTCGACGCACCCCCGGCCCTGCGCACCGCGATGAAACAGTGCGTTCGCGGGGGTGGCTCCACCATTGCTTGCTTTGGAACGTGATTCGTGCCATGAAGGGCGGGCAAAGCTTCCTCTTTCGACCTTCTGTTTCCCTTCGGCTTCAGTTGCGACTCTGACAGGACTGAGCCAAGCCATCGCATCCTGCGGATGGCACAAGACAGGAGACGTCACGATGGCCACTGGCACCGTGAAATGGTTCAACACCACCAAAGGTTTCGGCTTCATCGCTCCGGCGGGTGGCTCCAAGGATGTGTTCGTTCACATCAGCGCGCTTGAGCGCGCCGGCATCCGCCAGCTGGACGACGGCCAGGCCGTCACCTTCGATCTCGAGCGCGACCGCAACGGCCGCGAGTCGGCGACGAACCTCGCCCTCGCCTGAGCGATCCGATCAGCGAGACAAGAACGGGCGGCGCTGCCGCCCGTTTTTCTTTGCGCTGGTCCTGCCGGGCCCGAAGCCTCCAACGCCGCTCCTGTGCTCCCACTCTTTGCGGCTCCTGCGGCCATCCGGGCGCCGGAAAGGCGGGTCCGTGTGGCGGCGACGAGGGAGGGGCGAGATGCGTCGCTCATCCGCGGCCCCCGTCAGTTCTGCCACAGACGCTCGCGTTCCACGCGACCTTGATCGTCCAGCCGCACCTCGACCGTGTCGCCGTAGGGGTTGGTGGCGAGCGCGGTGACATGCCGCCCGCCCCGCTCCATGAAGCCGATGTCGGTGTAGCCGAGCGCGACCAGCCTGTCCCGCGCCGCGGCCTCGGACAGCGAGCGGCGGTCGTCGCGCTCGCGCTCGAAATCCTTCAGGGTCCCGTCGCGCGAAAATTCGATCTCGATCCGCATTCCGTCGGTGGCAAAGCCCTCGACCGAGATTTCGCCGTCGTCGTCCAGATCGATCTCGGTCAGGCGGGCGATCTCGGCAAGGCGCGGCTCGGCCCGGACGGAGGCGGGCAGCAGGGTCTCGATCAGCGGCTGCGGCAGACCCGCGCCATCGGTCTGAACTTCCAGCAGCCGGTCACCCCGCGCCTCGGCCCGGAGCCAGCCGGTGCCGCCGCGGGCATAGATGTAGATCTTGCCGTCCTTGCGGGAGCGGGTGCGGATGTCGGTCAGGTCAAGGCCGCGCAGAGCAGAGGGCAGCACCGCCTCGGCCGGAGCGGCGGCGGGCCCTTCGGTCACGGTGGTGGCGGCGAAGGTCTCGCCCGTGCGCGTGCCGGTCAGGTCCAGCCGCGTGCCGGGCGCGGGAGCGGTGGTGCCTTGCGGAAGGGTCACGAGGACGCGGCCCTCGGGCGTGCTCAGCACGATCCGGGTGCCGAAGACCTCGGCCACCGTGCCGGAAAGCGGGACTTCCTGCGCGGCAACGGGAGTGGCGAGGGCCGTCGTCAGGATCAGGGCGGCAAGAACGCGTTTCATCGGTTTCTCCTTGGAGTTCATCATGGCGCTGTTCTGCGCGATTCGCGCCAAACGCCACCGCAACCGCGCGGTTTGGTTTCCGTTGAGCCTTGGGCTACTATCCGCAAACCATGCGTCCTGCGTTCGCACTCCTGATTCTTGCCTTTCTTGCCGCGCCGGCGATGGCCGACCCGCCCGAGGATGCCGCCGCCATCGACGCTGCTTCGGCCTTGGCCTGCGTCTCCGCCCGCTATCGGGGCGAGGCTCTGCGGATCGAGGCGGAGGATGACGGGCTGGTGCAGGAAATCCGCTGGCTTACCCCCGCCGGAAATGTGCTGGACATCGAGATCACCGGCCCCGGATGCCGGTTCCTCGAGGTGGACGGCGTCGGCCAGTCCGAGGCGCGCATCCTGCCGGAGGGCGCCCCGTGAAGGTTCTGGTGGTCGAGGATGACCGCGACCTTGCCGGCCAGATCGCGGCCGCGCTGGCGCAGGCGGGATATACGGTGGAACTGGCGCATGACGGCGAGGAGGGCGAATTCCTCGGCGCGACCGAGACGGTCGGCGCCGCCGTGCTGGACCTCGGCCTGCCGGGGATCGACGGGATCGAGGTGCTGCGGCGCTGGCGCGGCGCGGGACTGTCCTTTCCCGTGCTGATCCTGACCGCGCGGGACGCATGGTCGGACAAGGTGGCGGGGTTCCGGGCCGGGGCTGACGACTACGTGCTGAAGCCCTTCCGCATGGAGGAGGTGACGCTGCGCCTCTCCAGCCTCATCCGCCGCGCGGCGGGGCACGCGACGGCGGAACTGGCGGCGGGCGGCCTCGTGCTGGACACGGCGACCGGGCTTGCCACGCTGGAGGGCATGCCGCTGCGGCTGACAGCCTTCGAGGCCCGGCTGTTGCGCTACCTGATGCTGAACAAGGGCCGTGTCGTCAGTCGGACGGAACTGTCCGAACATATGTATGACCGCGACGCCGACCGCGATTTCCGCTCGCTGGAGGTGGTGATCGGCAGGCTGCGGAAGAAGATCGGCGAGGCGCGGGTGGAAACCAGGCGGGGCGAGGGCTATCGGCTGCTGCCCGGCGATCCGGCATGAGGTTGCGATCCATCCGCGCGCGGATGCTTGCCTGGTCGACGGGGCTGACGATGGCGGCGCTGGTCGTTGCCTGGGTGGCGCTGTCGGCCGTGCTGGCGGATTTCGTGAGCCGCAGGCTTGATGCGGAACTGACGGCGGCGGCACGAGGCGTGATGGCGGCGGCGCGTTGGGATGCGACGGGGGGCGTCGCGGTGGTTCCGTCCCCTGCCGATGCGCGTTTCGAGCGTCCGCTGTCCGGCTGGTACTGGCAGGTCAGCGACGGGGCGGCGGTGCTGGCGCGCTCGCCTTCGTTGGTGACGGGCACGCTGGGCGTGGATGGCGCGGGTCGGACCGGGCCGGATGGCGCGGCGCTGGTCTCGCACGTCGCCGGGTTCACGGCGCCGGGCGACGGGCGGCGGCTGACGGTGACGGTGACCTTGCCTGCGGCCGAGGCCGAAGGAGCGCTGGCCGTCATTCGCCGCCCCCTGACCCTGGCGCTGGCGGTGCTGGGGGCGGCCTTGATGGCCGCGCAGGTGCTGGCGGTACGGGCAGGGTTGGTGGACCTGACGCACTTCGCCCGGGCCGTGGCGGCCGTGCGCGACGGGCGGGCGAAGGCGCTGCCCAGGGCACGGGCCGCCGAACTGGAGCCCCTGTCGGATGAGCTGAACCGCCTCATCACCGCCAATGCCGCCCAGCTGGAGCGCGCGCGCGCCCATGCGGGCGATCTGGCGCATGCGCTGAAGACCCCGCTGGCGGTGCTGGCCAACCGCGCAGGCCCCGAGGACGCTGCCCTGATCGACCGGATGGACCGCATCATCCGCTGGCACCTGAAGCGCGCCCGTGCAGCGGCGGCCGGGCTGGATCCGTCCGCCCATGTCGCGCTGGCTCCGGTCCTGGAGGATGTGGCGCTGGTCCTGACGCCCGAGGCGCGGCGTCGCGGAGTTGCGCTGCAGGTCGCAGCGACCGGCGCCCCGGATTTTCGGGGCGATGCCGAGGATCTGGCCGAAATTCTGGGCGCCCTGGCCGAGAATGCGGTGAAATGGGCGCGGACATCCGTGCGGCTGGCGGCGGAACCCTGTCCTGACGGCGTAGAGGTCACCATCATCGACGACGGCCCCGGCATCCCCGAGGCCGACCGCGCCCGCATCCTTGCCCGCGGGGCGCGACTGGATGAAACGATGCCCGGCCATGGCCTCGGCCTTTCCATCGCGGCCGACCGGATCGCGGCCTACGGCGGGAGGCTGATCCTTGCCGAGGCCGAAGGTGGCGGGCTGGCAATCACCGTGACATTGCCCGCGCGGGCATGACCGGGCACGGTCGCGTCGGTTCGTCAATCGCTGCGTCGGATCAGACTCCATTCCCGCGGGCGCCCTGCCCCGCGAGGGCCGTGAGCACATCGACCATGGCCTCCCGCGACGGGTTCGCCGCAATGCCTGTCTCTCGCCAGTCTGTCCGGCAGAGCCCGCGGGCCACCTTTTCCGACATCGCCGCCGCGCTGATGGTCCGCAGGCACGGCGACAGCCCTGCCTTGTCGCACAGCAGGGTGAAGAAGTGCGCGGTGCGATAGGACATGAAGAGGATGCAGTCGATGTCGCCCCGGCGGAGCATGTCCTGTGTCGCGGGCGACAGGGACTTGGCCGGCGTGGCCCGGTAGGCCACGAGGCGCTGCGCATCATGGCCATGACGCTTCAGCGCCGCGGCCATGTCCTCGGTGATGTCCCACCCGCTCAGATAGGTGATCCGGCCCTCGGACGCGGACCGCTTCTTCAGGATGAGATCCAGCAGGCTTGGCGCGTCTCCGGCCGCTTCGTGAACGCAGGAGAAGCCGGCCCGATGCAGGGGCGCGGCCGTGCCGGCGCCCACGGCGTAGATCGGAACCGTCCTGTCTATCGAAGGCAGTTCGGCGATCCGCAGCGAGGCATGGACCGACGTGACGACAATGGTCCGGGAGTCCCTCAGGGCTTCATGGCTGAAATCGACAGGCGACACGTCCAGAACCGGCTCGACAGAGACCCGGTGGCCCTTTTCTTCAAGGGACGGCCTCATGGCCTCAGCCTGCAGGGTGGGACGCGTGAGAAGAACGTGCATCGTGGGCGGGTCCTTGCGTTTCTCCGGGGTTGGCGCCTGTTTCCGACCTGCCCTGTCCTGACAGGTCCCCATGGATCGTCCGCGCCCCTGCCCCTGTCGGACCGCTTTCCGCGTCGCTTGTCAACGGCGCAAACCGAACGTGTTTCCTGCGCCGAGGGTGGGGCCTGACAGGCCCGACCCTCTGCGCGCCACGGACCTCGAGGGCGCGAACGCGCGCCGGTGGCCGGCCCCGAAGATCCCGACGGTGGTGGCGGTCAGCCGCGCCCAGAGCTGGAGCTGTTCAGCTCGCTGCCACTATTTCGCAGCGCGTATCTGGGCCAAAGCAGACTCGAAGCGGATGCTCGAGCTCGCGCCTCAGATGCGTCTCAAGATATTGCGCCGCGAACCGCGACGGCGCGCATACGGTCACCACGCCCCGTTCGGCTCGTACCAGCGACAGGCGTGCATACCACGATGCGAAATGGGCTGGGTTCGCGTCCTCCAGCATCCGCATCATCCGCGCCCACGGGCTTGATGCGCCGCGCGAGCCGCCCGAGAAATCCACATGGACCACATGTGCATCCGGGGATTGCGGTGGAACCTGCCGCTGCGGCGTGGGCTCGTGGCGGCCCGCCATGCGGAGGGCGAAGTCGGATCCGACCTTGCCCCACTCTTCCTGGGTTGCGGCATAGATCGCGGGAAGATCAAGGGCATAGACAGCCACCCTGCCCTTTACGCCCCGGACCTTCAGCACGAGGAAGCCTGTATCGATCAGGCGACGGGTCTCCCGCTTCGCGGTGCGCTCGTCCACGGACCAAAGCGCGGCCATTTCGCGTTGACCTATGGCCATCTCCCCGCGCGCCCAGTTGTAGCGGGCCGTCACAAGTGCCACCAGGCGAAGGATCGAAGTCTGCAGAGTGCCACTCGATGACAGCCCCTTGACTGCCAGAGCGGTGAGAATGTCGTATTTCTCGGCACCCGCTCCGGGGCCTGCAAGTCGCGCATTCTGCATTCTAAGCCTCTACTGCCCGATCAGCTTGACCCGCCGATTCCTGTGAGAAGCAGTGTGGCAGCCTCCCGTTATTTGTCAAACGGTTTCGGATGACGGGATTTGCCCATCTTCCACGGAAAAATGGTGATTTCTGGTTTAACAGGTATTGGGGGACATCTTGGGTGCCACTGAATGAGGGGCGCCTTGTCACCATTTGGCCCCGAGACTGTGTCTTCGTGTCACCGAAACGCCGGGGAGACGTGGCGAAGCGAGGTATATTTCAGCCCCACACTTTCAGAAACGCGATTTTGGCAGATTAGCATTTGGCAGCTTTCTGTTTTCGCGCTATTGAACGTCACGAGTTAAATTACGCGAGAAACACATGCGTGACTTCAGCTACCTTCAGGACATGAACGAGCGGAGCCTGGCGCAGCAGGCCGCTGTGCGCAAGGCGACCTTCTCGCCGTCCGAGACCAAGCAGCTGCGACCCTTCTCCATCTGGGAAATCTCGAGCTTCATGTTCGACGTGCCCGCAGACACGCTGCGCAAGAAGCTGGCGGAGGATCCTTCGTTGCCGCAGGGCGTGGTTGAGGAGGAAGGCCGCCAGAGATGGTTCACTCTGGCCGAGATCAACGAGCTTCGCCGACGGGTCCGGTTTCGCGGGAAGAAGCTGTTGCCGGAGCGTCCGAAGGGGCGCGCGCTGCGCGTGGCCGTCTCCAACTTCAAGGGCGGCGTGGGCAAGACGGTGGTGGCGCAGCATCTTGCCAACGCGGCCGCGCTCGACGGCTACCGCGTGCTGGTGGTCGATTTCGACCCGCAGGCGACGCTGACGCACTCGATGGGGCTGGTCGAGGTCAAGGAGTGGGACACGGTCTGGGGCATCATGTGCCGCGATCTCTGCAAGGAGGCCGACCGGATCATGGAGGCCTATGACGACCCGGCAGACTGCCCCTACCCGGCCGCCGACGAATTGCCCAAGGATGTCCAGGAAATCGGCACCATGCGCGTGCAGGACTTCATCCAGCGCACGGCCTGGTCGACGATCGACATCATTCCGTCCTGCGCCAACGCGGCCTTCGTCGAGTTCGCCTCCGCGCAATACCGCTCGCTGCACAAGGCCTGGTCCTTCTTCGGCTGCGTCGCGCGTTATCTCGACGAGCTGCCCGAGGACCAGTACGACCTCGTGATCTTCGACTGCCCGCCGGCCATCGGCTATCAGTCGCTGAACGCAGCCTTTGCGGCGGACGTGCTCTACATCCCCTCCGGGCCCGGCTACTGGGAGTATGACTCGACGACCTCGTTCCTCGGGCAGCTTGGCGACGCGCTGCAGGAGATCTCGGTCGGCTTCGAACGGATCGCGGCGGATGCCGGGATCCAGCTCCCCAAGCGGTTCGTCGATATCCGTGTGCTGATGACCCGGTTCGAGGCTGCAAACCCGCTGCATGTGGCGATGCTCCAGGCGTTTCGAAATGTGTTCGGGGCCGACGTGTGCCAGCACCCGATCGAGATGACCCGCGCAGTGGAGCAGTCCGGCCGGTTCCAGATGTCGGTCTATGAGCAGGACTACCGCGAGATGACGCGCGAGACCTGGAAGCGGGCGCGGCAGTCTTTCGACAACGCCTATGCCGAGTTCAAGGAGACGATCCTGAAGGCATGGAAAGAACGCAACGAGATGCGGGAGGTGGCGTGATGGTCAAGGGCAACAGGTTCGGGATCGGTCCTGTCGAGGCGCCGACGACCGGGACCCGGCGCAGCCGCGATCCGGGTCCGATGGGCGTGGCCGTGCGAGAGAGCGCCGCGAGTGCGCAGGAGGCGAGCGATGCGCTGGTCGAGCAGCGGAGGCAGAATGCCGCCGATGCGCGGGAGTTCCGCGCCGCGCGCGACGAGGGCAGGGTGCTCGTCCGGCTGCCGGTGGGCGAGATCGAGGTGGACCAGCTTCCTCGCGATCGGCTCGACCTCAAGGGCATTGCCGAAAGCGACGAGATGGAGGAGCTCAAGGCCTCGATCCGCGAGCGCGGACAACGCGAACCCATCGAGGTCTATCTCTCGAGCTCGGGGCGCTATCAGCTCAAGAAAGGATGGCGTCGTCTCACCGCGCTGCGCCAGCTTCATGCGGAAAGTCAGGAGGAGCGGTTCGCCTGCGCCATTGCGCGCGTCACGACGCCGGATGCCGACCGCGCCGATCTCTACGTCGATATGGTGGAAGAGAACGTCATCCGCCAGGACCTGAGCTTCGCCGAGATGGCGCAGATCGCCCTGGCGCTGGCGGCCGATCCGCAGGCGGGGGTGGGCGATGCCGATGCCGCCGTGGCGAGGCTCTACCGCTCGCTCCACAAGGTGAAGCGCTCCTACATCCGGTCCTTCGTGGCCTTGATGGCGGCCGTGGGCGAGGATCTCCCGTTTCCCAGGGCCGTTCCGCGGGACCTCGGGGTGGATGTCGCGCGGAAGCTCGGCGACGGGCTGGAGATTCCGCGGAGCCGTCTCGCGGCCTGTGCCTCCGCGGAGGAGCAGAACGATCTGCTGCGGGGGCTCGTCAAGGGGGCCGCACGCCCGGCGGATGTCGGGGCTGCGGCTGCGCCGACGGCGCGCCAGAAGTACGAGTTCCGGGTGGGCGACACGAAGGTGACCGCCCGCAATGGTGAGTTCCGAATCCGCGCCGCCTGCGACTATTCCGGCATCGAGCGCAGGGTGCTCGAGAGGGCGGTCCGTGCTTTCCAGGATGCGCTGTCCCGCAAGGAGTGAGACGCCGCAGTTACCGGTCGGGCTGGTTACCGGCCGGTAACGGTTTCATGCTGTCAGGGCGGGAGTCCGGGCCGGCGAAACTCCGATGTGCGCCGTGCCATCAGGGGCGGCCGATGTGACCGCTGACGTGCGGCGACCTTGTTGCTTGTATCGCCCAGTGCATGGTCGGCGACCGGAACGCCGAGGACTTCCGGCGAGCGCGCCGCGCTTCAACGGCCTGACCTCCGCGGTGTCAGGTCATAAGCCCAGAGGAACCTCTGGCCGTCGCGCGGCTCCGTCGATCACAGTAACCCGGCTTTTTCTGCCCTGTTGAGCAGCATTTTCACCGAAGAGGGGTTCCACCTGGTTCGACCTCGTGGGGTGCGTTCGCGCATGGCCTCCAGCCGGTCGCAGATCGCCTGAAGGGTGATGTCGGGGTCTGCGCCCTTGATGGCGGCGACGATGACGGACAGGCGGTCGTCGCCGCGCCGCCGTCCGGCGCGTCCCAGCACGGTCTCGGGGAGGAAGCCGTCGCGAACATAGGCGTTCACGGCGCGCAGCAGGCGGGCCTGCGTCCAGTGGCGATCGTAGGGCAGGGGAGCGTTCACGATGCGCAGCAAGTCCTCCCAGGCCATGTCGGGCCGCAGTCGGCGGACGTGGGGCACCCAGTCCTGCGCGGTCTCGCCCAGGCGTTCCATGTAGCCGTCGGCCCGTGCCAGCCGAACCTTGCGCAGCGCCGCCGGATCGCGGGCCCGCAGGCCCGGATTGCCGCCCACGCGGCCTTCGGTCCGTGCGTGGGCGAGCCCTGCCTTGGTCCGCTCGCGGATGAGGGCGCGCTCGAACTCGGCCGCGGCGCCAAGAACCTGAAGCGTGAACTTGCCCTGTGGCGAGGCGGTGTCGATCGGATCCTGCAGTGACCGGAAGAAGGCGCCCTTGGCTTCGAGGCGCTCGATCACCTCGAGAAGATGCGAGAGCGAGCGCGCGAGGCGATCAATGCGGACGACCACCAGCGTGTCGCCCTTGCCGATGCGCTCGAGGAGGCGCGTCAGCACGGGTCGGGCTCGATTGCCGCCCGATGCCTGCTCCTCGTGGATCTCGGCGCATCCTGCCGATCTCAGGGCCTGCGCTTGGGGCAGGGGGGTCTGATCCTCGGTCGAGACGCGGGCATAGCCGATCAAGGGCATCGAGACGGGCCGTTTGCAGTTTCATCTGCTGCAAATAAACGACCGTTTGTAAACGCAAGCAAGGGGTGGGTGCCCCTGTTGCCGACGGTCAGAAACCGCTTGGTTTTCACGGTGAATGTGCCGCTGGAACCGTGAGGGCGCGCGCCCGTCGCCCATGCTCTGAGCGGTGCGCTGCGTCAGCCGGAGTACCATCCGAAAAGGTCCCTCGGTAGCGCGCATAATGGCAGCAGTCTGCGCGCTAAATCCTCCAACCATTGGTCACAAAAAGGTACTTACCGTGCTACAGATGGTGGTCTCGGGGCCGCCCTGGCGGCGCATCCGCTTCCGCGGGATCCGCCTGCGGATTTCCGCCGCAAATGCCATCGCCCAGCCACGGTGCGAATTCCACGGCATCCGGCCATCCGTTCCATGAGCATCCGGCCGGCCGTTTCATGAACATCCGGCCACCCTCGTGAGGGGCCTGCGTGGTCGTGGCGCACGTCCCGCTCGCTCTCCTTCAGCGCACTCTCGGCCGCCAGCAGCACCCGGTCACATCACTCCGACAGCCGATGCGCCGGCACGTTCAGTTCGCGCGACAGGGCCTCCAGGCTCTCGCCCCGCATCAGCCGCTGCACCACGTCCAGCTTCCTCTTCGCCGAGAAGCGCGTGCCCGGGCCAGCCTCGGCCCCGGCTCCGCCAGCGTGTGGGGCGCGCGTCGCCGGGGCCGAGGCCTCCGCTGCGCCAGGTTTCTGCTCGTTGTCTATCCCCGTTCCCTGGGAAAGTAGCGCTCGGCGATGTCTCAAGAAACCGTGCCCCGGCCGGCCCAACGCGCCGGGCGCTGGCGCGGCCAGCCTTACGCGCCGCCGGAAGGGGGACGGCCGCGGGAGGAACCGGAGCACCCGCCTCTTGATCTCGCGCGCCAATAGACCGACTGTGCGCCCGCCTTCCGCATCGACCGCATGCGTCCTACGCGCAGGGCTGCGCCCGAACGAAGATGAGCAACGAGCCACCAGGCCGCGAATGACCCTTTCCCCTAACCAGACACTCGAGCGAAACCGAAGACTGATAGACGATCTGCGTGCCCGACCAGCAGAGACGCCTTGGCTGGAGTTCAAGGAGAACAACGCAGATGCCTCGCTGATTGGCAAGCTGGTCTCCGCGCTGTCGAATGCTGCCCGTCTGGCGGACCAGCATTTTGGGTATCTTGTATGGGGTGTCCGTGATGGCAACCACGAGGCTGTCGGCACCAGCTTCGACTTCGCAACGAAGCGCGAACAAGGCCAGCCATTCGAGCTCTGGCTGGCCAACCGACTTCAGCCCGGCCTCGATTTCCGGTTCGAGGAGGTCGACTATCGGGGCGTACGGCTCGTCCTGCTGACGATACCGGCCGCGGGCACGGCACCGATCGAGTTTGACCGTATCAGCTACGTGCGGATCGGCAGCGCCACACCGAGGCTCTCAGATCATCCGGAGCGGCTTCGTGCGCTCTGGGCCAGGCTTCAACCCTACGCGTGGGAAGCCGGACTCACTGCGCAGTTCGTGACCGGCGACGACGTCCTCGCGCGGCTCGACTATGCGAACTATTTCGACCTGACTGGTCAGCGATTGCCGGACAATCGGCACGGCATCTTTGACAGGCTTCAAGCGGATCGGCTGATTCAGCAGGACGTTGGAGGGCACTGGAACATCACCAACCTTGGCGCGATCCTCTTTGCCAAGCGCCTCGCAGACTTCGGCCCCTCGCTCGAACGAAAAGGCGTCAGGTTCGTCGCCTATGGTGGTCCCGGCCGCGCCTACGCCGTAACGCACCGCCAGGATGGACAGCGTGGATATGCCGCGGGATTTCAGGGACTTATCGATTTCATCGACGGACTGCTTCCGCGCAACGAGCACATCGGCTCGGCCTTCCGGGAAGAACGTCCACTCTATCCTGCCATTGCCATTCGAGAGCTGGTTGCGAATGCGCTGATCCATCAGGACATGACGATCACGGGTGCCGGGCCCCTGATCGAGCTTTTCAGCGACCGCATGGAGATCACGAACCCCGGTGCGCCGCTAGTCAGCCCCGACCGGTTCCTTGACGCACCGCCGCGGTCCCGCAACGAGGCGTTGGCATCGCTGATGCGGCGGATGCGTCTCTGTGAGGAACAAGGCACCGGCATCGACAAGGTTCTGACCGCGGTCGAACTCCATCAGCTTCCGCCGCCCGATTTCCGCACGGAGGGAGAGGCGGTCAGGGTAGTGTTCTTCGCGCCCCGCCGCTTCGCCGACATGACGCCCGAGGAGCGCGTTCGCGCATGCTACCAGCACGCCGCCCTGAAATACGAGAGTGGCCAGCGGATGACCAACGCAACCTTGAGGGACCGTCTGGGGATAGATCCTCGCAACGCCTCGCAGGCCTCTGTCATCATCCGGCTTGCGGTGGGATCCGATCTCATCCGGCCAGCAGATCCGGAGCATCCTCGCGCAGGTTATGTCCCCTTCTGGGCTTGAGCCGACATGTTTTGATCGGGTTTTGATCCAGGAGTTGTGCCCCAGCGACGGATCTGCACGAAGCTATGTAATGTCAGATAGTTACGCACCGCACCCGCTCCATCTGGACTTGATCGGGTTTTGATCCGGGCCTGCTCCCTCGCAGGCCGCCGCCTGTTCTGGAGCCTGGGGCCACAGTCGGTTCTCCGCGCGAAGGCGCCATAGTGGTGCGCACACCGGGGTCATCGGGTCACGGATTCCGATAACATCCGGTCAGCCATTCCGATTTGATCCGGTCGTGGATTCCGGGGTGCCCGATCGCTCCGAGATCCTGCCGTAAGACACGCTGCTGGGCGATCGCTGTCAATCGGCTTCCAAAACTGGCTCTGACGCAATCTCTGTGCAAGTTTGGTGTGACGCCCTAGCTCTGGCACATGATGTAGCTGGAGGATTTGGCGATGGGCGGGATTGCGAGCTATGGCGGGGTACTGCCGCCGGGTCTTCGACTTCACGACGTGAGGCTGGAGGGGGACGAGGTGCTGATCCGCGCGCGTGTCGCAAACGATAGGGCCCGTTGTCCGTCGTGCGGCACGGTTTCAACCCGGCTCCACAGCCGATACGCGCGCCGTCTGTCGGATCTTCCCGCTCACAGGCGTCGCGTCCGGATCGTGCTGACCGTGCGGCGCTTTCGGTGCCCGAGCCGGACGTGCCGAACCCGGATCTTCGGCGAGCGTCTCGACGAAGGGATCGGCCAGCGCCATGGTCGCCGAACCGCGCGGCTGCAAGGGCTCGTCCACTGTCTTGGACTGGCCTTGGGCGGCCGGCCCGGGCAGGCGCTGGCCCATCGACTGCTGCTGCGCGTGAGCAAGGACACCTTGCTTCGCGCCGTGAAGAATGGCCTGGTGTAGAGCGTCAACCTTCTTGGCCGTCGCATTGCCTCGCCTGAAATGTTGCCGAAGATGTTGCCGTTGCCTCAGTAGAAAT
>NZ_VDEK01000030.1:0-51500 GCF_007668225.1 Cereibacter sediminicola | reverse complement strand
CGTTCTGGCGATGATCCGGCAGGAGCACGCTCGCGGCTACAGTCACGCGGCCGCCGCCTGATCGCGTTGTTCAGGCTGAACTCCTGAAGGACCGTCCCCGGGAGGGGCTCGCGCCATCGGCGCAGGTCGGCCCGGCCACCGCATGGCGCCGCCGCGCGCCCGACGCGGCGGGTGCGACAGGTCGAGGGGGCCCGATCGAGCCGGGTCGGGATGACGAGCCCCTTTCCGGCTTTCTCAGGATGTTGCCCGCGCTGGCAAAGGCGATGACCCTCCGGTGCGGAGTCTCGAGGGGCAAGGCTGCAATCAGATCCCCCAAAAAGTATTAACCACTCATCGAATTAATGGGGGAGTGGAATTGCCATTTTCATTGACGAATCCATTGCCTGAGCGAAGGATCGATTCATTATTTCCCGCTCCGACATGAATGTGGATGTCGGATATTCTTTATTGCGGTTCCGCCATGTTCGAGTGTCGCCCTGCGTCCGGTTTTCCTGTCGGATTGATAAACTGTTCTTCCTCAATGACTTTTCCCGAATGTCGGATGGACCCTGCCGTGTCATCCTGTCCCACAAGCGATCCTGCGCGGTTCCGGCAGCGAGGGCTGTCCGGCCGGCCCTGGTCCGAGCAGGCGGGACCGTCGTGACACGGGTTGGCCGTCCCGGCCTCGCCCTGCTGGCGGTCGGCCTCGCCTTCGCCCTTTCCCTGCTGCTGCGCGCCGAGTTCTTTCTGGAACACAGGGGGGCGCAGGGTCTCGAGGCGACCTGTCACACGCTCTGGACCATCGAGGCGCTGGAGACATCCCCGCCATCGGCGCATCGCTTCCGGCCGACGGTGACGCTCGATCCGGCGCCCGGCAATCCGGTCCGCCGGGGATCGACCGCCCCCACCTCGGGCGGAAGCTACATCTACACCTCCTTTCCGCCGCTCGCCTTCCTGGCCCCGATGTATGGGCTGGAGGCGCTCTCGCCGAAGGTGACCTTTCTCAATCCGGCACTGTTCAACGCCCTCGTCGGGCTGGGGGTTGTCCTCGGTGTCGGCGGGGTCATGCGGGCCCTTGCCCTGCGGGAGATCCGCAATCCGGTGGAACGCGAGGGCGCGGGCTGGCTGATCTTCGTCGCAATGGCGATCGCCTGTCTGTGCCTGCGCGAATTCCTCGTCAGTCACGGCGCCGTCTATTGGCCGCATTCGCTGTCGCAATTGTGCCTTGTATTCGGATCGTGGGCCGCATTCCGCCTGCTGTGCGGGCAGCGCGACCCTGTCAGCCTCGGCGGCCTGCTGGTGGCCTGCGCCCTTTATCCGCTTCTCGAAGCGACGGGACATGTCTTCAACGTGGGCGTCGCGCTGGCGCTTGCGATCGATGGCCGCGTCCTGCGCCGGAAGGCGCTGCGGCCCGCTCCGGGCCTGCCCCGCATCGCCTCGATCGAGATCCTCGACCGGGCGGGGCATCCGCTCCGCCGCTACGAGCCCGCGCCGGAGGTCCGGCCATGAGCCGCCCCTCCGCCTTTTCCTCCGACAGGCGCCGCGCGCCGCAGGGTGAAGACAGATGGATGCGCTGATCGGATACACCGGCTTTGTCGGAAGCCACCTGCTGCGCCAGCACGGGTTCGGCGCCCTCTTCAACAGCGCCAACATCGCCGAGGCGGCGGGCGGGCGGTTCGGCACCCTTGTCTGCGCGGCGGCCCCCGGCTCGATGTTCACCGCCAACCGCTGTCCCGACAGGGACGAGGCCGCGATCCGCGGCCTGATGGCCCGGCTGGCCCCGATCCGGGCCGGACTTTGCGTGCTGATCTCGTCGATCGCGGTGCTGGCCGAGTTCGACGGGCAGGACGACGAGGGCACCGACCGCTTCCAGACGGCGCTCGCCTATGGCCGCCACCGGCGGATGCTCGAGGAGTTCTGCGCCGAGAGGTTCGACCGCTGCCTGATCGTGCGGCTACCGGCGCTGTTCGGCCGCGGGCTGCGGAAGAACTTCCTGTTCGACATCCTGAACCCGATGCCGACCATGCTGCCGCCGGCCCGGCTCGACGAGCTGGCCGGGCGGCTGCCGGCGGGGCTGCGGCCGGGGCTCGCCCGCTTCTACCGGCCGGACCCGGAGACGGATCTCATGGTCATCGACCGCGCGGCCCTGGCGGCCAGCGGCCAGCGGGCCGCCTATGACGAGGCGGTGACGGCGCTCGGCTTCTCGGCCGTGCGGTTCACCCATCCCGCGACGCGCTTCCAGTATTACGACATGGAGCGGCTCTGGTCCGATATCGGCCTGAGCCTTGGGGCGGGGCTCGAGACGATCCACCTCGCCCCCGAGCCGCTCGAGGCGGGGCGCATCCACGCGGCCCTGACCGGGCGCGAGATGCCGGCCGGCCCGGCGCGGATCCACCGCGAGGACATGCGCACCCGCCACGCCGCGCTCTGGGGGCGCGCGGGGCCCTACATCGCCACGGCCGAGGAGGTGCTCGCGGGGCTGCAAACCTTCTTCGCCGGGGAAAGGGCCCTGGCATGAAGCTCGCCGTCTCGAACATCGCCTGGCCCCCGGCCGAGAGGCTCCGCATCTACCGGCTCCTGGCCGCCCACGGCATCCGCGGGCTCGAGATCGCGCCCGGCCTGTTCCTTTCCGGCAGCGCCCGCCCCTTCGCGCCCTCCGAGGCCGAGCTGGCGGCGGCGCTGGCCGAGACGCAAGCGGCGGGGCTGGAGCTGGTCTCGATGCAGTCGCTGCTCTTCGGGGTGGAGGGGGCGGCGCTCTTCGGCGAGGCCGGGGAACGCGCGCGGTTCCGCGAGGGGCTCGGGGCGGCGATCACGCTGGCGGGGCGGCTCGGGATCCCGAACCTCGTCTTCGGCTCGCCGCGCCAGCGGGTGATCCCCGCGGACATGGACGCGGCCGAGGCCGAGGCGGTGGCGCTTGAAACCTTCGCCGAGCTGGGCGAGGCGGCCCGAGAGGCGGGGACGCGGCTGGGGATCGAGTTCAATCCCGCGGCCTACGGCACGAATTTCCTGAATACGCTCGAAGAGGCCGACGCCTTCGTGACGCGGCTCGGCCATCCGGCGGTGACGCTGATCCTGGATCTCGGGGCCATGCACATGAACGGGGCCTTCGCGGGCCTCGCCGGGGCGGTGGCGGCGGTGAGGGCGCCCATCAGCCATGTCCATGTCAGCGAGCCGGACCTCGCGCCTGCGCCGGCCAGCGCCGGGGCCGCCGCCAACGCCTTGGCGGCCCTCGCCCGCAAGGGATACGCCGGCTGGCATTCCATCGAGATGAAGCCGCCGCCGGATCCCGGTCCGGCGGTTCTGGAGGCAGCGATCGGCCGGCTCCTGCGGGCGGCCGGCATGGCGGAAGGAAAGGCAGGTGCGGCATGATCCCCGTCCGGCGTGAGGATATCTTCGTCTCGGTCTGCATCGCCGACTTTCCGGCCAGCGAGGCGGCGGCGGCGGACCTGCAGCGGCTCTGCGCCGCGATCTCGGCGCGGTTCCGCTACTGGGAGGTGCTGCTGACCGTCCCGGCCGACCGGGCCGAGGCCTGCGAGGCGCTGATGGCGTGCGTGGCCAACATCCGGCTGCTGAAGGTGCGCCACGGCACGCCCTTCTACCGCCAGCGCGTGGCGGCGGCGGCCGAGGCGATCGGGGATGTGGTGGTGGTGGCCGCCATCGAGGAACGGTCCGAGCTGGACATGCCGGCGATGATCGAGACGGCCGCGGCCACCGGCGCCATCGTGATCGGGCAGCGCCGCACGCGCAGCCTGCTGAACCCGCTGCTCGAGGCGCTGGGGCACAGCGCGGGCTTTCGCACCAGCACCCGCAACATGCTGACGGCGGCCTATCCGCGCACGCTGCTGAACCGGCTGCTGGCCCATCCCGACCCGCAGCTCGCGCTGCGCTTTCCCCCGGCGGACCCGGCGCTGCCGGTGCTGTGGCAGAAGGCGGCGGGGATGCTGCGGCCCTGCCCGCTCTGCGGGCTCGGGCGCAAGCTGGGGCTGGTGCAGAAGCTGCTGGTCAGCACGGCGCCGCGCGTTCTGGCGCTGGTGGGGCTGCTGTCGCTGGCCGTGGCCCTCGCCTCGCTCGCGCTTGCGCTTTATGCGCTGGTGGTCTGGCTCACCTTCCGCGACGTGCAGCCGGGCTGGTTCACCCTGACGCTTGCCCTCAGCCTGACGGCCACCTTCCTGTCGGTGGCGATCTTCGGCCTCTCGCTCGGCCTGCAGAAGATGATCGAGGGCCAGTCGGGCGGCCTTGGCGAGGACATCCTCGACGAGCGCAGCTCGGTGGACCTGTTCGGGCAGGTGATGACCGAACTCAATGTCGAGGTGGCCGACGGGACGGCCGGCCGAGAGCCTCTCGCGCTGCCGGGCCTGCCGCGCCTGGAGCGGAAGACTGCATGAGCCGCACCCCCGACATCGACTGTCTGGTGATCGGCGGCGGCTTTTACGGCTGCTGCCTCGCGCTCTTCCTGCGCTCGGTCACCGATCGGATCGTGCTGGTCGAGGCGGGGGACCGGTTGATGGACCGCGCCTCGCGGGTCAACCAGGCGCGGGTTCATACCGGCTTCCACTATCCGCGCTCGGCCCTGACGGCGGCCAAGTCGATGGTGCTGCACCGCCGCTTCGCCGAGGATTTCCCCGAGGCGGTGCGGTCCGACTTCCAGATGCTCTATGCGATCGCGCGGCGCCGCTCGAAGGTCAGCGCCAAGCGGTTCCACCGGATGTTCGCCGACATGGGCGCGCCCATCGCCCCCGCCACCCGGTCGCAGGCGGCCTTGTTCGATCCGGCCACCATCGAGGCGGCCTTCGCCTGCACCGAGATGGCCTTCGACCATTCGGTGCTGGCCCGGCGCCTGGGGGGGCAGCTCGATGCGCTGGGGCTGGACGTGCGGCTCTCGACCGCCGCCGTGCAGCTCGAGGAGCAGGCCGAGGGCGTGGTCGTGCGGCTCTCCTCGGGGGCGGAGCTCTTCGCCCGGCATGTCTTCAACGTGACCTATGCCCAGATCAACAGCCTCCTGCGCCCGGCCGGCCTGCCCGAGGCCAGCCTCAAGCACGAGCTGACGGAGATCGCCCTCGTGCGGCCCCCGGCCCAGCTCGAGCGGTTCGGGATCACGGTGATGGACGGGCCCTTCTTCTCGGTGATGCCCTATCCCGCCGAGGGGCTGCATTCGCTGACCCATGTCCGCTACACGCCGCAGATGAGCTGGACCGACGCGACGAGCGGCCGCTCGGCCTACGAGACCTTCGCCGCCACCGAGCCGCAGAGCCGGCACCGCCACATGATCCTCGACGGGCAGCGTTACCTGCCCTGCCTGGCCGAAAGCACCTGGGTGAAGTCGATCTTCGACGTCAAGACGGTGCTGGTGAAGAACGAGCAGGACGACGGCCGGCCGATCCTCTACCAGCAGCAGCCCGCGGGCTCGCGGGTGATCTCGATCCTCGGCGGCAAGATCGACAACATCTACGACCTCTTCGACCTCGTGCGGCTGACCCGGCCGGACTGGGCCGGCGCGACCGAGACCTTCGTCGGCCCGCCGGCGGCACGCGGCACGCGGGGGGTGGCGTGATGGCGGCGCGGCTTCCGGCCGAGCTGATCCGCTTCGGCCTCGTCGCGGTGCTGGGGCTCGGGGCCGATCTCGCGGTGGCCTGGGGGCTGGCGGTCCTGGCGGGGCTGAGCCTGCCGCTGGCGGCCACCTGCGGCTTCGCCACCGGGGCGGCGCTGAACTACGTCCTGCACCACAGCTGGACCTTTCGGGCCGCGGGGCCGCGGGCGCCCGAGCGGCGGCGGGTGGCGTCCCATGCGGCGCGCCTGCTGCGCTACGGGCTGGGGCTCGGCCTCACGCTTCTGGCGCGGGTGGCGACGGTCGCGCTGGCCAGCCGGTTCCTCTTTGCCGCCGAGGGGCAGGAACTGCCGGCCCTTCTGGCGGGCACAGCCGTCTCCTTCATCGTCAACTATCTGACCAGCAAGCATTTCGTCTTTCAGACCCGAGGGACGCCGCCCCCCTGCGGCCCCCTTCCCGACATCCGGTGACCGCATCCGATGCGCACCGATCCGGCCGGCAGGTCCGCACTTTCCGAGGAAACCCACATGAACCAGGTGAGCCGCATGAAGGACGCCGATCCCGCAAGGCCGGGGCCGGAAACCGGGCAGGAGCTGTGGCCGGGGGCCGAGCTTCCGGCTTTCGACAGCGCCATCTTCGCCCCCCGGGCCACGCGCTACCTGCTGGTGATCCCGGTCATCAACGAGGGCGAGCGGATCCAGAGCCAGCTGCGGCAGCTTCACGCCCTGCGGATCCCGCTCGACGTGGCGATCGCCGACGGCGGCTCGACCGACGGCTCGCTGGAGGCGGGCTTCCTGCGGGACTGCGGGGTGCGGGCGCTGCTGACGAAGCGCGGTCCGGGCCGGCTGAGCGCGCAGCTGCGCATGGCCTATGCCTGGGGCCTGGCCGAGGGCTATGACGGCATCCTGACGGTGGATGGCAACGGCAAGGACGGGCTCGAGGCGCTGCCCCGCTTCATCGAGGCGCTCGAGGCGGGCTTCGACTATGTCCAGGGCTCGCGCTACCGCAAGGGCGGCGCGGCGATCAACACGCCGCTCGACCGCAAGATCGGCGGGCGGCTGCTGCATGCGCCGCTGCTGTCGCTGGCCTCGGGCAACCGGCTGACGGACACGACCAACGGCTTCCGCGCCTATTCGCGGCGCTACCTGGCCGATCCGCGCGTGGCCCCGTTCCGAGACTGTTTCCGCGACTACAGCCTGCTGTTCTACCTGTCCGCGCGCGCGGGCCAGCTTGGCTACCGCGTGACCGAGGTGCCGGTGCGCCGCGCCTATCCGGCCTCGGGGCCCACGCCCACCAAGATGGGCAGCACCGGCGCCAAGATCGCGCTGATGGGCGAGCTGTTCCGCAGCGCGCTCGGCGGCTACCACCCGCCGGCCGCGCGCGGGCTGGCCGGGATCGGCGCGCCGGAGGCCGGGGGCGATGCCGGGCCGGTGCCGCGGTTCTGGCCCTGGGTCCTGCCGCTCGTCTTCCTGCTGATCCTGGCCTCGCGGCTGGCCGGCATCCTCGATGCGCCCGACATCTGGCACGACGAGGGGATGCTGATGGCGAACCTGCCCCTGCCCTCCTTCGCGGCCGCCTTCCAGCACCTGCCCTACTTCGCCCAGGCCGCGCCTCCGGGCTACCTGATCCTCGCAAGCGGCGTGATGACGCTGGCGGGCGAGCATGCGGTCACCGGGCTGCGGCTGCTCAGCCTGGCGGGCAGCCTCGGGGCGGCGGCGGTGCTGGCGCTGACGCTGCGGCGGGCGGGCGGGGCGCTGGTGGCGCCGGTGGCGCTGGCGCTCATGTTCCTCTCGCCCTTCGGCGTGCGCTACGGGATCGAGATCAAGCAATATGCCTTCGAGACCCTGGCCACCTGCCTGATGCTGGCCGCCACCCTGCGGGCGGTGCGGCGCCCGGACGGGGCGGGCCTTGCGCTGCTGGCGGGGGCGGGCCTTGGCCTGCTGCTCTTTTCCTTTGCCGCGCCCGTCCTCTTCGCGGCCCTCGCGGCGGCGGCGGCCCTGCAGCTTCTCGTCGAGGGCCGGCTGCGCACCCAAGGGGCCCGCCGCCTCGGCCTCCTCTTCGCGGGCCTGCTGGCGGCGGCGGGCGCCTGGCACCTGGGCGTGACGAAGCCGGTGACGGTGGCGCAGTTCCGTCACTTCGCGTTCGTCTATGACCTGGGCTACCTGCGGCTGCCCTTCATCGACGACGGCGAGGGCATCACGGTCTCGTCCTTCGCGCGGATCATGCTGGGGATGTTCGACCCGTTCTACCGCTTTGCCAGCGAATATCACGCCGCGCGTCCGGTGGCCGTGGTCACGGCCCTCCTGCTCGCGATCGGGATCCTGATGCCGCTGCGCCGGGGGCTGCTGCTGCCGGCCTTCGGCCTGGCGCTGCTGATCGGCCTGCCGGTGCTGAGCCACGCCGGCTTCTACCCGGTGCTCTACAGCCGGCATTTCATCCTGATGCAGCCCATCCTCGCCATCCTGCTGGCCACGGGCCTCCTGTCCGTCCTCGCCTGGATCGCGGGAGCGGCGGGGATGGCCCGTCCGGCCGGGACGAGGCGGCTGGTGGCGGGGTTCGTGGTCCTGCAGGGGGGCGTCGCGATGCTGGCAGGCTTTCATCAGGAAAAGCAGCAGCTGAGCGAGGCCGTCGCGGTGATCGCCGCCCACGCGGCCGAGCCCGAGCCGCTGATCTATGTGGCCCCGACGGCGCAGCCGAACATGCTCTATGTCGCGCCCGGGTTCGGGACGCAGATCGGCTATGGCCCCAACGCCTTCGACCATGATTTCCGCAAGCGGTCCAGGACCTCGGACATGGCCACCGACTATCCCCGCGAGATCGCGGCGCACCGCGAGATCTGGCTGCTCGAGACGCTCATCTACGATCCTGACCTCGGGCGCGTGGCCGCGTCGCTCGAGCCGCTGGCCGCGGCCTTCGGACCCTGCACCGAGATGTACCGCTCCGGCTCGTCGCGCGATCTCGGCTACACCCTGGCCTACCGCTGCCGCGCCCCGGACTGAGGCGCGCGGCGGCGCGGTTTCCGCATCAAGGCGGCGGCCGGCAGCCCCGATGCCCGAATCAGGCAGGCCCGCGGACGGTGCAATGACGGGGCGCAATGGCTGCAAAGACCGGAATTGTTTCGGATGCGCGGGAACAAATCCTGAAAAGGCTGGGGGCTGCGGATTTTCCGTTCCCGGAGACCGGGGAACCTGAGGTAATGTTCCGGACCACTGCCCGAATATTTTATCTTTCCATAGTAAGGACCCGCTGCCATGAAATTCCGGCTTTCCGTCGCCGCTGCCGTTGCCGGCAGCCTCGCCCTTCCGCTGCCCCAGGCCGCACGGGCGGATTCCGACTTCGGCAAGGCGATTGTCGGGGGCATGATCCTGTGCGGCCTCACCAACTGCCTTGGCGGCCGGCAGACGCAGGCGGCGCCCCGCAGCGGCGGCGGAGGAGGCGGTGGAGGCAGCCGGACGCAGGCTCCGGCGGCGGATCCGACGGTGCGCACCGACCAGAATGCGCTGAACTATTTCGGCTTCCCCGCGGGCTCGGCCGACGGACGGATGGGCCGGCGCACCCGCGAGGCGATCAGCGGCTATCAGAGCTACATGGGCTATCCCGCCACGGGGCAACTCAGCCAGTATGAGCGCGATTCCCTCTGGAACGCCTACAACCGCGCCCAGGCCGGGGGCGGGGCGGCCTACGGCCATGTCGTGGCCGCCGAGGGCAACCGGGGGCTGATCAAGGCCTTCGCCGCCGAGGCCCGCGGCGAGCAGTACCGCCCGCCGGGCTATGCCAATCCCGCCCTGCCCAACCCGCAGGGATATCCCAACCCGCAGGGCTATGGCGCGCCCGGCATGCCGAACCAGCAGGCCTACGGCACCGGCCAGCCGCCCTACGGCGCGAACGTTCCGGCCCCGCCGCCCCTGCCGCCCGTGCCGCCGCAGGCCACGGGCGACCTTCCGGTGGTGAGCGGGGCCCCGGATGCCCTGCCCTCGCTGCCGCGGCTGCCGGTGACCGCCGCCGCGGGCATCAGCGCCTCGATGGCCGACCATTGCCGCTCGGCCGAGCTGCTCAGCGACGCCAACGGGGGCATGGCGGTGCCCGGCCGCATCACCGATCCGGCGCAGGCCCTCGACGAGCAGTTCTGCGCGGCGCGCGGCGACGCGATGTCGCGCTCGCAGCAGATCCTGGCGCAGATGGCGGGCGTCGGCGATGCCGAGATCCAGGGCCAGTGCGAGGGGCTGATCCGCACCATGGCCAGCCAGACCGGCGCCCTCGAGGGCGAGGCCGCCGCCAGCCTGGCGCCAAAGGCCGCGGCCTTCGCCGGAACGCTCGGCGCCGCGCCGCAGGACATGACCAACATCGGCGAGATCTGCCTCGGCACCGGCTACAAGACCGACAATGCCGACATGGCGGTCGCCTCGGCCATGCTGATGGTGGCGGCCGGCCACCAGCCCTATTCCGAGATCCTCGGCCATCACCTGCGCAAGGGGTTCGGCCCCGACCAGAACCAGGCCCGTGCGGCCGAATGGTACGACATGGGGCTCGGCGCGCTCGAGCAGGGGCATCCCCCGGCCTTCCTTCCCGCCCAGAGCGCCCAGCGGGTGAGCGTGATGCGCGAGGCGCTCGCCGCGATGGGCGGCGGGGCGGCGCAGCCGGTCAACGCCTCGATGCAGCTGCCCAGCTTCCCGACGCAGGGCAACTGAGCCCGCCCCGGCCGGAGGCCGACCGCGGCCCCGATCTCCGGCAGGCCCCTCCGCCCGGCCTGCCGGTGCGGCACGGCCGCGCCGGGGCCACGGGAGGGGTCGTGAAATCCTGCTGCATCTCCGGGGGTCTGAAGGATTGACCGCCGCAGGACATGCCCCTTACGCTCAGCTGACATTTTCTTTCCGCTTCACGACATTCCCGACGAGATCTTGAAATGCCGCGCCTCCTCGTGCTCGTCCTTGCGCTTTGCCTGATCGGTGGTGCGGCTTTCGCGGGCCTTCTGGCCCTGCAATCCTGCGGCGCCCGGCTGCCCCTCCTTCCGGGCTGGCTCGCGGCCGGCTGCCCCGACCCCGCCGCGCGCGAGGCGGCCGCCCGGCTCGAGGCGCTGCGCCGCGACCAGGACCTGCTGCGCGCCGAGATCCGCGTGGCCGAGCAGGCCCTGTCGCGCCTGCGCTGCGAGGCCGTCCACGAGACGCCCGAGCCTCCGCCCCCCGCGCGGGCGGAGCCCCCCGCCCCGGCCATCGATGCCGAGGCCTGGCGGGCGCGCGACGTGGGGATGCTCGACGGGTGCTGGGCGCTCGATTCCGACTACCGGGTGCAGGACATGGAGACCGGCGCCGTCACCGACTACACCGAGTGGAACATGTGCTTTGACGGCGCGGGCCAGGGACGCGCCACGATGCGGGCGACGAGCGGCTCGACCTGCGAGGGGCCGATCGGCGGGCGGTTCGACGGCGGCGGGCGGCTGGTTCTCGAGGAATCCGGCAATCTCGGCTGCAGCGACCAGACGGCCATCTTCCGCAGGATCATCACCTGCAGCCTCCTGCCCGACGGGGCGGCGGACTGTTCGTCCCACCAGCCCGAAGCGGGGCGCACCGTTCCGGTGCGGCTGCGCCGCAGCCCAGGAGAGCCGTGACATGGCCGACCATTTCCTCACCAAGTCGCAGATCGAGCTTTCGCAGTGCCTGCCCTGGGGCGGCGGTCTGGCGCTCGAGGCCCATGGCGCGCTGCGGGCGGCGCTGGCGGCGCGGATCTCGCAGCGCGCCGCCGATCTCTTCGCCGAGCCGCTGATCAACCGCGGCAACGACGCGGCCCCGGCCAGCATCTCCTGGTATTCGGCCCATGCGGGCGAGGGGCGCCCGCTGTCCGAGCTTGACGAGGCCGAGCAGGCGCGGGTGGCGGCGCAGCTGTCGGATCTGCTCCGCCCGGTGCGCGAGCTGCTGGCCGACAGCGAGGACGGCACGCTGATCGGGGCTGCGCTGCATCTGGCGGGCAGTGCGCGCGGCGATGTCTGGGTGGTCGATGGCCAGCCGGTGCTGATCAACTGGGGGATGCTGCCGGCGGGGGCGGACCGCTCCCAGGCCAGCCGCAGCGCCCATTACAACCGCACGCTCGGCCGCTTCCTGCCGCTCTCCAAGGCGCCGCCGCTGACCGAGGACGAGCGCCGGCAACGCGCCGATGCGGCGGGCCCTTCCCCGCTGGCGGCCGCGGGGGCCGCGGTCGGGGCGGGGGCCGGGATCGGGGCCGCCGCTGCGGCCGGGGACGCGCCCCCGCCCGAGCCGCCCGCCCCCGTCCCTCCGCCGGACGAGGCGCCGCCGCCGCGCCGGCTGCGCGCCTGGGAGTGGGCCCCGCTGCTCGTGCTGCTGCTGCTGGTGGGGGGGGCGGTGATCTGGCTGCTGATCCCCGGCAACCGGCTGTTCCCGCCCCGGATGGCCGCGGTCGTCGAGGATGCGCGCGCCGCCGAGATCGCCGCCGAGATCAATGCCGCGCTCGAGGCGCGGCGCGTGGCGCTGCAGGCCGCGCTCGACGGGGCGCAGTGCCGGGCCGACGGCACGCTGATCATGCCCGGCGGCCGGACGATCGAGGGGCTGCTGCCGCCCGTGCCGGGCAGCCCCGCCGATCGGCCCGGCCAGCGCGCCGAGGCCGATCCGACCCCGGTCCTGCCGCCCGATCCCGCGCGGGTGCAGGTGCCCGACCTCGACCCCGGGGACCCCGGCAGCACCGCCGTCGCGGGCGCCTCGCTGCTCGACGTGATCGAGAGCCGCACGGTGATGGTCGTGGCGCGCGGCCCCGGCGGGGTCGCCACCGGCTCGGGCTTCTTCGTGGCGCCGGATCTGGTGATGACCAACTTCCATGTGGTCAGCGGCGCCGCGCCCGACAGCATCTTCGTCACCAACCGCAGCCTCGGCACGCTGCGCCCGACGCAGCTTTTGCGCGCCGACGGGCCCTTCGAGCAGACGGGCTCGGATTTCGCGCTGCTGCGCGTGCCCGGCGTCTCGGCGCGCCACTTCACGCTGCTTCGGCCGGCGGGCTCGCTGAAGCTGCAGAGCGTGATCGCGGCCGGCTATCCCGGCGACGTGCTGGCGACCGACACGGCCTTTGCGGCCCTGACCTCGGGCGACATCTCGGCGGTGCCGGACCTGACGGTCACCGACGGCACGGTGAACACCGAGCAGGCGGTCTCGGCTGAGATCCGGGCGGTGGTCCATTCCGCGCCGATCTCGCAGGGCAACTCGGGCGGGCCGCTGGTGGACATGTGCGGGCGGGTCGTGGGGATGAACACCTTCGTGCGGCAGGGCGCGCTGCGGAACCTGAACTTCGCCCTCTCGGCGCCCGACGTGATCGGGTTCCTGCGCGCGGCAGGGGCGAGCCCCTCGATCACCGGGACGGACTGCCGGCCCGAGGTGCTGCGCCCCGGCGTGCCGGCCGAGCAGGTCACGCCGGTCGAGGCCGGGCCGGAGCCGGGCGCCGCCCCCGGCGGGGACGCGCCGCGGCTGCCGGATTTCGGCGCCCTGCCGCCCCGTGCGGACTAGGGGGCGCCATGTTCGAAGCCTTCCTCGTCACCACCTCTTCCGCCGGTCTCAGCGCGCTGGGGATGCGCGAGCAGCGCTCCTACGAGCTGGTGTCGGACACGCTGAGGGAGGCGCTGGGGCCCGACCATGCCGCGCTCCTGGCCGAGCCGGTGCCGACCGACCAGGGCGACCGCTACGACTGGTATGCGCCGGTGCCGGGGCGGGCCGCGCGGCTGCTCGAGCTCGACGACGCGGCGCAGGCGGCGGCGCGGGCGCGGCTTGCGGCGCTGTCGGCCGATGTCGAGGCGCTGGCCGAGCGGCTGGGGGCAAGCGGCCGGCCCGAGGATCTGCGCCTGTCCGAGGCGCTCTCGAACGCGATGCGCGTGCCCGACGAGGGCTTCATCCATGTGCAGCACCGCGAGGGGGCGCCGCCGCAGCCCGTGCTGGTGAACTGGGCCTGGACGCGGGACGAGCGCGGCAGCGTCCGGGGCCGGCTGACCGGCGGGGCCGCGGCCGCGGCGGCGGCGGCGGTGCCTGCGACCGCCGAGGGGGCTGGGGCGGGCGCAGGGGCGGCCGTCTCTGCGGCGGCGGCCACGGCGGCGGCGGGGCCGGACGGGACGCCCGCCGCGCTCTTCTGGCTGGTCCGGCTGGGCTGGCTGCTGCTGGCGCTCATGCTGGCCCTGATGATCTGGCTCCTGCTGCCCGCCTGCGCGCTGCGCGGCCTTCCGGGGGCCGGCTTCTGTCCCGCCCCGTCGGCCGAGGCCTCGGCCGCCGCCGCCCGCAAGGCCGAACTCGAGGATCAGATCGCGCGGATCGAACAGTCGATCGGCATCGCCGACAACGCCTGCCAGCCGCTCGCCCCGGCCTCCGCGCCGGCCCCGGCCCCCGCCCCCGTCGATCCGGCGCTGCAGAACCGGCTGGACCGGGCGGGGGCGCAGCGCGGGCGGCTCTCCTTCTCGCTGGCCTGGGACAGCCGGGCCGATCTCGACCTCTCGGTGGAGTGTCCCTCGGGGCCGAAGATCTGGTTCGGCGGGCGGGAGGCCTGCGGCGGCAGGCTCGACGTGGACAGCAACATGGATGCGCGGCAGTCGGTGCGCGACCCGATCGAGAATGTCTTCTACGGCGCGCCCGCCCCCGGCAGCTACCGGATCACCGTCCGGCTCTATGCCCGCAACGGCGAGGCCGCGCGCCAGCCCTTCCGGCTGATGATCCGGGACGGCGACGAGGTCAGGATGGAGGAAGGCGCCGTGCAGGGCACCGGAGACGCCTGGTCGATGACCTACAGCTTTGCAGGAACGCAATGATCGCCGACAGGAAAGAACGCCTCCGCCTTCTGGTCAATTGGCACGACGAGATCACGCTGGTGCCCTTCTCGGGCATCCAGATCCTCGATTTCGGCTTTCGCATGGATGCGCTGACGCTGCGCCCGCTGCGCTTCATCGAGCGCACGGTCAGCGCCGGGCCCGACCGGAGCGAGCGGATGCTGATCCCGCTCAGCGGCCGCGAGGAGCAGGACGCGCCGATCGAATCCGACGCCCGTCCCGACGACGACGAATATTCCATCCGCCCCACCGCCGCGCTCGAGCCCTTCCTGGCCAAGTGGGTGCCGGTGCCGGTGCTGCGCATCAAGAGCGAGCGCGGGCCGGGGGGCGAGGAGCGGTTCGATCCGGGCCCCTCGAGCTGGGCGCGGATGCGCACGGTGGAGCTGGCCGAGCCCGATCCCGAGACCGGCTTCACCCACCGGGTGCAGCTGGCCCTCGACACCACCCTCGTCGCCCAGGACCAGAGCCGCCACTATGTCGCCCCCGAGCGCGCCGACGCCGAGAAGCCGCGCGACTTCCGCTTCGTCTCGGATCCGGCGGTGATGGACTGGTTCCTGCGCCGGCTCGAGGAGGGCGACGACGGCACGATGATCGACCTGCAGCTCTGGGCCTCGGACTGGCTGAAGGAGCTGTTCCTCGCCTTCAAGCGCGCCGAGCGGCCGGGCCGCACCGTCACCGAGGACAGCCTGCCGCACCAGTTCGAGCACTGGGCGCGCTACCTGGCCTATCTGCAGACCATCGACCACGCCGTCCGGGTGCCGCGGATGCGCTTCGTCAACACCGTCTCCGAGCGCGACGCGGTGACGCCGGTCGATGTGGATCTGGTGCTCGACGTGGGCAACTCGCGCACCTGCGGCATCCTGATCGAGCGCTTTCCCGGCGAGGGGCGGGTGGATCTGGTGCGCTCCTTCCCGCTCGAGATCCGCGACCTCTCGCGCCCCGAGCTGCATTATTCCGGCCTGTTCGAGAGCCGCGTGGAATTTGCCGAGCTGAAGTTCGGCGAGGATCACTTCGCCAGCCGCTCGGGCCGGCGCAACGCCTTCGTCTGGCCGGGTTTCGTCCGGGTGGGCCCCGAGGCGCTGCGGCTGATCCAGGGCGAGGAGGGCACCGAGACCTCCTCGGGCCTCTCCTCGCCCAAGCGCTACATCTGGGACGACGAGGCGCGCCAGCAGGACTGGCGCTTCCACAACCACCACGATCCCAACAACCTGCCCAAGTCGGTGCGCGCGGCCATGCGCCAGCTGAACGAGGCGGGCGACGTGCTCGAACAGGTGCGCTACGAGGAGAGCCGCCGCCTGCGCCCGCGCGGCCGGACCGCGCCGGCCCGCGCGATCCGGCCGCGCTTCTCGCGCTCGGCGCTCTTCGGCTTCATGCTGGCCGAGATCATCAGCCATGCGCTGGTGCAGGTGAACGACCCGGCCTCGCGGTCGCGGCGGGCGCAGTCGGACCTGCCGCGGCGGCTGAACCGGATCATCCTGACCCTGCCCACCGCCACCTCCGTGCAGGAGCAGGCCATCATCCGCTCGCGCGCCGAGGGGGCGCTCCGGCTGGTCTGGAGCACGCTGGGCGTGGCCGACACCGAGACGAGCATCTCGCGAAGGCCCGAGCTGATCGTGGAATGGGACGAGGCGAGCTGCACGCAGCTTGTCTATCTCTACAGCGAGTTGACGCAGAAGTTCGACGGCAACATCAACGCCTTCCTGCAGCTCAAGGGCCATCCGCGGCGGCGGGCGGGCGCGGCCGAACCCGCGCCGAGCCTGCGGCTGGCCTGCATCGACATCGGCGGCGGCACCACCGACCTGATGATCTGCACCTACTGGGGCGAGGCCAACCGGGTGCTGCATCCCGAGCAGACCTTCCGCGAGGGCTTTCGCGTGGCGGGCGACGATCTGGTGCAGCGGGTGATCTCGGCCATCATCCTGCCGCGGCTGCAGGCCTCGATCGAGGCGGCGGGCGGGCGCTATGTCGGCGAGAAGGTGCGCGAGCTCTTTGCCGGCGACATCGGCGGGCAGGACCAGCAGGTGGTGCAGAAGCGCCGCCAGTTCGCGCTGCGGGTGCTGATGCCGCTTTCGGTCGCGATCCTCGCCCATTGCGAGACCGCCGACGAATTCGACCGCTTCGACCTCGAGGTGGGGGCGGCGCTGCGGCCGGCGGGGGCGCCGGGGGCTTCGGGCGCGGTCTCGCAGGAGATCCTCGGCTATCTCGAGGGGGCGGCGCGCGATCTGGGCGCCGAGGGCTGGAGCCTGGCCGACGTGGTGCTGACGGTCTCGCGCGAGGATGTGGACGCCATTGCCCGCGAGGTGTTCCAGAAGGTGCTGGGCAACATGGCCGAGGTGATCGACCATCTGGGCGTGGATGTGGTGCTGCTGACGGGCCGCCCCTCGCGGCTGCCCGCGGTGCGCGCCATCGTCGAGGAGATGCTGGTGGTGCCGCCCCACCGGCTGGTCTCGATGCACCGCTACAAGACCGGCCGCTGGTATCCGTTCCGCGACCCGATCACCCAGAGGATCGGCGACCCCAAGAGCACGGTGGCGGTGGGGGGGATGCTCATCGCCCTGTCGGAAAGCCGGATCCCGAACTTCAAGGTCTCGACCGGGGCCTTCCGCATGCGCTCGACCGCGCGCTTCGTCGGCGAGATGGACAGCAACGGCCAGATCCGGGACGAGCGCATCATGTTCTCGGACCTCGATCTCGACGCGGCCCGGCCCGGCACGCAGCAGACCGCGCTGGTGCGGATGTTCGCCCCGATCCACATCGGCTCGCGCCAGCTTCCGCTCGAACGCTGGACGACGACGCCGCTGTTCCGGCTCGACTATGCCAACGCGGCCGCGCAGCGGCGGCCCTCGCCCATCCTCGTGACCTTCGAGAAGGCCGAGTTCGACGACGGCGAGGCCGAAACCTCGGAGGACCGGCTGCGGCGCGAGGCGCAGCGCGAGTTCCTGAGGATCACCGAGGTGGAGGACGGCGCCGGGGACGGCATGAAGACCTCCGACCTGTGCCTCAAGCTGCACACGCTGGGGTTCGACGACGAATACTGGATCGACACCGGGGTCTTCCAGTACTGAGGAGCGCAGGACGATGACGACGCAGGAACAGCTGGGAGCCCGGTGCGACAGGGTGGCGCAAGGCGCCCGCGACGCGCTGGCCTGGGTGACGGACGAGGCGAATGCCGAGACGGTCGGGCCCGACCGCAAGCCGCTCGTGCAGGCCCTGCGACGCGGCGCGCGGCGGGCGCAGCGGCTGGCGCGCTCGGCCCGCACGCGGATGAGCATCAGCGTCTTCGGTCCCTCGCAGGCCGGCAAGTCCTTCCTCGTCTCGGTGCTGGCCCGGCCCCGCGACGGGCGGCTCGCGGCCGATTTCGGCGGGCCCGGCGGGCAGCTCGACTACATCAGCGAGATCAACCCGGCCGGCGACGGCGAGAGCACCGGCCTCGTCACCCGCTTCACCATGTCGAAGGCGCCCACCCCCGAGGGCTATCCGATCCAGCTCGTGCTGCTGAGCGAGGCCGACATCGCCCGCACCATCATCAACAGCTTCTACAAGGACGGCGACCAGTCCGAACTGCCGCCCGAGCCCGCGGCGCTCGGCGCCCATGTGGCGGCCTTCGAAGGCCGGGCGGGCCCGGCCGAGGTGCCGGGGCTGAGCTACGAGGAGATGTTCGAGATCGCCGAATATGTCGAGAACACCTTCGGCAGGTCGGCCTATGCCGCGGCGCTCAAGGGCTTTTACGAGGAGGCCGCCGCGATCGCGCCGCGCCTTCCGATCCCCGAGCGCGGCGCCTTCCTGTCGATCCTCTGGGGCGGCTACCAGCCGCTGACCGACCTCTATGTGCAGCTCGCCCGCGCCCTGGCCGAGATCGACCATGCCGAGATCGTCCATGCCCCGCTTTCGGCCCTCGTGCCGCGCGACCGCTCGATCATCGACGTCAAGACGCTGCACGGCCTCTTTGCCGGGGAGGAGGACCGGCTCGCGCTGCGCACCCCCGGCGGCAAGGTGGCCCACCTGAGCCGCGCCGTGGTCTGCGCGCTGGCGGCCGAGCTGGTGTTCCCGATGCTCGAGGAGCCCTCGCCGCTCTTTGCCCAGACCGACCTGCTCGACTTTCCCGGCGCGCGGAACCGCTTCGAGCAGCCCCTGTCCCGGACGCTGCAGACGCCGGCCGAGACGGTCACGCAGATGCTGCTGCGGGGCAAGGTGGCCTATCTCTTCGACCGCTATGTGGCCAACCAGGAGATCACCTCGATGCTGCTCTGCGTGCCGGACAGCAACATGGAGACGCTGGACCTGCCGCCGCTGGTCGAGAACTGGGTGGCGCTGACCCATGGCGCCACGCCCCGTCAGCGCGCGCAGACCGGCTGCATCCTGTTCTTCGTGATGACCAAGTTCGACAAGCACCTGGGCGAGAGCGCCTCGGGCGGCTCTCCCTCCGAGCGGTTCGAGCGGCGGATGAAGGCCTCGCTGCTGGAGGCCTTCGGCAAGCTGAAAAGCTCGTGGGTGCATGAATGGACGCCGGGCGTGCCGTTCCGCAACTGCTTCTGGCTGCGCAACCCGAACTATTTCGTCGAGGGGCTGCTCGACTATGACGAGCGCAACGCCGAGCTGCGCATCCGGCCCGAGAAGGCGGAGAGGGTGGCCGAGCTGAAGGAGGGCTGCCTCGCCACGCCCGCGGTGCAGGCCCATTTCAAGGAGCCCGAGCGCGCCTGGGACGCGGCGCTGACCCTCAACGACGGCGGCGTGGGCTATCTGATCGAGGAGCTGACCCGGGTCTGCACCGCCGAGAGCAAGGTGGCCCAGATCGGGGCGCAGATCGAGAAGCTCGCCGAGGATCTGGCCGGCCAGCTGCGCCCGCATCATGTCTCGGACGACATCGGCCAGCGGATCGAGGAGAAGCGCGCCGCGGCGGCCGAGATCATCGACGGGCTCGAGATCGCGCTGCAGCGCCATCGGTTCGGCGCGGTTCTGGCCGCGCTGATGGTCGATCAGGACCAGGTGCAGGACCGCATCAGCCGCGTGCCAAGCTCGATCCGGATCAGCAGCGCGGTCTCCTCGGCCGCAAGCGTGGCGGCCCAGCCACGCGCCGCCGCCGGCCCGCTGCGCCCGCCGCCGCGCCCCGGCCGGCCGAACGGCGCCGCCCCGCGGCCCGAGCCCGCCCCCGAGGCGCAGGCCAGCCCCCTCGGCAACATCCGCACCATGACCCCCGAGGCCTTCCAGGCGGAATCCTCGGTCGAGGTCTGGGTCGAGGGGCTGAAGCGGTTCCGCGACGATCTCGACACGATCGGCCATTTCGGCCTGACCCAGGCGAGCGTGACCAACCTGAACGCCGAACTCACCCATGCGCTGCGCCGCTGCGGCGTGGTCGAGCGGATCAAGGACCAGCTGCGCGCGATGAACTTCGGCCATACGGTGGACAAGCAGGCCGAGCCCGCCTCGATCGTCTGCGCCGAGCGGATCAACGGCTTTGTCACCACGCTCGGTTTTTCGGACCGGCCCGAGGAGACGCGGCCGCGGATCGACCTGGGCGAGGGGCACGCGCGGGCGGTCTTCACCATCCGTCCGAGGGGCGAGGACGCCGACGGGCTGCCGCCCCTGCCGCGGGCAGCGGCCGAGGATCTGTGGACCGACTGGGTCTTCGCGCTCGATGCGATGGTGGTCGAGAATGCGCAGGACGGCGGCTCGGGTGCGGTCAATGTGGCGCAGAACATGCGGCTGGGCGGTATCCTTGCCGCCATGACAGGGGAAGGCGGTCATCCATGAGCCTGACGATCCGGCCCGATCCGCGGCGGCCCAGCGGCGGCTATGCCCAGCTCGACCTGCCCGAGGCCGAGGTGGCGGGCGACAGCGTCCTCGTCGCCGTCTTCGACGCCTTCTCCGAGCGGTTCCTCGGCCGCCAGGGCTGGCATGCCACGCGCGGCGACTTCGGCCCCTATCCGGTGGAGCGCGGCGAGGGACGCGCGCGGATCGTGGTCGGCCCCGAGATCGTGAACCAGATCGAGGAATATGCCGCCCTCCGCCTGCATGTCGGGCCGCGGAGCTACGAGGTGAGCTGGCCCGACGAGGTGGTGCCGCTGCCGGGGGCGGCGGTGCTCGGGGGGCTGCAGGTCGCCCGGACCGAGGCCGCGCCGGAGGCCGCACATCTCGTGGGCCGCCGCCCCGCGCCCGAGGCCGCCCCCGCGCCCGGGGCGGCGGCCGTGTCCGCGCCGGTCGCCGGGCCCGCACCGGCCGAGCCCGCCCCCCCTGCCGGGCCGGCCCCGCAGCCGGGCCCATCCCGGCGCGGGGCGATCCTGGCGGGGCTCCTGCTGGTGCTGGCGCTCGCCGCGGGGCTCGGCTGGTTCCTGACCTCGGGCGAGGGAGAGCCCACGACGGTCGTGGCGGCCCCCGCTCCTGCCCCTGCTCCTGCCCCCGCCCCGGTGGGGGCGCCCGATCCCGCCGCCGATCCCTGCACCGCCGAGGCGCTGAGGGCGCTGGACGGGGCCCCCTTCTCCGAGGCGCTGGCGCGCTTCGAGGGCTGCCAGGGCGCGGTCCGGCCCGAGACGGCGCTGGCGCTGATGGAGAATGCCGCCGACCGCGGAGACCCCGACGCGCTGCTCCTCTTCGGCGAGCTTTACGACAGCGGCGCCGAGGACGGCCTGCTGGAGCGGGGCGTGGGCCTGACGCTGGGCGACATGCCCTCCAGTGCCGCGGAATATTACGCGCGGGCGCAGGATGCGGGGGCCACGGCGGCGGCCGGGCGGCTTGCGCAGCTCTGCCGCCGCCTGGCCCTCGCCGCCGACACGCTCTCGCTGGCCGCGCATTCGGAGTATTGCCCGCAATGACCCTCCGCCTTGTCCTCCTGCTTCTCGCGCTCGCCCTGCCGTCGGGCGCGGTGGCGCAGCCCGCGCGCCCCCTCACGATGGAGGGGATGCAGACGGTCTATCAGCGCGTCCTGACCCGCCCCGGCGCCCCGCTGCAGGATGCGCCCGGCGGGGCCGAGATCCGGCGCTATCCGGCCTTCCAGCCGCTGTATGTCTTTGCCCGGCAGGAGGGCTGGCTGCAGGTCGGCCCCTCGGCGCACGCGGCCCCCGCGGGCTGGGTCGAGAGCGCGCGCGTGGTCGAGTGGAAGCAGAACATCGTCGCCGCCTTCACCAATCCCGCCGACCGCCGCCGCAGCCTGATCTTCGAGAGCCCCGAGAAGCTGCGCTGGATGATGGAGCACGAGGCGCTGCAGGATCTCCAGCCGCAGCTGATCGAGAAGGCCGACACCGGCCTGCTGGCGCCCTCCGACGGGGTGGTCTCGATCGAACCGGCGAATTTCGTCAACATCCGCGACGATCTCTACCTGATGCCGATCCTCGACTTTTCCGAGGAGCTGCATCCGCTGAACTACGAGCCCAACCTGCTGATGAAGGTGGCCTCGGTCCCGCTCGAGGACGAGCTGCCCGCCGCCACCCGCGAGGGGCCTGCGGGTGAGTTCGACGCCGGCGTGGTCTTCGTGCTCGACACGACGAAATCCATGGGCCCCTTCATCGAGCGGACGCAGCGCGCGCTGTCGCGCGTCGTGAACGACCTGAACGGGACCGAGACCGGCGCGCGCATCAACTTCGGCGTGGTGGCCTTCCGCGACAACACCGCCGCGGTGCCCGGGCTGGAATACCGCACGAAGCTGCTGACGCCGCTTGCCCGGCGCTTTGCGCAGGCGCCGGTGCTCCAGTCGATTTCCGAGGCGACGAACGTGGCCGAGGCCAGCTCTCCGGGCTTCAACGAGGACAGCCTGGCGGGGGTCGAGGATGCGGTGGACAGCATCGACTGGGATCAGGACGGGCGCGATCCGTTCGACGGGCGCTACATCATCCTCGTGACCGATGCCGGGCCCAAGGACCCGCGCGATCCCAACGCGCGCTCGCAGATCGGCCCGGCCGAGATCCAGCGCGACGCCGAGGGGCGGGGCATCGTGATCATGACGCTGCATCTGAAGACCGCCTCGGGGGCGGGCAACCACGAATATGCCGCCGAACAGTACCGCAAGCTCTCGCGCTTCGGGCAGCGCCAGTTCTACTTCCCCATCGAGGGCGGCTCGGAGGACGAGTTCGAGGCCACGGTGACGACGCTCGTGACCGCGCTGACCGACCATGTGCGCGCCGCGCGCGGCGAGGCCTCCGTGCTGAGCGCGGACGAGGCGGGCGAGGATCTGGTCGAGCTGGGCCGGGCCATGCGGCTGGCCTGGCTGGGCCAGCGCGAGGGCACGCAGGCGCCCGACGTGATCGAGGGCTGGGTGACCGAGAAGGCCGCCGAACGGCCCCAGGCCCGCGCCATCGAGCCGCGGCTGCTGATCACCAAGAACGAGATGGCCACGATGGCCGAGCTGCTCGACAACCTGCTGCGGCTGGCCGAGAGCACGCGGGGCGACGAGGACGCCGACAGCTTCTTCTCGCAGGTGCAGCAGGTGCTGGCGGGGATGGCGCAGAACCCGGACATGGTGGTGGATGCCTCGGCCGGGACGCTGGGCGGCGCGCTCGAATATCTCGAGCGGCTGCCCTACCGCAGCCAGCTTCTGCAGATGGACCGCGAGACCTGGGCGCAGAGCGCGATGCTGCGCCGCCCGGTGATCGACGGCATGCGCCAGAAGCTCACGCAATACCGCAAGTGGCTCTATGACAGCTCGGTCTGGACCGCGCTTCACGAGGGCGCCCCGGATGGCGAGACGGTCTTTGCCATGCCCTTCGACGTGCTTCCCTGATCCGATGCCGGTGCTGCTGACCCGCGATCTGGGCGTGACCCTGGCCGACGGCGAGCGGCGCTTCACGCTGCGGGTGCCGGAACTGGCGCTCGAGCCGGGCGAGGCGGCGGGGCTGACCGGGGCGAGCGGCACGGGCAAGACCATGCTGCTCGAGCTGCTGGGCCTCCTGCGCCGGCCCGAGGCGGGCGGCCGCCTCCTGGTCGGCACGGGCGCCGAGGCCCGCGATCTCGTGCCGCTCTGGTCGGCGCGGGGCGGCCGGAGCCGGCTGGCGGCGGCGCGCGGCCGCCTCTTCGGCTTTGTCCCCCAGAGCGGCGGGCTGATGCCTTTCCTCACGGTGGCGCAGAATGTGGCGCTCGGCCAGCGGATCAGCGGGAGCGAGGATGCGGCGCGGGCGGCGGCGCTGATCGCGCGGCTGGGGCTGGGCCCGGTGGCGGGGCTGCGGCCCGACCGCCTGTCGATCGGCCAGCGCCAGCGGGTCTCGATCGCCCGCGCCCTGGCCCACGGCCCGAGGATCGTCATCGCCGACGAGCCGACCGCCGCGCTCGACCCCGAGGCCGCGGCCGAGGCGATGGCGCTGCTGATCGGGACCGCGGCGGCGACGGGGGCGGCGGTGCTGGTCTCGTCGCACGATCACGACCTGCTCGACCGCTTTGCCCTGACGCGGCACCGGCTGGTCCCCGAGGCGCGGGACGGCCATGTGGTCTCGACGCTGCGGACCGGGGCGGAGGCCGCGGCATGAGGCTGATCCTCGGCCTTGCGCTGCGCGACCTGTGGCGGGACTGGGCGCGGCTGGTCTGCAACATCGCCGTGATGGCGGGCGTCCTCGTGCCGCTCCTCGTGCTGTTCGGGGTGCGCAACGGCGTCTATGAGGCGCTGCTGGGCCAGCTCCTGCGCAATCCGGCGGCGCTGCAGATCGACACGCGCGGCAATTCCGCCTTCACCCCGGCGGATGCCGAGGAGGTCCGCGGCTGGCCCGAGACCGCCTTTGTCACGCTGAAGACCCGGAGCCTCTTCGACTATGTCAACGTCCGGCCCGCGGGACAGCCCGCGGTGCGCGAGGCGGTTGCGGTGCCGACGGGGGCGGGCGATCCGATGCTGGCGCCGCTGCCGGGCCTCGGGGCGGACGAGATCGCGGTCTCGGCGCCGCTGGCCGCGCAGCTCGGCCTCGGGCCGGGGGATGCGGTCGAGCTGGTGACCCAGGCGCCCGAGAGGCCGCGCCAGCTGGTCCTGGCCCGCCGGGTCGGGATGATCCTGCCCGAGGCGCGCGCCGCGGGGCGGGCGGTGCTGGCCGATCTCGGGACGCTCGACCTGATCGAGGCCTTCTACGACGAATATGCCCTGCCCGAACACGGGATCGCGACGGGCCGCCCGCTTGCGGGGCGGGTCGCCGATTACGAGGGGATGCGCGCCTACGCCGCCTCGCTCGAGGCGCTGGCGCCGCTGCAGGCGCGGATGGAGGCGCGGTTCGGCGTGGCGACCGAGGCGCAGACGGCCCGGGTGACGGGGGTGCTGGGCCTCGGGCGGAACCTCGGCCTCGCGCTTGCCCTGACGGCGGCGGTGGCGGGGACGGGGCTGGCGGCGGCGCTCGTCTTCGGCTTCTGGGCCGAGGTGGCGCGCAAGCGGCACATGCTGGCGGGCCTTGGCCTGATCGGCCTGCCGCCGGCGGCGCTGGGGCTCATTCCGATGGTGCAGGCGCTGGTGACGGCCCTTCTGGGCCTCGCGGTCTCCTTTGCGCTCTTTGCGGTGGCGGGGGCGGTGGCCGAGCGTCTCTTCGCCAGCGGCCTGACCGAGGAGGGCGGCCTCGTGCGGCTGGCGCCCGGGCAGGGGCTGGCCATCGCGGGCGGGGTGGTGATCCTCGTGACGGCTTCGGCGCTGGCGGCCGCGCGGGCGGCGCTGCGCACCGACCCGGCCGTCGTGCTGCGCGAGGCGCCATGAGGATCCCCGCCCCCGATCCGGGCGCCCCGGCGCCCCGCGGTGGCGCCTTCCGCCCCGCGGACCGCCCCGGGGGCCACCCCGGAGGACGGCCGGGTTGGGCGGCGCGGCTCTCCGCCCTTGCGGGCCCCCTGCTCGCGGCGGCGCTGGCCTTGGCCGGCCCCGCCCGTGCCACGGACTGGCCGGTGGAGCAGTATGATCCCGGCGCGGCCGAGCGTCCGGCCGACCTGATCCTGCCCATGCCCTGCGGCGGGGCGATGGCCTTCCAGAAGGTGGTCGTGCCGGTCGAGGCCGCCGATCCGCTCGACGACCGCCGCCTGCGCCTCGGCCAGTCGCAGCCCGAGACCGGCTATTCCGACTATCTGCGCACCGAGCATCTGCGCGGGCCCTTCGCCTCGGACGAGGCCACCTTCTACTACATCGGCCGCTACGAGGTGACGCGCGCGCAGCAGCGGGCGCTGGCCTTCGACTGCGCCCCGCCCGGCCGGATGGACCGGACCGCGGCGGCCGGGCTGTCGTGGTTCGATGCGGTGACGCTCTCGCAGCGCTACAGCGAATGGCTGCTGGCCGAGGCCCCGGAGGCGCTGCCCCCCGAGGCGGAGGGGCTGGCCTTCCTGCGCCTGCCGACCGAGACCGAGTGGGAATATGCCGCCCGCGGCGGGGCCGCGACCGACGCCACGCAGTTCGCCTCGCGGCGCTACTTCTCCGAAGGCCAGATTGCCGATCATGCGATGGCGCAGGGCTCGGCGCGGGGCGAGGTGCTGCCCGTCGGGCTGCGCAAGCCGAACCCGCTGGGGCTCCATGACATCTACGGCAATGCCGAGGAGCTGATGCTCGAACCCTTCCGGCTGAATGCGGTCGGGCGCCCGCACGGGCAGGCGGGGGGGCTCGTCACCCGGGGCGGTTCGGTGCTCTCGGCCCCCGAAGAGCTCTATTCCGCGCAGCGGCGGGAATATCCGCTCTACCGCGCCGCCGACGGCAAGGCGCTGGCCGGGGCCACCTTCGGGCTGCGCCTTGTGCTGACGCGCGATGTCACCGCATCCGACGCCCGCCTGCGCGCGATCCGCAGCCGCTGGCTCGACCTGGCCGAGGCGCCGGCGGCGGAGGCCTCGGACCCGCTGGTCACGCTCTCGGCGCTGATCGAGGAAGAGGCCGACCCGCGCCGGCAGTCGGCCCTGACCGACCTCCAGCTCGAATTCCGGCTGGCGCGCGATGCGGCGGCGGCGGCCTTCCGGGAATCGGCGAAATCCACGCTGCTGAGCGGCGCGGTCTTCATCGCGGCCCTGGCCGACGGCGCGCGCGAGATCGACCGCCAGACCGGCAATGTCCGCGCCATGGTGGACCAGATCCGGGTGAGCGACGGGGCGCAGCGCGAGGCGCTCATCGCAGGGGCCGAGCGGGTGAACCGGCAGCTGAGGATGCTGCGCGACCTGCAGCACACCTATCTTCTGTCCTACCGCAGCGCGCTCGAGACCCTCTCGTCGGAGATCGAGGGTGAGGTGGTGGAGGCGGCCTTCGGCCTGCTCCAGCAGGAGCTTGCGGCCTCGGGGCAGACCGGGATCCTGTCGGGGCTGGAGGCGCTGAACGAGGATCTCGCCCGTTTTGCCGTCCGGCCGGACATGGTCGAGGCCGACCTCCTGGCCCTGGCGCTGGAACGCTAGGGCGCGTTTCCCCCTGCCCGCCCCTCCCGCAGGCGCCGGGCGGCCCCCGGCCGTTCGTGGGGCGGGCCTCGCGTCCCCCTCGGCCGCAAGAGGACATGTCCCCGGCCGTGCTTTTCTGCCGGGCGCCAGCCGCGGGGGGGCAGATCCCCGGCCCTCCCTTGGCCCGCCGCGGATTCCGTGCCATCGGGAAGGCCCCTGCCCCCTCCTCCGAGGCCGCCCATGCCAACCGACGCCAATCTCGACATCCGCCGCGACGATCCGACCGATCCCGCCTTCGCGCCGCTCTTCGAGCGTCACCTCACGCTCATGTGGGCCACCTCGCCCCCCGAGAGCGTCCATGCGCTTGATCCCGCCGACCTCGCGGTGCCCGGCGTCCGCTTCTACGGCATGCGCCGCGCGGGCCTGCTTGTCGGCATGGGCGCCTTCAAGGCGATCGACGCGACCCACGCCGAGATCAAGTCCATGCATGTCCTGGCCGAGACGCGGGGCCAGGGGCTGGCCGCGCGCCTGCTCGCGCATCTGCTGGCCGAGGCGCGCGCGGCGGGCTTCGCGCGCATGAGCCTCGAAACCGGGGTGGAGCCGGCCTTCGCTCCGGCGCGGACGCTCTATGCCCGCGCGGGCTTTGCGCCCTGCGGCCCGTTCGAGGGCTATCGGGAGGATCCGAACAGCCTCTTCATGACCCGCAGCCTCTGACCCCGCCAAGGGTGCGGAAGGGCCCGTCGGCCGGGATCAGGCGGGACCGGACCCGGGGGCCTCGCCCGCCAGCCCAAGCGCCGCGACCGCCTGATGCAGGGCGGCCTGGACCAGATCCGGCCCCGCCTCATCCCCGCCGATCGGCCGGATCAGGGCGATGTCGCGGCTGGCGCCCTCGGCGCGCAGAAGCCGCAGGGCGACGTCGCGGCGCAGCGCGGCCTGCTCGCGGGCGTAAAGCTCGGGCAGGATCGCGATGCCGGCCCCCGAGGCCGCCATCAGGCGCACGGAATCGAGGCTCGTCCCCTCGTAATCGTCCGACACGATCCCGCCGCAGCTTGAGGCCAGCGCGTGGACGATCCGCGACAGCCGGTGCCCGCGGTCGAGCGTCAGGAACATCCGCCCGCGCAGATCGGCGGCCGCCACCGGCCCCTCCGACGCCGCCAAGGGATCGTCCCGCGCCACCGCGATCCACAGCCGCTCGCCGAAGAGATGGATCTGGCGCGTGTTGGGATGATCCTCGGGCGTCGAGACGATCAGGTCGAAGCGGCCCGCGCGCAGGCCCTGTTCCAGGCCGTGCGTGTTCTCCTCGCGCACGGCCACCCGCAGGTCGGGGTGCTGGCGGTGGATCGAGGCGATCGCCCCCGGCAGCAGGTAGGGCCCGATCGAGGGCAGCACCCCCAGCCGCAGCCGCCCGCCGAAGGGCAGGCCGTGGGTGACGCTGGCGCGCAGATCCTCGACCTCGCGCAGGATCTTCTGGGCGCGGCGGATCACCTCGGCGCCCGCCGCGGTGGGCTGCACGCCCGAGCGCCCGCGCTGGAAGAGCCGCGTGCCCAGATCGGCCTCGACCTCGGCGATCTGGGCCGAAAGGCTCGGCTGGCTGACGGCCAGCGCCTCGGCCGCCAGACCGAAGCGGCCAAGGCGGGCCACGGCCACGATATATTCCAGCTGGCGCAGGGTGGGGCGCATGTCCATAGCCTTGAACTATGGGAGGAGTAGAAACGATGTATTGGGCTTATGCAAGCGGGTGGTGCATCGGGCGGCGACCCTTGCAAGGAGCCCCTCGTGCCATCCGCCCTCGACATCCTGACCGGCAATCTTCTGGTGCCGACGATCCTGTTCTTCGTACTCGGCCTGATCGCGGCCCTTGCCCGCAGCGACCTGTCGATCCCCGCGGGGGCGGCGAAGTTCATGTCGATCTATCTGCTGCTGGCGATCGGCTTCAAGGGCGGGGTCAGCCTCGCGGCCCATGGCGTCAGCGCCGACCTGTTCCTGGCGCTGCTGGCGGGGATGGCGCTGTCGCTGGCGATCCCCTTCGTGGCCTTCGCGCTGCTGCGGGCGATGACGCGGCTCGACCGGCTGAATGCGGCGGCGGTGGCAGGGCACTACGGCTCGATCTCGATCGTGACCTTCGTGACGGCGACCAGCCTGCTCGATGTGGCCGGCATCGCCCATGACGGCTACATGGTGGCCGTCGCCGCCGCGATGGAGGCCCCGGCGATCGTCTCGGCGCTGTGGCTGGCCCATCGCGGCGGCGGGGCCGCGGCGCGGCCGATCCGGCTCGGGCGCGAGCTGCTGGCCAACGGCTCGATCGTGCTGCTGGTGGGCGCCTTCGCCATCGGCGCCCTGACCGGCGGCCGGGGGATGGAGATGATCGCCCCCTTCATCGTGACGCCCTTCACCGGCATCCTGTGCCTGTTCCTGCTCGACATGGGCGTGACGGCGGGGCGCAGCCTGACCGGCAACCGGCACCTGCTGACGCCGGGCCTTCTGGCGGTGGGCGTGCTGATCCCGCTGGCCGGGGCCGCGCTGGCGCTGGGGCTGGGGGCGCTGATCGGCCTGTCGGGGGGCAGCCTCTTCCTGCTGACGGTGCTGGCGGCCTCGGCCTCCTACATCGCGGTGCCGGCGGCGATGCGGATGGCGCTTCCCGAGGCCGAGCCGGGGATCTACCTGACCATGTCGCTGGGCGTGACCTTCCCCTTCAACCTGACGCTGGGCCTGCCGCTTTACCTGTGGCTCGCGATCTGAGAGGGCGCGCCTTGCGTCAGATGGGCCAGGAAGGCCGCGGCCGCCACCGAGAGGTGCTTGCCGCGGGGATAGGCCACGTTCCACACCCGCATCAGCGGAAAGCCCTGCACGTCCAGCGCCACCAGCCGGCGCGTCGCCGCCTCGACCGCCATCGTGTCCTGCGACAGGATCGCGAGCCCGAGCCCCGCCGCCACCGCCTCCTTGATCGCCTCGTTCGAGCCCAGCTCCATCCGCACCCGCGGTCGGACGCCGCAGTCGGCGAAGAACCGTTCCGCGGCGGCGCGGGTGCCCGAGCCGGGCTCGCGCAGGATGAAGGGCGCCTCGGCCAGTTCCGCGAAGGGCACGGCCCGCGCCCCGGCCAGCGGGTGATCGGCCGGCGCGAGCAGCAGGATCGGGTTCCGCGCGACGGGGGTCGCCACCACGTCGAGCCCCTCGGGCGGCTGGCCGAGGATGCAGAGATCGTCCTCGTTCGCAGCCAGCCGCGCGATCACCGTCTGGCGGTTGGTGACGGTCAGCGCCACCTCGATGCCGGGGTTCAGCGTGCAGAACTCGCCCAGGAGCCGCGGCAGAAAATACTGCACGGTCGAGACGATGGCGATCTTCAGCCGCCCGCGCCGCAAGCCCTGAAGGTCGGCCAGCTGCATCTCGAGCCGCTCGATCCCCTCCAGCGTCTCGCGCGCCGTGGCGACCACCGCGCGGCCCGCCTCGGTCAGGTGCAGCCGCTTGCCGATCCGCTCGATCAGCGCGGTCCCCAGCGCCTCTTCCAGCTGCTTGACCTGCGCGAAGACGGCGGGCTGGGTCAGGTGCAGTTCCTCGGCCGCGCGGGTGTAGCTGGCGTGGTGCGCGACCGAGGCGAAGACCTGCAACTGGCGCAGCGTGCAGCGCATGAATAACCTTTTACCTGTTCTGATACTTAAAACTATTCAGTTTGGTTTAGTCCTGCAAGGCGCCATACCGTCCCCGACCAAGGGACAACGAGGACCATCATGGCCGCCAAGACCTATGACGCCGGAGTGAAGGACTATCGCTCCATCTACTGGGAGCCGCAGTATCAGGTGAAGGACAGCGACATCCTCGCCGTCTTCAAGGTGGTGCCGCAGCCGGGCGTGAGCCGCGAGGAGGCCGCCGCCGCCGTCGCCGCCGAAAGCTCCACCGCCACCTGGACGACGGTCTGGACCGACCTTCTGACCGACCTCGACTATTACAAGGGCCGGGCCTACGCGATCGAGGACGTGCCGGGCAGCGACGAGGCCTTCTACGCCTTCATCGCCTATCCGATGGACCTGTTCGAGGAAGGCTCGGTCGTCAACGTCTTCACCTCGCTCGTCGGCAACGTCTTCGGCTTCAAGGCGGTGCGCGCCCTGCGGCTGGAAGACGTGCGCTTCCCGCTGTGGTTCGTGATGACCTGCCCCGGCGCGCCGCACGGGATGAAGGTCGAACGCGACCTCCTGGACAAGTATGGCCGCCCGCTTCTGGGCTGCACGATCAAGCCGAAGCTGGGCCTGTCGGCCAAGAACTACGGCCGCGCGGTCTATGAGTGCCTGCGCGGGGGGCTCGACTTCACCAAGGACGACGAGAACGTCAACTCGCAGCCCTTCCTGCGCTGGCGCGACCGCTTCCTGTTCTGCCAGGAGGCGATCGAGAAGGCCGAGGCCGAGACCGGCGAGCGCAAGGGTCACTACATGAACGTGACCGCCGGCACGATGGAAGAGATCTACGAACGCGCCGAGTTCGCGAAAGAGATCGGCACGCCGATCATCATGTCGGACTATCTGACGGTGGGCTGGTCGGCGCACACGAGCCTCTCGCGCTGGTGCCGCAAGAACGGGATGCTGCTGCATGTCCACCGCGCCATGCATGCGGTGATGGACCGCAACCCGAACCACGGCATCAACTTCCGGGTGCTGGCCAAGATCCTGCGGCTGATGGGCGGCGATCACCTCCATTCCGGCACCGTCGTCGGCAAGCTGGAAGGCGACCGCGAGGCCACGATCGGCTGGATCAACCTGCTGCGCGACCGCTTCATCAAGGCCGACCGTTCGCGCGGGATCTTCTTCGAACAGGACTGGGGGCCGCAGCCGGGCCTGTTCCCGGTGGCCTCGGGCGGCATCCATGTCTGGCACATGCCGGCGCTGGTCTCGATCTTCGGCAATGACTCGGTCCTGCAGTTCGGCGGCGGCACGCTCGGCCACCCCTGGGGCAACGCGGCCGGCGCCTGCGCCAACCGCGTGGCACTCGAGGCCTGCGTGCAGGCCCGCAACGACGGCCGCAACCTCGAGAAGGAAGGCAAGGAGATCCTGACCAGGGCCGCCCAGACCAGCCCCGAGCTGCGCATGGCGATGGAGACCTGGAAGGAAATCCGGTTCGAGTTCGACACCGTCGACAAGCTCGACGTGCAGCACCGCTGAGGCAGAGGAGACAGGAAAATGAGCGTTCAGGATTACAAGTCGCGGCTGTCCGACCCCGCAAGCCGCAAGATGGGCACCTTCTCCTATCTGCCGCCGATGACCGAGGACGAGATCCGCCGGCAGGTCGAATGGATCGTGAAGAACGGCTGGAACCCGGCCATCGAGCACACCGAGCCGGAGTTCGCCTCGGGCACCTACTGGTACATGTGGAAGCTGCCGATGTTCGGCGAAACGGATGTGGACACGATCCTGGGCGAGCTGAAGGCCTGCCACGAGGCGAACCCCGAGAACCACGTCCGCCTGATCGGCTACGACAACTTCACCCAGAGTCAGGGCGCCAACATGGTCGTCTATCGCGGCGCCGCCGTCTGAGACCGCCGCTCGCCACCCCTTGCGGTGGCGGGCCGCTTGCCCGCCGCGTCCTCCCCGCGGCGGGCCCCTTCCCCCGAGGTCATCATGGACGCCATCACCCACCCGTTCCGCATCGCGGCCGAGCCCTGGTATCGCCCTGTCGCGGACGAGATCGCGCTGTTCGAGGCCGCCCACGCCGCCCGGATGCCCGTCATGCTGAAAGGCCCCACCGGCTGCGGCAAGACCCGCTTCGTCGAGCACATGGCCTGGCGGCTGGGCAAGCCGCTCGTCACCGTCGCCTGCAACGAGGACATGACGGCCTCGGATCTCGTGGGCCGGTTCCTTCTGGATGCCGACGGCACGCGCTGGCAGGACGGGCCCTTGACCTTCGCCGCCCGTCACGGCGCGATCTGCTACCTGGATGAGGTGGTCGAGGCGCGGCAGGACACGACCGTGGTGATCCACCCGCTGACCGACAACCGCCGCGTGCTGCCTCTGGAGAAGAAGGGCGAACTCCTGCGCGCGCATCCCGACTTCCAGCTCGTGATCAGCTACAACCCCGGCTACCAGAGCCTGATGAAGGACCTGAAGCAATCCACGAAGCAGCGGTTCGGCGCGCTGGATTTCACCTGGCCCGAGCATGGCGTGGAAGTGGAGATCGTGGCCCACGAGGCGGGGGTGGACCTCGCGCTGGCCGACAAGCTGGTCGCGATCGCGGAACGCGCGCGCAACCTGAAGGGCCACGGGCTCGATGAGGGGATCTCGACCCGGATGCTGGTTCATGCGGGCCATCTGATTGCCCGCGGCGTGGCGCCGGTTGCCGCCTGCCGGATGGCGCTGGTGCGGCCGATCACCGACGATCCCGACATGCGCGACGCGCTCGACGCGGCCGTGACCACCTATTTCTAGGGGGATGCCATGACCCTCCTCGCCCCGATCGACGACCTCTCCCCGACCGCCCGCGCGTGCCTGGCCGATCTGGCGCCCGAGGCCGCCCGCCGCCTCTCGCCCCGCGGCCTCGAGGTCTGGCGCGAGGGCGCGGCGGCGCTGACCCGGATCGGGCGCGGAGAGGAGCTGGTCTGCGCCTGGATCGAGGCCGCACCCCCGCTTGCCCGCGAACTGGGCGAGGATGTGCTGCCCGATCTGGCGCAGGAGTGCCTGGGCCTTGCCTCGCGCACCTCGGGCGCGGTGATCGCGCAGGTGCTGGCGACGGCACCCTTGGCCGCCCGGCGGCTGGGCGATGCGGACCTGTTCCGCGCCTATCTCGGTTTCCTGAACGTGCTGCTCGCGCAGGCGCCGCGGGGGCTGCGGCCGATGCTCGGGCATCTTGACGAGCTTCTGGGCGTGCTGACGCTGGGGGGCCTGCGTCGCTGGGCGCTGTGGGGGGCCGAGGCGCACCGCACCAACTATGCCGAACAGGCCCGCTACTTCGCGCTGGAAAGCGCCGAGGCGAAGGCGGTCCTGCAACGCGAGCGCAAGGGGGTGCTGTTTGTCGACATCCACCGCCGGATCGGCGCCTACCTCCGCGCGCTCTGGGGCCGCGATTTCGCGATGCGCCCGACGTCGGGCGACTATGAGGCGCGCGAGGGGCTCAGGCCCTTCATCGAGGGCGGCACCCTGCATCTGCCCGACGCCTGGGACGACTGGCAGGGGGTGGCGGGCCTTGACCTCTACCGCGCGGCCGCCGCCCATGCCGCGGCGCATCTGGTGGCCCGGCGCGGGCCGACCGGAATGGACGGCCTCTCGCCCCTCCAGCGCGCCTGCATCGGCCTGTTCGAGGATGCCCGCGCCGAGGCGCTGGCCATTGCGCGCTTTCCCCGCCTGCGCGACCTCTGGGCGCGGTTCCATACCGGCGACGGACCGTTAGACCGCATCGCCCGCGCGCTGCTGCTGGATGAGGTGGCCACCGACCCCCACGCCCTCTGGGCCCACGCGGCCTGGGCCGGGGCGGACCCGTCCGAGGCCACGTCGCGCAGCCTGGGCCTTGCGCTCGCCGAGCGTCTGGGCACCCTAGCCCCGCCGGTCGCCGCCCCCTACCGCGACGACAACCGCGCGCTGTGGGAGACGGACGAGGCCGAATGGGACATGAGCCCCGCGCCCGAACAGCGGCGGCTTTACGTCTCGGTCTCCGAGATGGTGAACGAGGTCGAGGTCGAGACCGCCGGCGAGGATGCGCAGGAGGTCTGGGTCTGCGCCAGCGAGTTCTTCGACGACGCCGGCACCAGCTTCAACGCCCGCGAGGGGCGCGAGCCGGTCTCGCCGCCCCGCACCTACCCCGAGTTCGACCACCGCATCGGCCTCTACCGCCCCGACTGGGCGACCGTGCTGGAAAAGCGCCCGAAGCCGGGCGATCCGCAGGTGGCCGAGGCGATCCTGACCGAGAACCGTCCGATCCTCTCGCGGATGCGCCGGGTGCTCGAGGCGATGCAGCCGCAGGGCGTGCAGCGCCTGCGCCGGCTGGAAGAGGGCGACGACCTCGACCTGAACGCCGCCATCGCGGCGCGGCTCGACATGCGGCTGGGCCGCCAGCCCGACCCGCGGGTGATGATGCGGCAGGTCCGCAGCACGCGCGACGTGGCGGTGATGCTGCTGCTGGATCTGTCCGAATCCACCAACGATCCCTTGGCCGCCGGGGGCCGCCTGATCGACGTCACCCGCGAGGCGACGGTGCTCCTGGCCGAGGCCGTCCATCGCGTGGGCGATCCCTTCGCGCTGCACGGCTTCTGCTCGGACGGGCGGCACAATGTCTTCTACCAGCGGTTCAAGGACTTCGGCGACAGCTGGGGGCCGATGGGCAGGGCGCGGCTGGCGGGGATGGAGGGGCGGCTCTCCACCCGCATGGGCGCCGCGATCCGCCACGCGGGCTGGCACCTCGGCCAGCAGCGGGCGGCGCGCAAGCTGCTTCTGGTGCTGACCGACGGCGCGCCCGCCGACATCGACGTGCGCGACCCCGCCCACCTGCGCCACGACGCCCGCGCCGCGGTGGACGAGGTGACACGGCAGGGCGTGCAGCCCTTCTGCCTGACGCTCGACCCGCAGGCCGACACCTATGTCGCGCAGATCTTCGGCCCGCGCGGCTACCAGATCCTCGACCGCATCGACCGCCTGCCCGAGCGCCTGCCGAGGCTCTACGCCGGGCTCGCCCGCTGAAAGAGCCGCGGCGCTTCCCCGGCACCCGATCATCCGACGGCCAGGAAGACCGGCCCGGCCCCCGGCGGGCCGGACGGCGCAGGCCCGCCGAGGCTTCGGGATCCGGGCCTCATGCCCCGTGAGAGCATCGTGGTGACTTACAGTCTGAACGGATCGCTGGACGACTGGACAAGCGAAAAGCAGCTCGGCACAGCCGCCACCGACGGATCGAATCACGCGCTCCATGGCAATCTGGCGGGCGACAGCTTCGTCTTCTCCCTCTCGACCGACGGTGTGCCGATCGGCCAGGGCACGACGATCTGGCTCGACACCGACATCGACCGCAGCACCGGCTACCAGGGGTTTCACCGGCGGGACGGAATACAACATCAACATTGGCCCTGACGGGATCCCGCGCCTCTACAGCGGTGCGGCCGGCGAGACGCTGGTGGGCGCGCTCACCTATGCCACCAACGCCGCGGGCAGGTGGTCGAGATCCGTGGTGCCGCAGTCGCTGCTGGCCGGATCGCCCGAGGCGGTGCGGGTGCTGGCCGACGTGAACGGCATCTCGAGGCGCCCTGGTCCGGCGATTTCAGCCGCCCAGCAGGGTCAGGGCGATCTGGCCGGGGCTGGAACTGACCGACGTGCCCAGCTCGGCACGGATCAGGAAGGTCTTGATCAGCTTGTCCCGCACATCGGCATCCGCGAACTGCGAGACCGAATTGCTGCCGAACATCGCCTCGGCCTTGTTCCTGTAGACCTCGAGCTGCCGGTCGAGGTCGAGGGCGGCAAAGGCCTTCGGCAAGCCGAAGGCGCCGTCGAAGACAGCGCGCATCGAGGTCGAGCCCAGGACGCTGTACCACTTGGCAGTCTCGCTCGTGTCGCCGGCGGCGAGGGTGGCCATCTCGCGGTCGAGGGTGAGGGCGAGGCCCATGTTCCCGTCCAGCTCGCCCACCGCGCTCTCGAAACTGCGCGCCCGGTACTGTGCGGCGATCCGGTCGGCGAAGCCCTCGGCCGTGGTCCCCGCCCCGCCGCCTTCGAAGCCGAAGGTCTTTGTCAGCGCGAGCCACCTCTTGTCCGAGAGCCGGTTGGCCAGCGCCCCCTTGTCGCCCGACCCGTCGGTCAGGACCTTGCGGATCAGGGCCTTGCCGTCGATCGCCTCCTCGAGGCCGAAGGCGCCGAGCGCGACCTTGAGCAGCCGGTAGTCCGAGACAAGATCCTCGGCGGTGCGGACGGTGCCGATCTTCTCGGCGAAATAGGCCACGTCCTTCCGCACCTGCTGGCTCTGGTCGTGGACCTCGCGCTGACGCTCCATCGTGCGCTCGAGGAAGCGCCAGCCGGCGTAGCCCGACAGCGGGAGGACCGGCTGGACGCTCATCGCGCGCCCGCCACAGCAAGAAGGCGCGCCTCGCGGGGCAGAAGGCTCCGCAGCGCCTTGAGGATCTGGTAGTGCTGGCCGGCGAGCACCGCCGCCGTCGCCACACTCAGCTGGGCGCGGCTGTCCGCATCCGTCAGCACCTGGCTCAGCTGCTCGATCCCGCGCAGCAGTTGGGGCTTCATGTCCTCGAAGGTGGCGTCGCCCGACAGGACGAGCTGGGCCATGTAGCAGATCCGGCGGACGGGCGTGTTCGCCTCTTCGGGGCGGATGGCGTCGCGCTGGCGCAGGATGACCGAGTTGGGCGTCATGACGGTGATGCGCGAGCGGCGGTCGCCGTTCTCGATCACCGCGCCGTTGATCATCACCCGCTCGCCCGGGCCCAGTCTCAGGACGAGGCCGCTCATGATCCGCCCCCCTGCCCCGCAAGGCCGCGCATCACGGCGGTGTTGATGTCGATGAGCAGGTCGATGTCGGCCGAGCGCGCGAGCACCTTGGATGAGTGCTGCTGGACGATCTCGTAGAGATAGAAGATCCGGGCGCGCAGGTCGCGCGGCAGGCCGTTGTCGGGATGGGCCACATCCATCGCGAACTGGAGCCAGAGCTTGCGGTTCTGCTCGATCGCGGCCGCGAGGGCGGGAAAGGCGAGCGGGTCGGGCTTGTCCGCCTCCTTCAGCCGGGCGGTGATCTTCGCCAGCAGCGCATATTCGGTGGATCGCGGCGTTCGCGCCGAACCCTGACCCGCGCCATAGGCGTTCCGGGCCATCGTGGAAGCATTCACGTTCTGTCCTTCCATGTCTGGGAGCGTCTTGCCCTACCGGAGGGGCCGGAGCGTTTCGCCCCGGCCCGCCGGACTTAGCGGAACAGCGAGAGAATGTTCTGCGGCGCCTGGTTGGCGATCGAGAGTGATTGGGTGGCCAGCTGCTGCTGGACCTGCAGCGCCTGCAGCCTGGCCGAGGCGGCCTCCATGTCTGTGTCCGTCATGACGCTGATGCCGACCTTGATCCCGTCCGCAACCTTGGACACGAAGTCCTTCTGGTCGGCAATCTGCGCGGCTGCGGCGCCAAGCGTGGCGCCAGCAGTCAGGATAGCCGTGCGCATCGTTTCGATCTCGCCCAGTGTGGCGGCAGCATCCGTCGTGTCGGCGACGCCTGTGAAGGTTATGCCCGTGACGTCCGCCTCCAGATCCGTGCCAGTGATCGTAATGTGTTCAAGCGATGCGGCAGCACTGGGGGACGCACGCGTTACAGAAGAAACCACGTTGTAAGTGGCGTCAGTCCCATTTGGGTTTTCGTTGAGCAGGTTGATGCCATTGACTTGAGAGCCCGCGACGACGCTGTCCATCTTTTCTTTGAGCGACGTGATTTGTGACTCGATCGCTGTCGTATCCGCCCCTTCGCTCGTTGCCGCAACGACAAGCTTCTCGATTTCGTTCAGCGTTTTGGTCAACTGCTCGATGCCGGAGAGCGCAACCTTGGTGGTCGCTTCGCCGACGCCGAGGCTTTCGGAAACGGCTTCGAACATAGCAACGTCGGCCTGCATCACCTTCGAGACCGACCAGATGGCCGCACCGTCCTTCGCGGAGCCGATGCTCTTGCCGGTTGAAATCTCGTCCTGCGTCTTCGCGAGGCCGCTGTTGATGCTTTTCAGGGTCTGCAGCGCGACCATGGCGCTGGTGTTGGTCAGGATGCTGGACATTGCTGTCACCTTTCGAATGGACGCTCGGCGTCGTTGGGTTTCGCCGCGGGCTGCGGCACGTCGAGTCGTTCTGACCCCGTGGTTCACGGCCCCGCCGCCACCACGCCGCCTCGGGAGATGCGCCCTGTGAGGCTTGCCGGCTGCGGGTGAAGGATCCGCTAACGCCCACCTCGGGGCGGGCCGGTCTCTGTGCGCGATTTGCCGAAAATGATCCGGGATCGGTGCGCCGCGGCAGAGGGCCGGAACGGGCAGCGCGCGCCCGCTTCAGCAGGTCTTAGCGGCCCCGTGGTCACATGCGGGCCGTCCCGCCGGGTCTGCGCCCGTCGGAGCCTTCCGCGCTGACCAGGAGATCGCGATGAAAGAGCCCTTCAAGTTCCACCATGCCGGCCTCACCGCGCCTGCCTCGGGCGCCCTGGTCATCACCCCGTCGGACGGAAGCGATCTGCCCTCGGCCATCCGCGCGGTGACGCTGGGCGGCGAGGGACGGCTCAGCTTCGTGGGCTGGGACGGGCAGATCCACACGACGGGGCCGCTGCCGGCGGGAACCTACGCGCTTCTGGCCTGCCGCATCCGCGCCACCGGCACGACCGCGACCGACATCACCGGATGGATCTGAGGCGGGCGATCACCCCGAGGGCCCGGCCTCCTGCCGGGCCACCCCACAGGAAAGGAGAGACGTTTCATGGCCTATGACCCTGATCTGCAACCCATCATCGACGGCTTCGGCAGCCGCATCGCCGCGCTCGAGGCGGCCGTCCCCGCCCCCGGAGGCGCGGCGGATCTCGCGCCGCTCACCGCGCGGATGGTGTGCGTCGAGGACAAGCTCTCGGCGATGGCCCTGGCCCTGGGCAGCGTGGTCCTGCCGGTGGAGCCCCCGCCCGCGCCGCCCGCCCTCGAACTGCCGGAGGGCTACCGGCGCACGGGCGACTTCCGCCGCGCCCGGGGCGATGCGGCCAACTGGTCGCTGGACGAGCTGATCATGACGACCTGGCTTGGCGGCGTGGGCACGATGGGCGATCCCTCGCTGATCGACTGGGAGACGGACGGCTCGGCGCTGCTGAAACACCGCGACGGCACCCCGCCGCGGTCGGGCGTGATCCAGGTCAACAAGGCCAAGGCCAGCGGCACGTGGGGCGCGATCCTCGAGGTGGTGGACGAGGGGGCGGTCTGCGCCTTCTTCACCTATGCCTCGAACGCGCGCGAGTTCGACTTCGAGCTGATCCGGAAGGACGGCGCGACGGTCTGGGCGATCGGCATCCACATGCCGAAGACCGGCGGCGGCACGGTCTCGTCGCCGAAGGTCCATGTTCCGCTCGCCGCCGGCATCCACCGCTACGAGTTCGCCTATGACGCGGAGGCGGTCACCTTCTGGATCGACGGGGCGCAGGTCGCGCGCTTCACCGCGGCCGACGTGCCCGGCGCCTCGTGGGAGATGGAGGCGAAGATGCAGATCCTCTGCTCGGTCGAGCATCACGCCGCCTGGGCCGGCTGGACCGCCGCGGACTATGCCGGTGGCGCCGCGATGCGGGTCCATGCGCTTCTGGCCTGATCTCTCCGCAGCCGCAGGGCCCCAGGCCGGCCCTGCGGCGCGTCCGGTGGCCCTTCGCCATGAACCCGCCGCCGGTTCCGTCAGGGTGCGCGCGGCGGGTGCGCGCGGCGCAGGAACCCCGTCCGGTCCGGGGCCGTTGCTGCGGGGAGCCGGAGGATGCACATGGCCGAACCCACGAGGGCGCTGAGCGACGTTCTGGACGAGCTGGAGGGGGCGGTCCATGACGAGGATGTCGCCGTGCAGGAGATCGTCGACCGGCTGGGCGACCGCTCCTTCGCCTCGCTGATGCTGGTCTTCTCGCTGATCTCCACCTCGCCGGCGAGCGCCATTCCGGGCATCACCACCTTCGTGGCGGTCGTGGTCTTCATCCTGACCGTGCAGATGATCGTCGGACGCAAGAGCGCCTGGCTGCCCGGCTTCATCACCCGGCGGCGGGTGTCGAGCCGGATGCTCTGCAAGGGGATCTCGTGGCTGCGCAAGCCGCTGCGCTTCACCGAGCGCTTCATCGGCAAGCGGCTTGCCTTCCTCGTGCACCGGCCCTGGCTGTTCCTGCCGCTGGCCTGCATCCTGGTGCTGACGCTCGTCATGCCCTTCATGGAGGTGATCCCCGCCTCGGGCTCGGTCGCCTCGGCCGCCATCGCCCTCTTTGCGGCCGGCCTGCTGACGCGGGACGGGGCGCTCGTGCTCGTCTCGCTGATCCCGCTCTCGGCGGTGCCCTTCCTGATCTGGCAGGTGGGGTTCGGCATCTGAGGGCTCCGGGGGCGGCAGGCGCCGCCACCCGGTCACGGACGCCGCGCCAGGCTACCCTTCATGGACCGGCCGATCCCGCAGGACCGGCGCGGGCCGCTGGCCGGCCGGCCAGCGCGGAGGGCGGCCGGGTTGCGGGGCGGCACGGCGGGTCAGCCGGCGGCGGCCAGCTCGTCCCAGCAGGCGAGGGCCTTGGCGGCATACATCATGCCGGGCCCGCCGCTCATCTGGATCGCCATGGCCAGCACGTCGCCCAGTTCCTCGCGGCTGGCGCCGGCCTTCATCAGCGCCTCGACATGGAGAACGATGCAGGGCTCGCAGCGCTGCACCAGCGCCATGCCGAGCGCCACGAATTCCTTCTCCTTGTGGCCGAGGACGCCGCTCTCCTTGACCGCCTTCGAGAGGGCGCCGAAGCCCCGGGTCTGCTCGGGGGCGGCCTTGTAGAGCGCGCGCAGCTCGTCGCGGATGTCGTCGATCTTCTGTTTGTAGCTCATCGGTCCTGGTCTTTCCTTGTCCCGCTCCGGCGGGAGTGGCGGCTCGGTCGCCCCCGGAGGCCGAGCGAGCCTCCCCTCCGGGAGGGCACCGGGGCTGGCTCTCATAGACAGGCCGCCGCCGCCGCGTCAGTGACCATGTCACGCAGGGCCGGGGCCAGGATGTCCCACCCGGGACGGGAGCGCCGTTCGGCAAGATCGTGCACGGACGCCGCGGGCGCGCCACAAAGGCGACGCAACTTCGACACGCACCCGTCCAGATGCCGGACGAAGGTAGGCCCTGCCCGATCGACGAAGGGGTTCGGGGCGGGCAGGATGTTCCAGGCCGACAGCCGGCCGCAGGAAGGCAGTGAATGGCAGACATTTTCGCGAACGTCGGGCTGAACATGGATCAGCTCGACCTCAACCGGATTTACCGCTTCGGCTTCGGCGCCGAATTTTTCGACAACATCAACGAGACCTTCAACGGCATCACCTATACGGACATCTTCGCGGCCGGCTGGTCCTACGGCGGCGAGGATTACGGCAGCCTCTTCGGCGGCCGGTCGATCGGCTATTCCTCCGTGACGGGCCACATCACCGGGGGAACGGTGACGGGCTATGTCGAGGCGGTCCTCTCGGACGGCTACTATGAAACGACCTGGGGCATCGAACGGGCCTCGGTGTCGGCCGTTTCGCTCTACCAGGCCGGTCTGACCCGCTCGACCACGGACGACATGGCGATCCTGCGCTCGCTTCTGGCCGGCAACGACCGGTTCGACCTGTCCAACATGGCCGATCTCGTCCGCGGCCACGGCGGCGACGACACGATCCTCGGCCGCGGCGGGCACGACCGTCTCTTCGGCGGGGCGGGCCAGGACCGGATCGACGGCGGGTCGGGAAACGACCGGCTTTACGGCGAGGCGGGCCATGACCGGATCGACGGCGGCACCGGAGCCGACCTGATCTGCGGCGGCGCCGGGCGCGACCTGCTGCTGGGCGGAGCCGACCGGGCGCGCGACGTCTTCCTGTTCCGCTCGGTGGCGGACAGTCGGCCGGGCAAGGACCATGACACGATCCGCAATTTCATCCCGGGGATCGACGACATCGACCTGCGCCCGATCGATGCCCGTCCCGCGTCGGGCGACCAGGCCTTCACCTTCAGCGGCGGCACGGCGCGCGCCTGGTCGGTCTGGTGCGTGGATACGGGACCGGACATCCTGGTGCGGGCCGACGTGACCGGCGACGGGCGGGCGGATTTCGAGATCCTCGTGGCCAACGTGGACCGGCTGACCGCGAGCGACTTCCTGCTCTGAAATCCCTGCCGCCGCGCGCCGGGGGCGGAGGCACCCTCCGGCGCCGGCCGCCTTGTGCCCCGCCGGTTGAAGTGGCGGATCCGGGCCCTATATCCTGTCAGGTCTCCCCCGGATCGGCCTGTCGGCCCCGCTGCGGGAGCCGAGCGAACATTCCCTTCATTCGATGAAGCATGGCGGCGGATTGCCGCCCAACAATGCGGCAAGCGCCGCCAAGAGAAAGCAGACCATGGCACTTGAATTCGACATCACGACCCGGAACGGCCCGGTGCAGGCACAAGGCACGGTGGACGGCATCGTGCCCTTTCACTTCGAGGATCACGGCGATCACTGGACAGCCCGGATCGGCGGCCACTGGCAGCATACCGAGCCGCAGTCCACCGCCCCCGGCCCCCGCCGCATGGCCGAGGCCCGGCGCAACATCTACCGCGCCCTCGCCCTGTTCCGCAGCCAGGCCAAGCGTCAGGCCTGAACCGGGCGCCGCCCGGCGGGCGCAGCGCGAGCGCCCCTTCCCCTGCCCCTCGGCCCGCAAGACGGTGGCCCGCCGGATCTTTCTTGTGATGGCCCCGCCCGGCCCCTAGCTTGGGCGCATGATCACGCAAAAGATGAAATATGCGCTGAAGGCCCTCATGGTCCTCGCCGAAGCCACGGCGGTTCCGGCGCGCAGGCCCGCGCAGTGATCGACGGGCCGGGCGCGCAGGTGGTGACGCTGGCGCTGGCTTCGGACATCGACGCGATCGCGGCCAGGTCGGGCAGGATCCCGGCCGACTGGCAGGGCCGGCTGCCGCACAATTCCTCGCCCTACACCTCGACCATCGTGTTCCTTGTGCGCGAGGGCAATCCCAGGGGCATCGCCGACTGGGGCGATCTGGTGGCCGACGGCGTGCAGGTCATCACCCCCAACCCCAAGACCAGTGGCGGGGCGCGCTGGAACTACCTCGCCGCCTGAACCTGGGCCGAGAAGAACGGTCGGGATCCCAGGGCCTTCCTGCAGGATCTCTTCGCCCATGTGCCGGTGCCGGGCCTCGGTCAGCCGGAGAGGGATGCCCTTTGGCCAGGTTGCGAAGCCTGAATTCCAGAGCGCCCGAAATCAATGAATCCGGAAGCCGTCTTTTTTTAGCCCGGAGGCAAAGGCAAGGCGACTGCGAGGTTTTTACAACAATGCAGAGGATCCTCCACCCGAAGCGAACCGGGTGTTTTCCCGCTGTTGCGAAGCGCCGCAGGAATCTTGAGAACACACGAAATTCCACGGGACAGCCTCCTTATGCATATCGTTATCTTCGGAATTGGATATGTCGGCCTGACCGCCGCCTGCTGCATTGCCAGCGAAGGCCACAGGGTCACCGGCATCGACGTGAGCCAGGACAAGGTCGCCTCCCTCCTGGCGGGCAGGGCACCCATCATCGAACCGGGGATCGACGCAATGATGGCGGAGGCGCTGGCGGCGGGCCGCCTGCATGCGGCGACGGACATCGGCGACCATCTCGATGACGCCGACATCGCCATCGTCTGTGTCGGCACGCCCTCCGCCCCGGACGGCTCGCACAACATGCGCTACATCGCCGACGTGACCCGGCAGATCGCCGAAGCGGTCGCAGGGGCGCCGCGCGACAGGATCCTGACCGTCGCCTACCGCTCGACCTTCCGTCCCGGCACGATCGAGGAGCTGGTGATCCCCCTGTTCGAAAGCGAGACCGGCGCCGACTGGGCCAGCAAGGTCGAGATCGTCTACAACCCCGAGTTCCTGCGCGAGGGATCGGCGGTGGAGGACTACTTCGCCCCGCCGAAGATCGTGATCGGCACCCGTGACGGCCAGCCCTCGGCCAACATGGAGGCGCTGCATGCCAACATCGAGGCCCCCACCTTCCATGTCGCCTTCCGCACGGCGGAGTTCACCAAGTTTGCCGACAACAGCTGGCACGCGGTCAAGGTGGCCTATGCCAACGAACTCGGCCGCGTCTGCCTTGACCTGGGCGTGCCGCCCGCCGAGATGCACCGGATCTTCGTCTCGGACACCAAGCTGAACATCTCGGCCTGCTACATGCGCCCCGGCGGCGCCTTTGGCGGCTCCTGCCTGCCCAAGGACGTGCGGGCGCTGCAGCACATCGCCGGCGACATCGGCACCACGACGCCGCTGGTGGACAGCCTGCTGCGCTCGAACGAGGCGCACAAGCACCGCCTGTTCCTGCACGCCACCGCAGGGCTGGCCCCCGGCGCGCGGGTGCTGATGGCGGGCCTGGCCTTCAAGGCCGACACCGACGACCTGCGCGAAAGCCCGAACGTCGACCTGGCGCGCAAGCTTCTGACGGCGGGCTACCGGCTCGACATCTTCGATCCGGCGGTGGATGCCCGCAAGCTGATCGGCGCCAACCTGGGCTACGCCTACAGCCAGCTGCCGCAGCTGAGCCGCCTGCTGGTCGGCCGGGACACCGCCGAGGCCGGCGGCTATGACCGGGTGATCGCCACCAACAGGACCGTCCGGCTGCTGTCCCTGCCCAGGGGGACGCAGATCGTCGACCTGGGCCGGCTGGACGCCGTGAGGGAAGCCGAATGACCGGGGCCGGGAGCGCCTCCGACATCCTTGCGCGCCTGCGCGAGACGCGCCCGCTGGCGGGGCGCAAGGTGCTGATCCTGGTCGAGAACCTGCCCCTGCCCTTCGACCGACGGGTCTGGCACGAAAGCCTGACCCTGCACGCCGCCGGAGCAGAGGTTTCGGTGATCTGCCCCACCGGCAAGGGGTATGAACGGCCCTACGAGGAGATCGAGGGGATCCACATCCACCGCCACCCGCTGCCGCTGGATGCGAGGGGGGCCGCCGGCTACCTCTTGGAATATTCGGCCGCGCTCTGGCACCAGATGCGGCTGGCGTCGAGGATCCGGCGCGAGCGGGGCTTCGACACGATCCAGGCCTGCAATCCGCCCGACCTGCTGTTCCTGGTCGCGCTGCCCTTCAAGTGGTTCCACGGCACGCGCTTCATCTTCGATCACCATGACATCAACCCCGAGCTCTACGAGGCCAAGTTCGGCAAGCGGGGCTTTTTCTGGAAGCTGATGGTCTGGCTGGAGCGGCGGACCTTCCGTGCCGCGCAGGTGGTGATCTCCACCAACCAGTCCTACCGCCAGATCGCCCTGACGCGGGGCGGCAAGGCGCCCGAGGATGTCTTTGTCGTACGCTCGGGCCCGAACCTGGAAAAGCTGCGCCTGATGCCGCCCGATCCGAAATGGCGCAACGGGCGGGCGCACATGGTGGGCTATGTCGGCGTCATGGGCGACCAGGAGGGCATCGACCTGCTGCTGGAGGCCGCGCGCGAGATCGTCCTTGACCGCGGCCGGGACGTGCAGTTCGTGCTGGTGGGCGGCGGTCCGGCGATGGCGGAGCTCAAGCGGATGACCGCCGACCTGGGGCTGTCGGATCATGTGACCTTCACCGGACGGGCGCCCGACGAGGAGCTGTTCTCGGTGCTTTCCTCGGCGGATGTCTGTGTGAACCCGGATCGGGTGAACCCGATGAACGACAAGTCAACCATGAACAAGATCCTGGAATACATGGCGTTTTCCAAGCCGATCGTGCAGTTCGACGTGACCGAGGGGCGCTATTCGGCTCAAGGGGCCTCGCTTTATGCGCGGCCCAACGACACGTCGGACATGGCCGGGAAGATCCTGTCGCTGATCGACGATCCCGCCCGCTGCGCCGAGATGGGCCGCATCGGCCGCGAGCGGATCGAGACGGAACTGAGCTGGGCCTTTCAGGTGGAGGCGCTGATCGCGGCCTATGTCCGCGTCATGGAGAAACAGGCGCAGGGGGGCACCCGGGCAGCCCCGCGGCCCGGGTCAGCAGTCCGGCCACCGCCGGCACGATGACCTGTGCCGCCACCTGCGGATCCGGGTGCAGCCCGTCCGCGCCGAGACCACGTTCGGCGCGCGGCCGGGCAAGCCAGCGGGGATGGAGGTCGATGACCCCGGCGCCCATCTCTTCGGCCATGCGGACATACTGGCGGTAATGCGCCCCGAGCCGCGGCCGCAGGGCCCCGCGCAGCCCCTGGGCGGGGCTCATCGTCATCAGGAAGACCGCGGTGCCGGGCGAGGCCGTGCGCAGCTGCCGCAGCAGCGCCGCATGTCGCGCCCGCGACGCCGCAAGCCCCGTCCCGTCCCACAGGTCGGCGTCATTGATGGCAAACTCGATCAGCAGGACGTCGGGGCGGGTGGCCGCGACGGCGGCAACCTGCGTCAGGCCCCAGTCCACGCCGGACCCCGGCCGGGCGATGACCGCGATGTCGGCGCCTTGCCCGCGGCAGGCGGCGAGCGCCGTCCCGAGCCGTTCCGTCCAGGGCTCGCCGTGCGACAGGCTGGTGCCGAGGATGGTCAGCCGCAACGGGCGGTCCGCAGGCAGATGCAGCGCGATCAGGCGATCCTGCGGGGCGGGGGCCGGACGTCCGGGGACCAGGCTCCAGGCGGCAAGACCGCCGGCGACGAGCGCCAGAAGGACGGCGCCGGTCCGCAGGACGTCACGTCCGGCCCGAGGACGCCAGCGCATCTTCGGTGGCGTCGGCCGTCAGGAAGCGGCCATAGGGGCCGACCTCGATGCCGGAGCGCACGATCACCGCCGGGTTGCCCGCCACGATGCTGCGCGGCGGCACGGACTTGGTGACGATGGCGCCCGCGGCCACGATGGAATTGTCCCCGATCTCGATCCCCGGAAGGATCATCGACCGCCCCCCGATGAAGCAGTTCTCGCCGATGCGCGTGTGCAGGTAGAGGCCCCGCGTCCGGTCGTGCGTCAGGATGCGCGCCTCGAAGGCGACGTAGGAATGGGCCCCGACATGCACACCGATGGGAAAGGTCCGGTCGAACCTGGCCGACAGGGACATCTGCATGGTCGGATGCAGATCCATCTTCCAGACCCGCGTCAGGAACACCCGCCGGAGCGCGACGAGCCCGTTTCGCAGGCCGGCAAAGCGATTGAGCCCCCTGCGCCGGGCTTTCTTCAGCCCCGCTGCAACTTCATCTGGCATGGCGACTCTGCTTCAACTATCAATGACACGGAATTTTGCGGGTGCAGAAACTCGACAATGTGCTTAAAGCAAGTCGCCGATTTCGCAAGACCTTGCCTTCGCCGCGCCAGTCCCGCCACGGGCGGCATCATGATCCGCCGGATGTCGAGGCCCTTGATCCGCACGCTTCCGGGCAAGATCCTGATGGTCGGCCTGTCCGGAATGGCATGGGCGGGCCCGGACGGGAGGGTCGGCTCACAGGCGGAACTGGACCAGGCCATCGCCTCCGGCATCCCGACGATCCGTCTGGCCGCCGGGGTCTATGACCGGCTCCAGGTGGTCAGGCACGACCGACCGTTGCGGATCATGGCCGCGGACGAGACGGATCCGCCGCGCTTCCGGGCGGCGACCATTGCCGACAGCGCCGACGTGACGCTGGAACATCTGGTCTTCGACCATGTCTTTCGCGGCGATGACGCGCCGCTCTGGATCGCTCCCTTCCGCCTCTACCGCTCGCGCAACGTGGTGCTGGACCAGGTCATCTTCGACGGCGACCTCTATCGCAGCGCCTCGCCGATCGACGACGGTTTTCCCGGCGGGCAGGCGCTGATCGCCGAGGACATGACGGGGCTCACCATCCGCAACAGCGATATCCGCAGGTTCTGGGTCGGGGTGTCGATCTTCCGCAGCGACAACATCCTGTTCGCCGGGAACAGGATACACGGTCTGCGCAAGGACGGCATGAACCTCGCGCAGGTCCGTGATGTGCGGATCGAGAACAATCACTTCCATGATTTCGACAGGTCGGTGGACTCGGGGGACCATGCCGATTTCATCCAGCTGTTCTCGACCAACACCACGAAACCCTCGGTGGGCGTGACGATCCGCGACAACATCCTCAACGCGGGGCACGGGCACCACACCCAGAGCATCTTCTTCCGCAACGATCCGGTCGACCTCGGCAAGGCGGGAGAGGAAATGTTTTTCAGAGATGTGCTGATCGAGAACAACGTGATCATCAACGGCCACCTGCATGGCATCACCATCGGCGAAAGCGACGGGCTGACGATCCGCAACAACACCCTGATCCGCAATCGCGTCTCCGAGGGGAAGGGGTTCTCGGACATCCTGGCTTCGCCGCGGATCACCGTCGCCTCCCGCAGCCGCGAGGTCACGATCGAGCGCAACGCGGCCCATGGATTTCCCGCCGCCCGGAAGCCGGACTGGGCCGTGACCGGCAACCTCGTCATCCAGGACGAGACCCGCACGAAGCCGGGGGTCTATGCCGAGGTCTTCGAGGACGGGCTGACGCGGGACCCGTCGAACCTCGCGGCCTTCCGCTACCGCGCCGGCGGCCCGCTCGACGGCACGGGGATCGGCGCGCCGCAATTGTCCCGTACCCCGTAGCGCCGCCGGTTTCCCGCGATCATGAACAGCATCCCCGAGACACGTTCCGAAAGGCCGGGCCTTGCGCCGGGCAAGGCCTTTGCCCCCGCCCGGCGAAAATTCCTCGTCAGGCTCATCATCGTCGCGCTGCTGATCCCCATCTCCTTCGAGGTCGCCAGCATCCGGCTCACGCCCTCGCTGATCCTGATGATGCTCCTGTTCCCGGCCCTGCTGCAGCAGTTCTTCACGCGCGTCGTGCCCTGGCGGATGCCGGACCTGTTCTTCTTCCTGTTCATCGTCTGGCAGGGGCTGTCGATCCTGATCAACAACCCGGAACGTTTCGTGGCCTTCACCGGCCAGCAGACCCTGCTGACGCTGGCGGGCTACCTGGCCGGGCGTCTCTTCATCCTCGACCGCGAGGACTTTGTCTCCTTCGTGAAGTTCTGGGCGCTGATGTCGATGATCAGCGTTCCCTTCGCGCTGTACGAGGCCCTCCGGGACGATCCGATCCTCCTCAGGATGGTGGCCGAACACACGCCCTTCACCACCTTCGAGGCCAACGACTACGAGGCCCGCATGGGCCTGTTCCGGGCCCAGTTCGTCTTTTCGCACCCGATCCACTACGGGCTCATGGGGGCCCTGATCATCGTGCCCTATGCGTTGGGTGTCGGGCCGAGGCTGGGAGGGGCCGCGCGGGTCGTCGGCACCGGTCTGATCGGGCTTGCCACCTTCCTGTCCGTCTCCAGCGGGGCCGTGCTCGCCGTGCTTTTGCAGCTGGGGGTGCTCGCATGGTACCGGATCGCGCAGAAGGTCGGGCCTCCCTGGCGCGTCCTGCTGGCCTCGGGCGGCCTGTTGTACATCGCGCTGGAACTGGCCTCCACCAAGAACGCCTTCGCCGCGATCAGCGGACGGCTCGCGTTCAACGCCCAGACGGCCTACTACCGCACGCTGATCTGGGACTATGGCAGCGCACAGATCATGCGGACGCCGATCTTCGGCAACGGCTACAACTACTGGCCGCGCCTGCCCTGGATGACGGCCAGCATCGACAACCACTGGCTCTACATGACCATGGTCCACGGCCTGCCCGCGCTGTTCCTGATGGTCGGCGCCATCCTCTACGCCTTCCTCGCCGTGAACCGGCCCGGGCTTTGCGGTGATCGGGAACTCGACCGCATGCGCCTGGCCTGGACGCTGTCGCTCATCGGCCTGTGCATGAGCGCCTCGACCGTGGCGCTCTGGGGCGAATTGCAGATGTTCGTCCTGTTGCTGCTCGGGGCGGGTTTCTGGCTGGCCGACACGGCGGCCGACGCCGGAGCCTCCCCGGAGCCGGAGGTCCCCGACCGGAGCCTCCGTTTCACCCGCTTCCCACCCGGAACGCCCCGCGCGGAACCGGGGCGGCGCGCGACGGCCTACACCCGATTGCGAACGGACGATCCCCTCAGGACCGGCCCGGTCCGGCCGATCAGCCACACGAGGACAGACACGTGACCGCAGGCAGCCTTCCCCTCGCACCGGACACCCCCGAACTGACCGTCATCATTGTCAGCTACAACACGCGCGAGCTGACGCTGAAGGCCATCGAGACGCTCCACGACACGACACGCGCCACCCGCTTCCGCACCGTGGTGCTCGACAACGCTTCCTCCGACGGGTCCGCGGAGGCCATCATCCGCGCCTTCCCCCAGGTCGAGGTGATCGCCTCGCGCGAGAACCTCGGCTTTGCCAAGGCCAACAATGTCGTGGCCGCCGCAGCCCGCACCGAATGGCTGCTGCTGCTCAACCCCGATACCGAATGCCACGCCGGGGCCATCGACAACCTGCTGGCCTTCTCGAAGGCCAATCCCCGGGCCGGGATTACCGGCGGGCGGACGGTGTTTCCCGACGGCTCGCTCAACATCGCCTCCTGCTGGCGGCGCATCACGCCCTGGTCGGCCTTCTGCAAGGGAACCGGCCTGTCCGGTGTCTTTGCCGGCGGCACCCTGTTCAACCCCGAGGCCATGGCGGACTGGAAGCGCGACAGCGTGCGCGAGGTCGATATCGTGCAAGGTTCCTTCCTGATGATCCGCCGGACGCTCTGGGAGGAACTGGGCGGCTTCGATCCGAAATATTTCATGTACGGCGAGGAGGCGGACCTCTGCCTGCGGGCGCGGAAGCTTGGATACCGGCCGATGATCACCCCGGATGCCGAGATCATGCACCTCGTCGGCGCCGCCTCGCGAACCCGGGCGCACAAGTACGTCCTGAGCGCGAAGGGGCGCATGACGCTGATGGAGCAGCACTGGCCAGCCTGGCAGGTGCCCTTCGGCCGCGCCATGCTCGCCTTCTGGGCCGGCAGCCGGGCGCTGGTCTTCGGCATCGTGGCGCGCCTGACCGGGCGCCAGCGCGCCCGAGCCGCCCATTGGGCCGAGGTCTGGTCGCAGCGTCATGATTTCCTCGAGGGATACAAGGATCCGCCCCGAGCCATGGCTGAATCCGGGTGACGCGCTCATCGGGCGGCGCGGCTTGCGGTATCGCCTACACCGTCCGGCCTGAACAACGGCGAAGCGGTTGATCCAAGGCGATAAACCCGAGGTTTCAGTCGCCATGGCCTGCAGGATTTCGTAGGACTCGGCCCGGAACCCTGCCATTTCGGCCCGCTGCATGAAGCACCGTCCCCGTCCGCCCGAGCAGAACGATCGTAACCACCCGGTTGTGGCCGCCTGCCCGGGGTGAGGTCGTTTCCTTATGCTACG